>NZ_JAHSQD010000001.1:0-38259 GCF_020103755.1 Streptomyces sp. LS1784
CCCGCGCCGCGGGCGGCCAGCAGGTGGGCCAACCGGTTGGCGGCGGCGTCGAGTTCGGCGTAACCGAGGGTGCCGTCGGCGGCGGACACGGCGGGCGCGTCCGGGGTGCGGGCGGCCTGGGCGGCGACCAGCTCGTGCAGCCGGGCGTCGGGGATCGGCGCCTCGGTGCGGTTGACCGGCTCGTCGGCCACGAGTTCGGCGGCGGAGAGCATGGCCAGCTCGCCGAGCGGGCGGTCGGGTTCGGCGACGGCGGCGGCGAGCAGCGCGACCAGGTGGTCGAGCGCGGCGCGCACGGACCGCTCCTCGTAGCGGGAGGTGCGGTACTCGGCGGACAGCAGCGGTCCGTCGGCCGGGAACTCCAGGAACAGCGAGAGGTCGGTCTTCGCGGCGCTGTTGCACACCTCGCCGACGAACGTCAGGCGCAGGCCGGGCAGTTCGACGCCGGCCACCGGGTGGTTCTGGACGGCGAGCAGCACCTGGGAGATCGGCGAGGCGGTGAGGCCGGCCGAGCCGCCGGAGCGGCGGGCGTGCTCGACGAACGGGTGGCCGCTGTGCTCGGCGGCCTCCAGGACGGTCGGGCGGACCCGGGCGAGCAGTTCGCGGAAGGTGTCGGTGCCGGTCACGTCGAAGCGCAGCGCGACGGTGTTGATCAGCGAGCCGAGCACCGTCTCCAGCTCGGGCACCGGGCGGACGGCGAAGGGGCTGATCACGGCGACGTCGGTGTGGCCGGTGTAGCGGTGCAGCATCCCGCCGAGCGCGGCGAGCACCGCCATGTAGAGGCTGGCGCCCTCCTGGGCGGCCCACTTCTCGACGCCGGTGACGAGGCCGGCGTCGAGCCGGCGGGAGATCCGGCGGCCGGCGACGTCCTGCGGGTTGGGGTGCGGGCGGTCGCCGGGCAGGTGCTGGTCGGCCTCGATGCCGCGCAGCCGCTCGCCCCAGCGCTCGGCGGCCTCGCGGCCGGCCTCGACGTTGCGCTCCTCCCAGCGGGCGACGTCGGACAACTGCAGTGCGGGCTCGGGCAGTTCACCGTCGCGGTGGGCGCTGGCGACCTCGGTGAGCAGCAGTCCGGCGGCCCAGCCGTCCATCGCGGCGTGGTGCACGGTGAGCAGCAGTTCGTGGCGGTCCTCGCCGGTGCGCACGGCGAGGGCGCGCAGCAGCCTGCCGTCGGACAGGTCGAGCGGGCGGGCGGCCTCGGCGCGCAGCGCGGCGTCGAGCGTCTGCTCGTCGGGCGCGGCACCGTCGGGCCCGGTGAGGTCGAGCAGCGGGACGTCGACGGCGTACGGGGGGCGGACGTCGGCGATGACCGGGTCGTGCTCGGTCGGGATCGGGGCTCCGCGCAGCGCGGTGCGCAGCGCCTCGTGGCGACGGACGACCTCGGTGAGCGCGCGGCCGAGCGCCTCGCGGTCGAGGGCGCCCTCGGCGCGGATCCGCAGCGGCACGTTGTAGAGCGGGCTGTCGTGCTGCATGGACTCGTGCAGCCACAGTTCGCGCTGGAAGTCGGTGGCGCGGGCGGGCAGTTCGGCCTGGCGCCGGGGCGGCTCGACGGAGGCCCGGCCGCCGCCGCCGTTGGCGACCCGGACGGCGAGGGCGGCGATGGTCGGGGCGGCGAAGAACTCGGCGAGCGGCACCCGGGTGCCGAACTCGCGCTCGATCCGGGCGAGCAGGCCGGCGGCGAGCAGGGAGTGGCCGCCGAGGTCGAGGAAGACGTCGTGGACGCCGACCTCGGGGACGCCGAGCAGGGCCTGCCAGAGTTCGGCAATCCGGGTCTCGACGGGGGTGCGGGGGGCGACGAACAGCTCGTGCCCGGCGCGGCTGCGGGCGACCGGGGGCAGCGCCTTGCGGTCGGTCTTGCCGTTGGGGGTGAGCGGCATCTGCGCCAGGACGGCGACGGCCAGCGGCACCATGTAGCCGGGCAGGGCGGCGGCGCAGTGGGCGCGCAGTTCGGCGGGCGTCGGCTCGGGCGCGCCGGGGGCGGGCTGGACGAAGGCGGCCAGGTAGTCGCCGGCCTCGTCGCGCTGGACGACCGCGGCGGCGGACTCGACGGCGGGGTGGGTGGCGAGCACTGCCTCGATCTCGCCGAGCTCGACGCGGAAGCCGCGGACCTTCACCTGGTGGTCCACGCGCCCGTGGTACTCCAGGTCGCCGTCGGGCAGGCGGCGGACCAGGTCGCCGGTGCGGTAGCAGCGCAGGCCGTCGACGTGGACGAAGCGCTCCTCGGTGAGGTCGGGGCGGCCGTGGTAGCCGCGGGCCAGGCCCTCGCCGGAGAGGTAGAGCTCGCCGATGCCGCCGTCGGGCACGGGTATCCGGTGCTCGTCGAGAACGTGGCCGAGGGTGCCGTCGAGCGGGCGGCCGATGACCGGCTCGCCGGTCTCGTCGCGCGGGACCAGCGACCAGGTGGAGTAGACGGTGTCCTCGGTGGGCCCGTACAGGTTGTAGAGGCGCTCGACCCGGGGCTGGGCGTAGACCTTGTCGGCCAGGTGGCGGGGCAGGGCCTCGCCGGCCAGGTTGACCACGCGCACGGTGCCCGGCAGACCCCCGCCGCCGGGAAGGCCGTCGCCGCGCAGCAGCGCCGCCATGGCGCTGGGCACGGTGTTGACCAGGGTGACTTCGTCCCGGGCGGGCAGCTCGGGCAGGGCGAGGACGTTCTCCGCGACGATGATCGTGCCGCCGACGGAGAGCGGGAGGAACAGCTCGTACACCGAGATGTCGAAGCAGACGGAGGTGCCGAACAGGACGCCGGCGAGGTCGGCGGCGGTGTAGGTGCCGGCGGCCCAGCGGAGCATGGCGTTGACGCCGCGCTGGGTGACCGAGACGCCCTTGGGGCGGCCGGTGGAGCCGGAGGTGTAGAGCACGTAGGCGAGCGCGTCGGTGGCGGCGTCGCCGGTGGTGGGGCGCTCGGCGGCCGGGTCGAGCGGAGCGGAGGGGCTCTCGCCGTCGACGTACAGGAGGGTAGCGCCGGCACCGTTCAGCAGGTGCTCGTGGGCGCGGTCGGTGACCACGACGGGGGCCTGCGCGTCGCCGACGACCAGTTCGAGGCGGTCGCGTGGGTACGCCGGGTCGAGCGGCACGTACGCGCCGCCGGCCCGCAGGACCGCCAGCAGGCTGACCACCAGGTCCGCCGTTCGCGGTAGGCAGACTCCGACCAGTGTCTCGGCCCGGACACCGGCGGCGGCCAGTCGGCCCGCCATCGCCTCGGCCGCGGCGTCCAGTTCACGGTAGGTCAGCCGGCGCGTGCCGTCGATCACGGCGGTGGCGTCCGGGGTCCGTCTGACCTGCGCGGTAACCAGGGCGGCCAGCGGCGCGGCCGGCTCCAGCGGGGGAAGTCCCGTCGAACTCATCACTCTCTCCTGAGGGCTGCTGCTGCATCGACTTGTGGTCGGCGAGAAATGGGCGGTGTGCCCTGGGAGATGGTGGGGTAAAGATCTACGGATCACCAGCACATTTCCGTCACGCGTTCGATATGCCGGAAAGATCCCCTCCGCCACGCCGATCGGAGCTGCGCAAGCGTGACGGTTCGTAGGCGATCCCGTACACATTGTCAGCCGTCTTGGCAGGAACAGCGTGGGCCGCTACGTTCTCTTTAGACACCCCGTCAGCCAGGAGTGTGAGTCCGTAACGGGCAACTGGCTGCGTGGATGTGATCGCCAGTTACCGGCCGTTTTTCCGCGCCTGCGTGCCGGTGGCGGGTGATCTGGCCTGCCTCCGGGCCGTTCAGACGATCGCCGCCTGCTCGCCGGTGGTGTCGGTGCACTGCCGGCGGCATTCCTCGTCCTGGACATGGCGGAAGGCCTTGCGCTTGGGGGCGCCGGCCTCCGGCTTCGTGCCGTCCAGGGCAACGCGGCCCCATCTTGACCATGCCGAGCTTCTGCGCGAGGTGGAGCAATTGGAGGAACAGGCCGGCGAGGGCGTACAGATGACGGCGGCGGAACCGGGCGATCGAGCGGAAGTCCGGGGCGCCCGACGTACAACACCAACTGGTCACAGCCCCCAGAGGCTCCCGCCATATGTTCCAATCACGGGGCCGGCGATACGAGCTGACGGAGCGATTCCCAACCCCTCTCTTTCAGCGTCGGTCATGTACCGCACAAGAACAAGACTGAAATTTCCAGGCCGAGACCGGGACCATGGCACCCATGGATTCTCCATTCCCGGACACCGCGACCAGCAGAGAACTGACCGATCGACTCGCCCACGTACGCTGGATCGCCGGTGGTACGGCTGCCGGAAAGACCACGCTGGCCCGCCTACTGGCCGACCGGCACGGCGTCCACGTGTACAACGGCGACCGCGCGGAACACAGCTGGCTGGCGCGATGCACGCCGCAGCGCCACCCTCACCTGTCCGCCATGCGGGGAGTGCCACCCGGCGGAATGTGGGAGGGCCGCACCCCGCGACAGGTGTTCCAAGCGATGGCGGGTCTGCACGGAGAGACGATCGGCTTCGTCACCGAAGACCTGCTCGCCATGCCGGCCGATCACATCATCCTGGTGGACTACTTCGGGATCCTGCCCGGCCATCTCGCACCGCTGCTGCACCGGTCCGACCAAGCGGTCTTTCTCCTGCCCACACCCGGGTTCCGGCAGAACGCACTCCGTGCGCGCTACGCGGATCCCGCCCGTGCGCAAGCCAACTGGGGCAGCAATGATCCCGCGACCATGCTGACCATGCGCCTCGCCCGCGATGCCCTCTGGGACGAGGAAGTCCGCCACCAGGCCGACGGTCACGCCCTCGGCATCATCACGGTCGACGGCAGCACTCCCGCCACCGACCTGGCCGGTCAGCTGGCAACGCGCTTCGGATTGGGCCGCAGCGCGTAGCCGCCCGGCCCACGCTCCCCAGAGTGTGGGCCGGCTCGGCCACTGGACCACCCACCCGACCTGACCTGTTGGTTACAGCGGCTACCGGTCACTGAGACACGTTCCCCTAGCGGCGCAGGAAGGTCCCGCCGTCGATGACCCAGAAGCCGGCCGGAACCGCGCCGCACTTGACGACTTCGGTATGCATCTGGGGGTTGGTCCGGTTCCAGCCGACCCGGCGCTGGTGCTGTTCGTCGGCCGGGTAGAAGGTGAGACCGGCCTCGGGGTGCCGGCCCTCCTCGAAGAGGTACGGCTCGCCCCCGATCGGGGTGACCACGGTCTGCGAGATGGGCCCGGTCACGGTGATGGCGCCGCTCCCGTCGACGGTCAGGCAGTCGACGTCGAACTCGGCCCGGATGGTGCCGCTCTTCTCGAAGACGTGCTGCACCACGGCGTGCCCCCGGGTGTGGCCGTCGACCGTACGGGCGCTGACCTGCGCGGTGAGCCGCTCGCCCGGGTTGGGGCCCGGGCCGTACTCGTTGAGCAGGGTCCAGCTGTACAGGGCGAGGTGCTGGGCCGGTACGGGGGTGGCCGGCGCGGGTGCGGCCGCGGCAGTACCGACCGTCCCGGCTGCAAGGGCCACGGCCGCAGTGGTGAGTGCGACGGCGGTGGTGAGCTTTCGCATGGTCAGTCCTCAGTGGCGAGAGTGGAGTCGGGCTGTTTCCCGACTGCCTCCAACCTCCCGGCTCACCCCTGGTCGCGGCCTCCGCCGCGGGGAGGGACCGGCTCCCCCCGGCGGGGGAACAGCTCCTCCTCCGCCCGACTTACCGAATGCTGTTCACCGCACGGCGTGGCGTATCGCGTCCAGGGCGAGGGCAGCCGCGGCCAGGGCGGCGGCGAGGCCCGCGACCGCCGGCGGTGCTGCGCGGCGCCGGTCTGGTCACCCGCATCCGTGTCGACCGGGCCGTCCGCTACGAGCACACGCCGCTGGGCGCGGCCCTGGCGGACAGCCGGCTGCGGCGGCGGCCGGGGGGTCTCCTGCCGGTGTGAGCGGGGTCACGGGAACTCGGGTGCGCGGATGTGACAGAGCCAGGCATGGGCCGGTCTGGATCATGCCGCCGCGGCCGAGGCCCTCGGGGTGGATTCAGGTTCGGATGTAACGCTCCTGTCGTGCATCACCAAGAGGAGATGGGGGACGGACAGACAAGGGAGTCGATGTGAGGCAACCGCCGGACAGCGGCCTGGTCGCGCGGATCGGTGAGGATCCGGAAGCGTTCGAGGCCTTCTACCGCGAGCACGTGCAAGCGGTGCTGCGGTACGCGACCCGGCGGACCCGGGACCCGCACACTGCGGCCGACCTGGTCGCCGAGGTTTTCCTCGCGGCGATCTCCGCCGCCGGCGGGTACCGGTCGGAGCTGGGAACCCCGATCGCCTGGCTGCATGGCATCGCCCGCAACGTGGCCGCGTCCCAGGAACGGCGCGCGGCGCGGATCTGGGCGGCCGAGGACCGAATAGCCGGCCACCGACTGCTGGACGGCGATGACATCGCACGGCTGGAGGAGCGCATCGACGCCGAGCGCGCCTCACGGCAGTTGCTGGAACGCATCGCTTTGCTGCCGCTCGGACTGCGGGAGGTGCTGGAACTGGTGGCGGTTGACGGTCTGAGCGTCGCCGAGGCCGCCAAGGCACTTCGTATCAGCACCGTGGCTGCCCGCGTCCGGCTGCACCGGGCTCGCAAGGCCCTGAAGCAGCCCGACACCTATCTCGAATCTGCTCCGCCCCCCTCGTCCCTGGTGGAGGCCTGAATGAACGCCGAACGCTTCGAGGAGCGGTTGATGCACGAGCTCAAGAACCACGTCCAACAGCGGGCGGACAGCCCGCACCCCGACCAGTCGGCCATTGCCCGACCCCGCCGCCGCGCCCGCGTGCGCTGGGTCCCGGTCGGCTTGGCCTCGGGCCTGGCCACCGCCGTGGCGGGTGTCGCCCTGACCGCGCTTCCGACCCAGACCGCGGCCGCCTACACCCTGCAGAACAACGAGAGCGACCTCGTCAAACTCACCATCGTCAACCCGGCCGGCAAGATCGACCTGGACAAGCTGCAGGAAGACCTGGACCGTATCGGCGTTCACAGCCGCGTGCTGGCCGGTGACCCCGACTGCACCACCACCCCGCGGGGCAACCCCGACCCGTCCGCATCCCCCAGCCCGTCCACGTCCCCATCCACGTCCCCGTCCACATCCCCCAGCCCGGAACCGCCCCACAGCGAAACGCTGCCCCCGGCACCGTCCGGTTCGGCAAACCCCGCCCCCGGCGACATCAGTCTGCGCACCAACGGCTGGGACATCGGTTGGGAAGACGGTAAGACCGTTCTCTACATCCGCCCCAGCAAGATCCCCGCTGACAAGCTGCTCATGGTGGGTTTCCCGCTCGCCAAGACCGACCCCGCCCACGCCTACGGGGCGATCACAGGAGGTCTACTGGACGGATCGGGCCCGGACTGCCTGCCGGCCCCGCCGCCCGGTACCGTTCACTTCCAGTAGGGCCATGACCGTGCCCACGGGCGTCTCGCAGTCGCGGGGGCTACCCGTGGTGGTAGCGCTCGGATCCGCCGGGGTCGGAGAAGGTGAGGCCGCGGCCGCCGGCGGGCGGGCGCCGGGCCGGGGCAGGTGCAGGCACGGTCTCGCCGAGCGGCTGGCGGAAGTCTCCCCGCCCCGGACGCGCACGACCCTCGGTTTCACAGCGGACGGCCGACGCTCCCGGACCTGTCGGCCGTCCGCCGGGGCACCCGTCCCGAGCTGCCGCTCCCGCGCTCGTGACCCGACACCCTCATGACAGGAGTTCCTGATGCCTGCCCTCACATGCGCAGCCACGCCACCACCCGCCGGGCGGTGCCCCCGATGGCCCTGACAGCACAGCGAACACAGCCACGATCAACCCCGAAAACCCCGCAGCGGCCCGGCGGTGGTCAGCTGCCGTCGCTGACCGGGATGCGCTGGGTGGCCGCGTTCACGGTCTTCGTCTACCACGTCCGCAACTTCGGCTACTTCGGGCAGGGCCGGAGCGGCCGCCTGGTGAACTGGGCGTTCGGGGCCGGCGCCGTGGGAGTGTCGTTCTTCTTCATCCTGTCCGGGTTCGTGCTGGCCTGGTCCGCCCTGCCCGGGGAACGGGCCCGCACTTTCTGGCGGCGGCGCCTGGCCCGGATCTACCCGGTCCACCTGGTCACCGCCATCACCGCGCTGGTGCTGGCCTACAGCCTGGTTCCCGGGCTTCGGCCCGGAGGTGCCCGGGAGGCGGCGGCGAACCTGCTGCTGGTCAGCTCCTGGAAGCCCGAGTGGTGGCAGACCCTGAACCCGGTCAGCTGGTCCCTGGTCTGCGAGGCCTTCTTCTACTCCGCCTTCCCCGTCCTGTACGCAGGCCTGCGCCGCCTGCCCACCCGCGCCCTTGCCGCCACCGCCCTGGCCGCAGGCACGCTCCTCGTGCTGATGCCGTGGGCGAACACCCGCTACGCCCTCGGCTGGACGCTCTACTCCTCCCCGCTCCCCCGGCTCCCGGAATTCGTTCTCGGCGTCACGCTCGGCCTCCTGGTCAAGACCGGCACCTGGCGCGGCCCCGGACTCGATGTCGCCCTGGCGGCCACGCTGATCGGCTACTTCCTCGTCGCCCAGCTCCCGGGCGAATACGGCTACGCCGCCTGCACCGTGCTCGGCCTGGCCATGCTCATCCCCGCTGCCGCCAGGGCCGACCTCACCGGCGCCCCCTCATTCTGGCGCCACCCGCGCCTGGTGCGGCTCGGCGAGTGGTCCTTCGCCTTCTACATGATCCACATCCTGGTCATGCGCACCGGCGAGGCCCTGTTCGGCGACCAGCCCCACCTCGCCACCGTCCCCGCCCTTGCCACCACGGCAGCGGCCTTCGCCCTCTCGCTCACTCTTGCCTGGGCCCTGTACGCCGGCGTCGAACGCCCCGGCCGACGACTACTGCTCCGATCACAACCCGCATCGCGCCGCTCCATGACCGCACACACCCACGTGCCCAGCCAGTGGGAAAGAAGGGACTGACATGCCGACCACGCTACGGATGCGCGCGGGTGTGCTCGTTGTCCTCCTTGCCACGCAGGCCGCCCTGGCCGGCTGCGACACACCGCCCCCAACCCCGATCCTGCGCACACCCGCTGACAGGCCGACGGCACAGGCTCACACGCCCGCCCAGCATCCTCCGGCCACGGTCTCGGCTTCCGCTGCCCCAGCTCCGAAGCCCGACGCGGCAGCCGCGAAGTCCATCGTCATCATCGGGGCCTCCGTCTCCGACGGCTACAAGGCCTCACCCGGCGCATCCTGGCCCAGCGAACTCGCCCACCGCCTGCAGCAGGCCGGCCGGCCGGACCAGGTGGTCAACGCCAGCATCAGCGCCACCAGGCTGCTCACCGACAACGGCCCCACCATGCCCAGTTCCCTGACCCGCGAGGACAGGGACGCCCTCGACGTTCCCGGAGCGGGCACCATCGTGCTCACGGACGTCATCAACGACATCCAACAGACCCCCCACCAGTACGATCCGGCCGCGATCATCGCCGGACTGCGATCCTTCGTCGCCAAGGCCCACGCCAGGGACGTCAAGGTCGTCGGCACGACCATCCCGCCCTACGGCGGCTTCGGACGCTACGAGACCGCCGGCGAACACTGCCGGCAAACCGTCAATGACGCGATCCGCCAGGGCCAGCTCTTCGACGGTGTGATCGACTTCGACGCCGCACTCAGAGACCCGGCCGATCCCACCCGCATCCGGCCCGACTACGACTCCGGCGACCACCTCCACCCCAACGACACCGGACACCACGCCATGGCCCAGACGATCGACCCCGACCTGTTCACTCCGATGACCCGCTGACCCTGACCGGCCCTGTCGTCGTCCGCGACATGCCCGCCGACCCCGAGAACTCGATCACCTCGATCGCCGAGATCCTCGGCGTCAGCCCCGGCACCGTCGACAGCCGCATCCCCGACCTGCAGGAACTCCGCGCCTCCGGCCGCGTTCCGAGGCAACTCACCACCTCGCGCGAATTGTGACTTTACGGCGGCTTCATGCTCCGAATGTCGGGTCCGATGAAGAACTTCGCGATCACGATCAGTGCGCCCAACTGGGCCAGTACATAGGCGATCTGTGCGGAGAAACCGCGAAGCTGGTAGATCCAGAGCAGCAGTCCGAAGCGGCTGGGCCACAGACGCCGCTCGGCATGGAAGGTGTCCGCGTCCATGGCGAGGCCGGTGAGGGTCAGTACCAGAAGCATTTGGCAGGTGGCGATGGCCACGTTGCCGAGCGGCTGGTCGGTGATGAGGTCGCCCAGGGTCCCCATGACGATCAGCAGGGTGTAGACGGCGACCAGGCTCAGGGCGCGTGCCGGACCGCGGCGTCCGGGCAGCAGGCGCCAGAGCCCGCCCAGGACCAGGCCCGCGCCTGCCGAGGCGAGCTCCAAGGTCAAGAACAGCCTGACCATGTTGGGTGCCCCGAAGGAGTCCTGCGCGGTGTACATCCACTGGGTCTGCTCCGCCTGGTAGGAGAACCAGAGGATGACGAGAGTGCCCGGAAGGCCGAAGGCGGCCGCCAACAGGGCTGCCCGGCGGGCGTTCTCCCACCACCTGGCGTGTGGGCCCCAGCTCAGGGCGACGTCCATGATCGTGTACTGGCCGGGTAGCCAGGCCCGTGCCGTGTCGGCGGTTCCGGTCGGCGATCGCCAGCGGTGCAGCCCGCTCAGCTCCCGTTCCATCGCGTGCCGTTCCTTCTCCGCCGCATGTCGGCCGGCGGCTCCCTCGCTCTTCCCCATGTCCCGGAGCTCGTCGGTCAGCTCCCGGTAGCGGCGGGCACGCACGATGAGGCCGGAGCGGCTCGCCTCCGTGATCGCTTCGCTCAGCCTCGGAGTGTTCCCGCTTCCCTCAAGGTGATGGGCCAGGACCGCCCAACGGCTCCCGACCGCCAGCAGGGCGTAGAGCCCGGCGATGTCCAGGACGAGCCAGAGGACAGCCACGGCCTGGCTGCCGGCGAACGAGCCCTGGCGGTAGGCGACCACGACGGCGAAGAACACGGCGAGCAGGAGGCGGTCCAGCCTGGTGGGATACGCGCGCGGCACGGGGAACGCCAGGTCCCTGGCCCGGAGCAGGGCCACGACGGCGATGCCGGTCAGCACCCAGGTCCAGGAGGCGCACCACGAGGGGATCTGGGTCGCGTAGGACACCAGACGCTCGTTCAGGAAGGACCGGTGCAGCCAACCGTACTCCGGCATCGCGCGGTTGCTCAGCCAGCTGGCCCGCTCCCACCCGCGGGCCTGGGTCCACCACTGCCATCCGAGCAGAAGGAGGGTGGCCACGGCAAGTCCCGGTCCGACGCGGCGCAGCCGCCAGGGTGACGTCGGTGGCCGGATCAGCCCGCCCTCACACGCGAGCCGCCACATCCACAGCGCCAGGCCGGTCAGCCACAGCCACAGGAGCGCCGCGGTCGTGGCCACCAGTGGGGCGAAGCCGTGGACGGGCCCGGTCCCGGAGAAGGAGAGGCTCTCGGGGAGACTGAACAGGGACGGCCAGGCGGCTACCAGGCCGCCGGCCGCCGCCACCAGCGAGGCGGCCAGCAGCACCGACCTCTTCGGACGGGCGGTGGCCGTCAACGCCCAGCCGACCAGAATCCCGGTCAGGATCATCCAGCGTTGGTCGAGGAGCGCGTACTGCGGTAGCAGGAACGTCAGGATGATGACGGCGCTGGCCACACCCCACTGCAGCAGGACCGTGCTGCTGCGGATCTCGAGCGCGGTGGCCTCGTCGTGGGCCGGCCGGCGGCGGGCTCGTAGAGCGGCCACCGCGACGATGGCGGAAATGACCACCCACCAGGTGGCCTGCCCGATCTTGTTGCTGACGAGCAACGGCGCATCGTTGCTGCTCACCGCCGCCCATGCGCGTTGCCATGGGGGAGCCACCTGAACCATCATCAAGGAGCTCGACGCCTGGGGCGGGTCGGGGTCGCTCCACACCATGCTCCCGTTGCCGGCGGTCGAGGGTTCGGGCGTCATGCTGGATGCCTCCAGGCCGCCAAGATCGACCTTGACCGAGTTCCAGCGGGCCCCCGCCAGAGCCGTCGGCGGAACGAGGGACAGCTTCCACTGGCCGGGCTGCACATCGATTTCCCACGGCCCGACGAGGAACGTGCCGCCGTGGTCGAACCAGAAGATCGTCGGGTACTCGACCTTGACCAAGCCGGGCTCGGTGCTCACCGCCGGGTTGGACGAGCGCCACTCGTATTGGCGCAGGTATTGTTCCGGGGGCCGCCCCGACTCCTGCTCGTCGCGCAGGAGACAGTGCATCGCGTCGCGGTAGGCAACAGAACTCTTCTGCAGCAGCAGGCCCTCGGCGTACTCCCAGGACCTGGGTACGCGGACGGTCATGACTCCCCGGCCCTCGGCCGTGTTGTGGGTGTGGTTGGCGATTGTGAGTTCGACGTCCACCTGGGCGGCAGTCAACTGCTCCGTATGGCAGCTGCCCGCGGGCGGGGAATCCGCTCGGGCGGACTGTCCACCCCAGAAAATCAGGAGAACCAGCAACGGCACGGCGCACAGTCCCCACCGGTACACCGCGGTGCTGCGGACTCTCGGGCTGCAACCGTGCGACGGCGGCGAGGTGTTCGTGTCCGCCTCGCCGCCGTCCTCGTTCTTCAACGCGGTGTGCTCCTGCTTCCCGGGCACCCGCTGATCGGACTGCACTGCAGGATCACCTGGTAGGCGTGGCTCTCGACCTCACCGCTGCCGTGTCCGCTCTTCACGAACCGCCACTGCGAGGGCTTGGTGTGACCGGTCGCGTCCGCCTTGTCGACCCGGATCTGGAGCGTGCGTGCCGCGAGGTCATGGGTCTCGACCAGGACCTCGTCGCACGCGACGGGAAAGTGCTCGTGCAGCAGACACAGGCCAAAACGGTCGAGATTTCCGTGCTTTTCCAGCACATCCACCAGATCGCGCACGAACTGGCCGTCCTGCGGACCCAGCCCCTTGGCTTCCTCGAACTTCGGAAGTGGCTGCCCGGGAGTGGCCGTCGGATTTCCCATGAAGTGCTCCTCAATGTCATCTGAGTGGCTTTCGGAAGCCTAGGTGGGGCGACAAACGGCTACAAGCCGACACCCCGGAGGACGGCCGGCAACCCGGCGGACGCGATCGAGGAGTGCTTCCGGACGGCGAAAGGCCGGGGGCGTGACCGTGCCTGCCTGAGACGTTCGGGTGCAGTCGACGCGCGGACATGGCGGTCGGCCGTGGGATCAGGAAGATTGATCGCGGCGGTTCGGGTCCTCGTCGAGGCGGTCATCGAGTCGAAAACGGCATCGGCCGGCCATGGGAACCGGCCGAAATCCCGAGCCGGCAGGGCTGAAGGTCACGTCACGAAGCGCCCCCATCAGACCCGGCCCGAGGTGAGCAGGAGAAGCTCGACATGCCCGTAGCAGACACCGAGGTAGCAGTACTGATCGTCGGTGGCGGGCCAGTCGGGCTCACCGCCCGAGCGCTACTGGAACGCTGGGGCGTGCGGGTACTACTGGTCGAGAAACACCGCGAACTGTCGCCCTTTCCACGGTCCCGGCTGGTCAACGTGCGCTCGATGGAGATCTATCGCCAACTCGGGCTCTCAGCCGAGATCACGGCCAACGCGTTCGCACCGGAGTACGGCCGCATCCGCTTCCGCGACACCCTGTGCGACCGTGACTTCGCCACAGCGGCGATGGTCGGGGTCGACGCGCCGGTACCCGAGAGCCCCGTGACCGGCGTGGTCACCTCACAGGATCGGCTGGAACCCACCCTGCTCGCCGCAGCAGACGCACAAGTGCGCTTCGGGACCGAGCTCACCTCCCTGGCCGAGGAAACCGACAGCGTCGTGGCCCTGCTCGTCGACCACCGACGCGGTGACGAGACCCGCGTCCGGGCCCGCCATGTCATCGCCGCCGACGGCGCGACCTCCACCGTCCGGCAACTACTGGGAATCGACACCACTGGCCCCGGAGCGATGGGGGGCTTCACCACCGTCGTGTTCGACGCCGACCTCGACCGCTGGTGCGCCCACCAGCCCGCCGGCCTCTACTTCACCGCGCACGGCCTGTTCGGCCCGCTCTACCCCGAACGAGGCTGGGCCTGGTTCGTTCCCACGCCCGAAAACGCTGCACGCGCCGACTGGTCCGACCTCCTCACGCGCGCCATCAGCCCCGGCGCCGGGGTCCGAGCCGACGTCCTGCGGGTTCAGCACTGGGTGATGAACGCGTTCGTCGCCGAGCGCTTCCGCCACGGCCGGATCCTGCTGACCGGCGATGCCGCGCACGCGGTCCCCATCGTCGGCGGCCTGGGCATGAACGCCGGCATCGCCGATGTGCACAACCTGTGCTGGAAGCTGGCGGGCGTTCTCCACGGGTGGGCCGAACCGAGTCTGCTGGCAAGCTACGAGACGGAGCGACAACCCGTCGCCCACCGGACTCTCCGTCAAGCGGTGGAGAACACCCGGCTCCTGCTCCACGTGCAGAACCGGCGTCGCGAGCAGCGCCGAACCGCCGAAGCGGCGCCGGTCCACGTCGAACTTCCCTGGTCGGAACGGTACTTCGCCCAACTCGGTCTCGTGCTCGGCGTCACCTACCACTCCGACGCCGTCCTCGCCGACAACAGCACCCCACCCGAACCATCCGACACAGGCACGGACTACATCCCCACCGCAGAGCCGGGCTGTCGCATGCCTCACCTCTGGCTCACACCCGACCGCTCCACGCTCGACGCTCTCGGCGAATGGTTCACCCTGCTCACCCCGGACCCCACTCACTGGGAGCGGCAGACCACCGCACCATGGCCACTGCGCATCGAGGCCCTTCCCGACGAGCACACCGACCTCTGCGGCCTCCGCTCACACGGCGCACTACTCATCCGACCCGACGGCCACATCGGCGCCCGCTGGCGCGACCGCCCGCCGAGCGACACCGCCCTCCACCACGCCCTCACCACGATCACCCGCTCGACACCCCGCGGGGGGCAGTGAGCGGCCCGGACGCCCCTGACCTGCTTGAGGCGTCCCACTGCCCGCCGCCGGGGTGAAACGACGAGACTCCGCTGTGGAACTCGTTTCGCTCCACGGAACGTACTGTCCGCTCACATACAGTAACCCACCGGGTTGCACCCCTTCCGGCATCCCCCGGCGGGCGTCACGCGGTCGTCTGTCTGCCGAGACGACCGATCCCGGACCGATCCCGGACCGATCCCGGACCACACCCGCCCGTGCGGCTGGGGACGCGCAGAAGGAACGATGGCCATGAATGCGAGCTCCTCTCCGCCGGCCCGGCGGTCGCGTACGGTGTGTCTGGCCGCTGTCGCCGTTGCCGGAGCACTCGGACTGCTCAGCGCGTGCGGCGGATCGTCACAGCCCGGACCCACCAGCGCGCTGACTCCCGGACCCGGGCAGGGCCTGGCGGGATTTCCCGGTGCCTCCGGAACGGGCGGTACGGTCTCTGTCAGCGCACCACCAGGCACCTCCCCGACCTCACCTGCCGGCGGCCAGCCCTCCGCTCCAGCGGCCGCCAACGCGGTGACGATCAAGAACTTTGCGTTCTCCCCGCCCACACTGACGGTCAAGGCGGGCACGACGGTGACCTGGACCAACACCGACCCCGACGCTCACACCGTCACCAGCAAGCAAGGATCGGGCGGGCCACTGCAGTCGGCCGCCCTGGCCACCAACGACACGTACAGCTACACGTTCACCCAACCCGGCACCTACCCCTACTACTGCACCATCCACCCGTTCATGACCGCCACCGTGGAGGTGACCCCATGACCGAGGACACACACGACTCCGACGGCGGTGGCGGGCACGGCATGACCCGCCGGCAGCTCATGCGGCACGCCGCCTGGTTCGGTGGTGCCGTGGTCCTGACAGTCACCGCAGGAGAGGTGATCAGCCACATCCCCGGATCGACGAACACGGCCCCGGCCAGCAGCGCGGACCTGCATTTCGTACAGATCTCCGACAGCCACATCGGCTTCCAGGGCCCGGCCAACATGGACGTCACCGGGACGTTCGCCGCAGCGATCGACCAGGTCAACTCCCTCGGGTTCCGACCCGACTTCGTCATGCACAGCGGCGACCTCACGCACCTCTCCACCCCCGCCCAGTTCGACCAGGTCAAGCAGATGCTGTCGCAACTGGACACCGACCGGGTCTTCACCGTGCCGGGCGAGCACGACTCGATCGGAGACAACGGACCACGCGCCTACCAGCAGACCTTCGGCCACAACACCATCGGCGACGGCTGGTACAGCTTCGACACCCACGGGGTGCACTTCATCGCGCTGGTCAACACGCTGCACCTGGAACAACTCGGCCACCTGGGCGACGACCAGATCGACTTCGTGCGCAAGGACATCGCCGGCCTGTCGTCCGACACCCCCATCGTCATCTTCAGTCACATCCCGTTGTTCGCGATGTATCCGACGTGGGGCTGGGGCACCGACGACGCGGTACAGCTGCTGTCGATGTTCCGCCGCTTCTCCTCGGTCACATGCCTCAACGGCCACGTCCACCAACTGTTCAGCAAGACCGAGGGCAACATCACCTTCCACTCGGCCCGCCCCACCTGCTACCCGTTCCCCCAACCCGGCCAGGGCCCCGCCCCACTTCCCCAGGTGCTGCCCGCCGGACGCCTCAAGGACGCGCTCGGCATCCGCACCGTCAACTACTGGCAGGGCAAGCACGAACTGGCCGTCAAGGACGAAACGCTCGCATGAACACCCGGAGCCTGCCCGCCCTCGCGCTGCGCCTGGCGCTCGCCGCCACACTCGCGGCCAGCGGATACATCCACGCCCAGCTCTACATCGACGGATACCGCTCCGTCCACGTCATCGGCTCGATGTTCCTGCTGCAGGCCAGCACCGCCTTCGCCGTGGCCGCACTCCTCCTGCTGGCAGCACCCCTGCTCCTGCGCATCGCCGCCGCCGCCATCGCCATCGGCACGCTCATCGGGTTCGCCGCATCCCGCACCACCGGACTGTTCGGGTTCTCCGAAAACGGCCTGCAACCCGCCCCACAGGCCCTGCTCAGCCTCATCGCCGAGACACTCACCCTGCTGATCCTCGCGATCTGGCAGGCATCCGAGGCCCGGCGACCCCGCCGGGCCCGGCCAACTGACGGTCCCGACGGGCACGAAGGCGACCCGGGCCGACAGCCATCCGTTTCCCAAACCCGGCCAGGGCCCCGGCCCCAATCCGCAGGTGCTGCCCCTCCGGCCCCTCAAGCACGCGTGGCTGCCCGGCCGGTCATCGACGGCGCGGACGCCGAGAACGCCCGGCGCCTGCCCGCCCTCGCGCTGCGCCTGGCGCTCGCCGCCACGCTCGCGGCCAGCGGATACATCCACGCCCAGCTCTACATCGACGGATACCGCCTCGTCCACGTCATCGGCTCGATGTTCCTGCTGCAGGCCAGCACCGCCTTCGCCGTGGCCGCACTCCTCCTGCTGGCAGCACCCCTGCTCCTGCGCATCGCCGCCGCCGCCATCGCCATCGGCACGCTCATCGGGTTCGCCGCATCCCGCACCACCGGATTGTTCGGGTTCTCCGAAAACGGCCTGCAACCCGCCCCACAGGCCCTGCTCAGCCTCATCGCCGAGACACTTACCCTGCTGATCCTCGTGGCCTGGAAGCCCTTGCTGACGGCGGCGGTGAAATCGAGAGCGGCGGCGGTCGACCACGTGGCGGGCCTCACTCCCCTCGCCGGCCACCGACGGCTCCATAACGTCCTGTGGCTTCTCCTGCCGGTAGCGGTGGTGGCCGGCCTGCTCTGGTACGGCCGGGTACACACCCCCAACTACGAGACCAGCCTCTTCGGAAATCGCGGCGATGACGCACAACTGCTGAAAGCCCAACTGGGATCGGCGCTCCTGGGCCTGGCGCTGATCCAACTGGTCCTCGCGCTGTGGATCTACGGCCGCCTGCCCGCACTGCAAACCGCACCGCACCGGGTCCGTACCACGCACCGCCTCATCGGCCTGACCGCCTTCCTCCTCTCCCTGCCCATCGCCCGGCACTGCATCACCGCCTACGGCGTCCAGTTCACCGACACCCGTGTGGCGCTGCACTCGCTCACCGGGTGCTTCCTCTACGGGGCCTTTGTCGCCAAGGTCATCGTGGTCCGGCACCGCCGGTGGCCCGGCTGGGCACTCCCCCTGGCCGGCGGCACCCTCGTCACCGCGATCGCCCTGATCTGGTACGCCGCCCCCCTCTGGTACCTGAACGGCCTCCAGGCACCCGGCCTGTGAGCAGAACGTGGGGGTACCTCTCCCCCACTGCGCATGCTTTCCGGCGCGCCGGCCGGCGGAAAGGCCTCTGCCCTGCATCCTGGGGCACGGACAGGAGTCCGGGCGCCGACACAACCTGGCAGCTCAAGGGCCGGCGCCGCCCAGCCCAGTCGGGCGCTCTCCGCACGCGATGCCCGCTCGGACGTATGGCGGGCCGACCCCTCCGGGCCGGGTCTGCGGTCAGCTGCCGCAGGCGCAGCCCGCGGCAGCCTTCGCCGCAACGGGGGTCCGGGTGAGGTCGATGCTCTGCTCCTCCGGGGTGCAGCAGGCGGTGGTGCCGCAGCAGGCGTCCGGCGCGCCGTCGGCGCTCTTGCCGAGGGTGTCGGCATCGGCCTTGACCGCGTAGACCTCCCAGGGCTCCTTGCCCGGGCCGGTGACCCATGTCTTGTCCTGGAGCGCGTAGCAGCAGGAGGTGTCGTTCTCCTCGAAGGTGGCCAGGCCCGCCTCCTGCAGCCGGGCAGTGGCGGCGGTGACCTGCTCGGTGGTCTCGACCTCGATGCCGAGGTGGTCGAGGCGGGTGTCCTCGCCGGCCTCGCCCTCGATGAGGACGAGCTTGAGCGGGGGCTCGGCGATGGCGAAGTTCGCGTAGCCGGGGCGGCGCTTGGCCGGCTCGGTGCCGAACAGCCTGGAGTAAAAGGCGATGGAGCCTTCGAGGTCGGCGACACGCAGGGCGAGCTGTACACGGGACATGGCGGTCTCCCCGATCCTTGGTCTTGTTTCGATGGATGTCGATACAGTGAGCTTGCCTCTTTGAATAGACAACTGTCAACATAGATGTATGTCGAATTCGGAACTCATGGTGCTCGGGCAGGACGACGCGGTGGCGTGCTGCTCGCCGATGGTCCGCGAGCCGCTCGGGGAAGAGGCCGCCGCCAGGCTGGCGAAGATGTTCAAGGCCCTGGCCGACCCGGTGCGGCTGCGGCTGCTGTCGCTGATCGCCTCGCACGAGGGCGGCGAGGCCTGCGTCTGTGACCTCACCGGCCCGTTCGACGTCTCCCAGCCGACCATCTCCCACCACTTGAAGGTGCTGCGCGAGGCCGGCCTGGTCGGCTCCGAGCGCCGCGGCACCTGGGTCTACTACTGGGTGCTGCCCGCCGCCCTGGCCAAGCTCTCCGCCCTGCTGCAGGCCCCGGCCGGCACCGCCGTCCAGGCTGCGGGGGGCGCGAGATGACCGCGCTGGCCCCGCTGGGCCGCCGCACGGCGGTCGAGTTCGTCGGGACCGGCGCGCTGGTGGCCGTCGTGGCCGGCTCCGGCATCCAGGCCACCAAGCTCTCCCCGGACGTCGGCGTGCAGCTGCTCGCCGACTCCCTGGCCACCGTGTTCGGCCTCGGGGTGCTGATCACGCTCCTCGGCCCGGTCTCCGGCGCGCACTTCAACCCCGTGGTCACCCTGGCCGCCTGGTGGACCGGCCGCCGCGGCGGCGAGGGCCCCGGCCTGCGCGAGGTCGCCGCCTACGTGCCCGCGCAGATCCTCGGGGCGATCGGCGGCGCGGTGCTGGCCGACGCGATGTTCGCCGAGCCGCTGGTGCGCTGGTCCACCCACGACCGTTCGGCCCCGCACCTGTGGCTGGGCGAGGTCGTCGCCACCGCCGGGCTGGTCCTGCTGATCTTCGGCCTGGCCCGCACCGGCCGCGCGCACTTCGCCCCGGTCGCGGTCGCCTCCTACATCGGCGCCGCGTACTGGTTCACCTCCAGCACCAGCTTCGCCAACCCCGCCGTCACGATCGGCCGCACCTTCACGGACACCTTCGCCGGAATCGCACCCGCCTCCGTCGGCCCGTTCGTCGCCGCCCAGCTCGTCGGCCTGGCCGTCGGGCTCGCCCTCGTCGCCGTGCTGTTCGGCCGCCCCGCCGCGCCCGCCGCCAAGGACGTTGCGGTCCCGCGGGGCGAACACCACCCGGCCGCCGCCGGCCGCTGAACCCCGCCCCTCCACTCCTGCCCGAAGGAAGATCCCTGTGAGTACTCCCGCCGCCGTCCCGTCTGTGCTGTTCGTCTGCGTGCACAACGCCGGCCGTTCCCAGATGGCCGCCGCCTTCCTCAGCCACCTCGGCGGCGACCGGGTCGAGGTCCGTTCGGCCGGATCCGCCCCGGCCGACACCGTGAACCCGGCCGTGGTCGAGGCCCTGGCCGAGGCCGGCATCGACATCTCCGCCGAAGTGCCGAAGGTGCTGACCGTCGAGGCAGTGCAGGCCTCCGACGTGGTGATCACCATGGGCTACGGCGACGCCTGCCCCTACTTCCCCGGCAGGCGGTACCTGGACTGGAAGCTGGAGGACCCGGCCGGCCAGGGCGTCGACGCGGTCCGTCCGATCCGCGATCAGATCGAGCAGCGGATTCGGGGCCTGCTCGCCGAGCTCGGTATCGAGGCCGCCGCGTGACCACCGCGGTGACCGTCACCGGGATGCTCCCCGAGCACGCCGCGCAGGTGCTGGCGATCTACCAGGCCGGGATCGACGGCGGTGACGCCACCTTCGAGGAAGCCGCACCGACCTGGGAGGCCTTCGACGGCTCCCGGCTCGCCGAGCACCGCCTGGTCGCCCTGGACGGCGACCGGGTGCTGGGATGGGCCGCGGTCGTGCCGGTCTCGGACCGGTGCGCGTACGCCGGGGTGGTCGAGCACTCCGTCTACGTCCACCCCGACGCCCGGGGACAGGGCGTCGGCCTGGCCCTGCTGCCGGCGCTGCTGGCCTCCACTGACGCCGCCGGTATCTGGACCGTGCAGTCCGGCATCTTCCCGGAGAACACCGCCAGTCTCGCTCTCCACGCCAAGGCCGGATTCCGGGTGGTCGGCACCCGGGAGCGTCTGGGCCGCCACCACGGGCGCTGGCGCGACGTCGTCCTGGTCGAACGCCGCAGTCCCGCCGTCGCTTGACCGACCGCCTGTACTCGCAGCGCAACGAGGCCGCCCAACGCGCCCGGGCCAGGACCGCCGCCCGCGTCACGCAGCAGGGAGGCCGCATCTGGTAGCCGACGGGCGACGGCGCTACGGCCGGTGGTCGTCGACCGCCGGCCGCGGGCCCGGCATGGCTGCGGCGGACGCTTGATCCGTTCGGGCGCAACGCCCTGCCCCCAGCGAGCGACGGCTCCGGCATGGCGTGAACTCCCGCGCGTCATTCCTGGGAATCATCGACTTCGTTCGAGTGTGCAGCCTGTGCCGGGCAGAAGGGCTGCGGCCTGATTCCATGAAACCTCCGAAGGCCGCTGAAAGTCGTTCGCAGTGAGATCGCACTGCCAGTGAACCGGTCGGAGAAATTCCTTGGAGCTGCCGGGCCTGCGTCGCACACCTCCGAGGAAAGGGATTCACGCATGAAGTACGGTTTCAGACGCCTGTCCACGGTGACCGGAGCGGTGGCCGCCGCGATCCTCCTCGCCTCGCCCGCGGTCGCCCAGGGCAGCACGGGCTCGACAGCTCGAACCGACTCCACCGCTCCCCGACTCCTGTCCGGGCACACGGCGGACCAGAAGGGCAGCACCGGAGGCAACAAGCACTGCGAGCGGGTACAGCGCGGCTTCAGCTCCGACGTCGTGGACTTCGGAGACTTCTCGGACACCCAGTTCCACCTGGCTACGGACCGCCAGGGCGAGGCGTTCCTCAATGACAGCCGGAACCCGGGAGCATGGGTTGACATCGACGTCATCCCCGGCGCCCCGAAGTGTGTGATCGGCACCGACCTGTCCGCCACCGAGAGCGGCGCGAACATCCCCAACAAGCTCTTCCTCAACGTGGAGAGCGAGGACGGGAAGATCTTCCAGGCCGTGTGCAACATCACCGGAACGCCGTTCAGCGCGTCGAACCTGGCGGCTGCCTGCGGCCCAGGGTTCGCCCAGATTCCGGGCACCCCGGTGTGATGACACTCCGCGCGCCGGCCCCGGTTCTCCCTCCCGAGGCCGGCGCACCTCTTCCTTCCCCTCCCCACCCGTCGGCATGGACGAAGTCGGTCCCGCCGCCGACCGGCTCATCGCCGACCTCGCTCCTCAACGCAGCTGACTCCTCCTCACCGTCGTCGACGGCGTCCTCGCGGGCCGGCTGAACCTCCGCCGTGACCTCAACCCGCTCGTCGCGCACTGGGGCACCGTCAACCACGTCCAGAGCCACACGGAACTCCGCAGCCGGCCCATCGGCACCGCCCTGATGAGAGAGCCCTGACGGCGACTGACGGCCGTCCGACTACGGGCCCTTCGCGCCTGGCTGCGCAGTGGCCTCAGACGCGAGGCGGCAGGACCTCGATGATTTCGGCGATGCCAGTGGCAGGTTGGGCCTCGTGCATGGTGATCACATCACCAGGCTGCAGATGCTGCCACTGCTCGGGCTGCAGGGGGGCCAGGCGAACGTCGGCTCTCTCCGGGGCCGAGCTGCAACGCGAACTCCACCCGAAGCCGCGCGATGTTCAGATCTTGTTGACGAGCGCGTTGACCTGGACTGATCACGCGGTGATGAGGAAGTCCAGAACGAGCGGGCTCGCGACGGCGCGGAACTCCTCGAAGTAGGCGTGCCGTGCGCCGGGAATCAGATGCAGCCGGGCACCGGGGATTCGGTGCGCGAGCAGGTGTGCGTTGGCAGTGGGGTTGAGCAGGTCGTCGCTTCCGTGCACGACCAGGGTGGGTGCGCTGATTCCCGGCAGGAGGTCCCATGCATCGTGCTGGTTGCTGGCCGCGAGGTGGCGACGCCGGGCGTGAGCGGGCATGCCCGGGTCGCCGAGCGTGTGGTAGGGGCCCGAATGGGTCGACAGCCAGTCCGGGGTGTACATGAGCTCCAGGAGGGCCTGCCGAGCCGCCGTCGGTCGAGGTTGCACCAGTGACCTGCGCACGTCGTTGTCGCGTTCGACGCCGTGCGGACCTCCGGGCGACGTGCAGCCGAGTACCAGGGCACCCACTCGGTTCGGATGGCGGGCCGCGAGCTGCTGGGCCACACGCCCGCCCATCGACGTGCCGTAGACGTCGGCCTGCTCGATACCGAGTTCGTCGAGCACAGCGATCACGTCCTGCGTGAAGACCTCGGTGCTGTAGGGCTCGTCGGGCTTGTCGCTCTCCCCCGTACCTCGGTAGTCGAGCGTGATGGTGCTGCGGACGGCGTGGAAGTCGTCGCGCACCCCGTCCCACCAGTGGTGGTTGTTCGCCTGGCCCGCCAGCAGGACAAGGGGAGCCCCCTCGCCTTGGACCTGGTAGGCGATACGGACCCCGTCGGGTGTCGTCGTGTGCTTCATCGGACCCTCACCCCCGACGGGCAGGGTACAGCGCGCACGTGGTGAGGCTGTCGGACACCTGACGGGGCCCTTGGCCGGGCGGAAGCACCCGAGGGCCGAAAGGAGGCGCCGTACCTCGGATGCCGTACGGTGGAGACCATGTTTTCTGCAGCAGTTCTCTCGCCGCCCGCCCTCTGAGGCGGGTCGCCATCGACACCGGCGCGTAGGCAGGCCACTGGCCGCGACGCGCTGATCGGTTGTGCCCGCAGACGCGAGACCACGACCATCTGCTCCGTCTGGAGATTCCTTCCGTGTCGAAAACTGCTGTTGCAATGACCCCTGCCCCCGTGGCGGCACCCCGATCAGTGCGCCGCGGCCTTGCCTGCCTGGCGTTCGCCGGCATCACCTGGGGCACTACCGGAGCCGCCGTGGACATCGTCTACCGGTCCAGCGACTTCGGGCCCATGGCCGTCTCGTTCTGGCGCTTTCTGACCGGCATGGCGCTGCTGCTCGCGGCCCGCGCCTTCCGCCCTTCCCGTACCGCGCCCAGGACGCGGCAGCCGCTGGGCCGCCGTGTGCTGCTGTTCACGGGCACCGGCGTCGGCTTGGCGGTCTTCCAGACCGCCTACTTCGCCGCCGTGCAGGACACCGGGCTGGCCGTCGGCACCATCGTCACGCTCGGGGCGGCCCCGGTGTTCACCGCCGCCGGTGGACGCCTGTTCCTGGGCGAGCGCATCGGACGCGCCGGGCTGCTCGCGGTCGCCGGCGCGCTGGCCGGCCTCGCGATCCTGGTCCTGGGCAACCAGGCCGGTGCCGTCCACCCTGTCGGCGTGGGGATGGCCCTGCTGTCCGCCGCCGGGTACGCCGCCTCCAACATCCTGGGCCGGTGGACCGGACGGCACGGCGCCGGAGAGGACCCGTACACCCTCACGATGGGGTCGTTCGCCGTCGGTGCGACCGTCATGCTGCCGTTCGCCTGGGGCGAGGGCCTCGTGCCGCACACCGCCCACCCGGGCCACGTCGTGCTGCTGATGCTCTACGTCGCCACCATCACGACGGCGCTCGCCTACCCGCTGTACTTCGCCGGGGCGGGCGCCGTCCGGGCGGCCACGGCGTCGGTGGTGATGCTCATCGAGCCGGTCAGTGCAGCGGTGCTCGCCGTGTTGTTCCTCGGCGAGCGGCTCACCGCTGCCACGGTCGTCGGCACGGTGCTGATGCTCACGGCCATCGCCGGCCTCGCGGCCGCCGAATCGCGACCGGGCGCGAGGAGCTGACCGCTCGCGCGGTGACATGAAGGCGATGTGGTGCGCCGGACCAGGTTCCGGCGCACCACACGTACGTCCCCCGGAACACCCGGCCGAGAGAGACGTTTCGTGCAGCCGAGCCTGGCGGCCGTGACGATGTGCCACTCTCACAATGAACAGTTGCGAGAGTTCTGCGCGATCCCCGGAATGTGTCCGGTGTGTCCAGGTCTCTGACTGCAGAGAGCCTCTCAGCGGCCGGGTGATGCTCTTCGCACACAAGGAGGGGGCAGCCGGGCGGTTGGCCGCTCGGCTGCCCCCTCGTCGTGTTCGTCAGTGCGCGGTGGGCGGGGTCACGAGGTCGGACGGGTCGGTGTTCGCCCCGCACAGCACGACGCAGACCTTCTCGCCGCTGCCGGGCCGGTAGCTGCGGTCCGCGCTCGCGGGGCGGGTCGGCAGGTCGCGGTCGGCGCCGTGCTGGTCCGGGGCGGTGAGCGCGGCCAGCGCGGTCGCGGCGCCGTGCTCGACCGCGACACGGCGGTGGTCCCACAGCGCCTGGCGGGCCCGGGCGATCCCGTCGTCCGCCACCAGCACGGAGTGCACGCCGTCCTGGTGGGCGGCGTGCAGGGCCATGGCGGAGGTACGGCGGGCCCCGAGGGAGTCGGCGGCGATCGAGTCCACCATGACGTCGACCGGGCGGCCGGCCTCGATCGCGGCGTTCAGCGCGCGGCAGTTCTCCGGCTCCACCGCCACGGTGCGGATGCCGTGGTGCTGGGCGGCGGTGGCGACGCCGGCGAACAGGCCGCCGCCGCCGACCGCGACCACCACGGTGTCCAGGCCGGGGATCTGCTGGTGGATCTCCTCCAGCAGGGTGCCGGCCCCGGCGGCGATCAGCGGGTGGTCGTAGGCGTGGGAGGCGAGCGCGCCGGTGGCGGCGGCGAACTCCTCGCAGGCCGCGAGCGCCTCGGCGTACTCCGCGCCGGCCAGGCGGACCTCGGCGCCGTAGCCGTGGAGCTTGGCCACCTTCACCGCCGGAGCGGTCTCGGGCAGGAAGACGGTCGCCCGGACGCCCTGCTGCTGGGCGGCCCAGGCACACGCCAGACCGGCGTTGCCGCCCGAGGCGATCGTCACCCCGGCGTCGGGCAGGGTGTCGGCGTCGCGGTGGGCCTGGATGAAGTTCTGCGCGCCGCGGGCCTTGAACGAGCCGGTGTGCTGCATGAACTCCATGGCCAGCCACACCTCGCACGGCTCGGCCTCACAGTCGTCCAGGGGGTCGAGCCGGGCCGTGCGGATCGCGCCGGGGTCAAGCCGGGCCAGGGCGACGGGGCGGATGCGTCCGGCGGTGCGGTCGGTGGCGGCCTTGATGTCGCCGTACGTGAGCTGGTGCACGTCGTTGCTCCTGCGATGAGTCGGTCACGACCAGGCGATGAGCCGGCCGCTGGTGGTCAGGCCGAGGAAGAACGCGAAGGGCGGACGGCCGCAAGAGTGCCGGCCGCGAGGTCGGCCAGGTGCCGGGCGGTGAAGACCGTGCTGTCCACCGCGCTGAACAGCGACATGTCACCTCCGTGAGGAGTCGGGGACCTACCGTGACGGTACGCTGCACCGTACGCTCACTCGCATGCCGAGGCAATCCACTTCCCTGGACCGGGCGACTCCCGAACCGATCGCCGAGCAAACCCTGTTGATCGTGGATCAGGACGGGCACACCGCACTCAGCTTCCGCACCCCCGCGTCCGCGCTGGACATCTCCGTCGCGTCCCTCCAGCGCCGCCGCACCGACCTGGCCGGCCTGCTCGACCTGGTCACCGACCACCTCGCCGCCCGCCTGCCCGAGATCGAGCCGGGCACCGCCTGGGCGACGCAACGGAGGCACGGTTCGTCGCCCTGTACGAGCTGCTGACGGACCATCCGGGCCTGCCCGCCCTGCGCGGCGACCGGCCCTGCCCGGGCCGCCGCGGTTCCCGGACCGGCGGCCGAGTAGATCAGCGTGGACAGCGCCCTCGCCTCCTACCGCGGCCAAGCCGCGTGGCCGGAGCTGATCCACGGCCGGCCCGCCGTCGTCCACCCGCAGCAGTTCGCCGCCGCTGCGGCGCGCGACAGCGACGGCTGGCCCGGCCAGCAGCAGCCGGAAGGCTGGGCACAGCCGCACCCTCCGCCGGACTCCTGCAGCTGTGTGCCGTGAAGCTCACCTTCGTCGGCGACACCTGGTAGGCCGCAGCCTCACGCGCAGGGCCCGGCCCGAACAGTGCGGATGACTCGGCTGTGGACCGCCGTCACAGGTGCAGGAGCAGGCCCTGGAGGGGTGCGGGGACCTGCTCCGGGTCGAGGGCCTCGGTCAGGAGGCGGCCGTAACGGATCTTGCGTCCCTTCTTCGTGCCGAGGAAGCGCCGCATCCGCTGGTGCGGCGGCCGGTCCTGCTGGGCGGGCTGACGCACGAAGATCTGCCAGGCCGGGAGGTCGCCCTCGGCCCGCAGGATCTCCTCGACCCGTGGCACGCCCAGCGCGCGGATGAGTTCGTCCTCCAGGTCCGCCGCGCACACGAAGAACCCCTCGCACGGCGCGCCGGCCCGTTCGAGACCGCGCTGGTAGAAGCCCCGTTCGCCCTCGTCGCACAGCCCGACGAGGCGCAGGCCCAGCCCGGGCGGCCCGAGCAGGCCGGCGAATCGGCCGACGCTCATCGCCCCACCCATGGGGACGACGCACACCCCCTCGGCGGCCAGATCCCGGCCGTGGCGCGCGGCCAGCGTCTCGACGGCCGCGAGGTCGCTCGGTCCTTCCAGCAGCACCGCCGTCCGGACCCGCAGCCGCCCGGCCAGCTCACCCGCCGGCCCGCCGGGTTCTCCCGCCGCCCAGCCGATGACCGCCTCCCGGAACGCCCGCATGTCCGTCATGGGAGCGATTCTGCCCCGCCCGGGCCGGCACGGCACGGGGTTTTCACCGCCCGCTCGGCGAGGTGGAGCACGGGCCACCCGCACTGGCCGCCACGATCGACGCCGCTGTGACGGCCGGCGGGAGTTCCTGCCGGGGCGGCGGCGGGCGCGGCGGATGCCGGCCGTGGGTCAGTGGCGAAAATGCGCTCGGAGCTACTTGGGGGCGGCGGCCATGGAGGTGACCGCGTCCGCCACGCTGGACCGGTAGAGGCCCATCTTGGGGTTCAGGACTCGTACGCCGCTGTCGAGCGGGAAGTTGCGGGTGTTCGCGAGGGGCATGTTGGTGCCGTCCTGGTCGACCAGCACGTTGATTTCGTTGATGCCGGGGGCGGTGCCGGTGGTGGCGCCGCTCGGGTCGAGGTCGATCACCGCGTACGCCTTCTGGCCCGCCGGGACCGCGAAGCGCGAGGTGCCGCTGGCAAGCACCGGCTTGATGTTCTTGCTCTGGTCGGGAGAGGTGGAGTTGCCCAGGTCGACGCCCGGGGAGGAGCTCAGGCTGCAGGCGTTCGCGCCGGTGTTACGCACCTCGATCACCCACTGGTTGGGCGCCCCGGCGCGGGCCGTCGCCTGGATCGCGAGGTTCTGGATGTCGCAGGGGTGGTCGGCGGCGGAACCGGTACTCCCACCGCCGGGCCGGGTACCGCCCGACGGGCTCGCGCCGGACGGCTTCTGCGCGGCAGGGTGCGATGCCGTTCCCGCGCCCGGTGCGCCCGCCGACGGGGCTCCGGAGGCCGGACCGCCGGCCGTCGAGGGCGTGACGGCCGCCGTGGCGGGCGCGGAGGCCGCCGAACCGCCGGCCGAGTCGGAATTCTCCGGCCCGCAGGCGGTCAACGCGAGCCCCGCAGCGACGACCAGGACGGCGGGGGCGAACAGCGGGCGACGGTGGTGGCGGACGGACATGATGACTCCCCGATGGCGGTGTGCGCTGACTGCGTGGACACCTCACATGACGGTCTGCCGACGGCATTTGGTGCCATGAACGGCGTCACAATCGCCCGGACATGACAGGCACCGGACTGTGACATTCGGTCGGGTGCAGCACGGTTGACACGGCGTCTCCCCCAGGCTCGCCACCCCGCCACCTCGCACCACTCAGCCACCACTGCCTGCCCCGACCGGAGGCCGCCGCACCACCGTCTGCTCGCCCCGAACCCGGACGGGATCGACCGTGAGATCCCGCAGACTCCGGCCCCTCGTACGGAGGAAGCTACCCCCCCCCCGCATGCGGGGCCGACCGTCGTGACCTGCGAGGTCATCAGCGTGGCTACGAGAACGGGCCCGCTACCGGCGGCCGACGTCTGAAGGCGTGCTCGGTGAATCAGGGCGGTAGTGGTCGTAGTCGTTCCACCCTGAGGATCGGGCAAGCTGTTCCCAGGCTGGCGAGGTCCGGCCGGTCACCTGGCGAACGAGCTCGCCTTGCATCGTGAAGGGCGGTGCCTTGTGCGGCTTCTCCAGCGCCTGGCTGACAATGCTGTCGTGCAGGACCGCCGCAGCGTGCAGACGGGGCAGCACCTGGTGGACGCGGTCCGCGTAGCCGTCCGGGAGTGCGGTTGGGCCGCCGCCCAGATCGAAGCCCGCGCCGAGGGCGACCAGCGCGACCTCCGGCCGCTTCCGCAGGGCGATCTCACGGTCCATGTGCAGCGCGATCGCGTCCCACACGACGTCCGTTCGCTCCGGTGGCACTCCCTGCTCGGTCAGGAAGCGGACTGCCAGATCGGCACCGTCCAGCTCGAACCGCTGGTCACCGTTGCCCTCGATACTGAGCCCGCAGTCGTGCAAGACGCAGCCCAAGAAGAGGAGTTCGTCGTCGTAGTCGCGGTCCGGTTGCAGACCACGTCGCTCGCCGAGGAGGCGTCCGTACAGATAGGTACGCACGCTGTGATTGAAGATCGCCGCTGGGACCAGGGCCTGTGCGTAGCGCAGTGTGTCGCGCGCAAGATCGGTTGAAGGGAGGGCCAGTTCGCAGTATCTGTCGCTCACGAGGTGGCCAGTGCGTGGTTGTTCGGTCGTAGCCGAGGACAGTGCGGTTCCCGCAACCCGTCGGGTGCCAAGCGTTCCATCATGATCACACCTCCAAAGGCTACTTGAGGCCAAAGAGATGACTTCTCAATGCCGAGGCATTCGAGCCATCCGGTTGGTTACCCCCTCCGCCCTCCTCCCCCGCCCGACACGGGCCGCGCGCCATCGCTTCGCACACGTGAGGGTCCGGGTGCGATCTCGGTCAGTTGCTCGGTCAGCACGCCGGTGAGCCCCGGCCGCTGATAGTCGGCCGTGCGCGCGAAGCCGTACGCGTACCCCACGGGGTTGCCGTCGATCTTCCCGATGGCACATCCCGTCGGAGGCGGCTCGCGTTCGTGCTCAACGATTCGGTGAACCGGGCAATGGGGGCCGATAGCGGTGCCCGGGGTCCGGCGACCGGCCTCGATCAGTCCCAGGGCACGCCGGTCTGCTGTCCACCAGGACAATCTGGCGTGAGCAGGTCACGCCCGACCTGTGGCATCTATAAGCGGTTTACATGAGTCTTTTATGTTCTCCACGTTGACCGCAGAAACGGCTCAACGCGAAATTTCACGATCGTCCGAGGTCATCAGCCTCCACTGGTCCGGACAAGCCGTCAAAGAGCCGTCACCCGCTCCCCCGGAAGCCCGTCGCCCACACACGCCGGCCTGACAGCATGTCGAGATGACTGGTGCGGTGCACAACGACAACAAGGGTTCGCCTCGGAACCTGATCCAGGCAGGAAACGTCCGCAACATCTATCTGGGCTCCGACTGCGCCTCCCCTGGCAGACGGTCGGCCTCCGCCGATGCCGAAAGCGATGTCCTGGACGGGCTGGCCCGCGAGGTCCTGGATCAGTGGCGGGATGAGGCCGGCATCCGCGGTCTGCACCATCGGGTCCCAATGGCGATCCCCTGGAAGCTGGAGCAGGGGCACTGGAGCGACCCGAACGCGCAGCGCCCTGAACTGGCCGGGCTTGAGGATCTGGTTGCCTGGGTCCGAGCGCTCACGCCGCACCAGTTGGTGGTGACCGGCCCTGGCGAAGCGGGGAAGTCGTCCCTGGTCGTCCTGCTCGTGGTCGAGCTGCTGAAAGCCAGGGAGCCCAGCTCCCTGGAGAGCGTGCCGGTCATCCTGTCGATGCCGGACTGGGAGCCGGGGAACAGCGTCCAGGACTGGGTCATCAGGCGCATCAGCGAGGAGTACGGAGGGCTCGTCAGAGGTCTGGATCAGCCGACCGTGGAGTCCCTGGTGCGGGATCGGCGGATCGTTCCCGTACTCGACGGCTTCGACGAGCTGCTACCGCTGGCTCGCGAGGACGCGGTGAAGGCGCTGACGCGCGCAATCGGCACGACGGACCCCCTGATTCTGACCTCCCGGCCGGAGGCCTACCAGCGTGCCGTGGACGACTCGCCGGTGCTGCGCAATGTGCCCGTTCTGCGCCTCTGCCCGGTGCCTCCCGAGGCCGGAAGGGCCTACCTCGCCCAGATGTGTCATCAAGATCGCCTCGGCCCCTGGCAGTCGCTCTTCGACGCGATGGAGAGCGACCCCGAAGGACCGGTCGCCACTGCCCTCTCCTCGCCCCTGATGCTCTGGCTCGCGGCGACGGTGTACGCGCCGAAGAACGCCGATCCTCGTGAGCTGCTCGATGCGACGCGGCTGCCCACCCCGAAGGACATCGAGGGGCACCTCCTGGACGAGCTGATCCCGACTGTCTGCGCACAGGGGCCCCGGCCGTCCTACCTCCCCGGGCCGGCGCGCCGTTGGAGGTCCGACAGAGCGCCCGCGTACTTCCGCTTCCTCGCCGGCGAGCTTCACCGCCGACGCACTCAGGACATCGCCTGGTGGCAGCTGCGGAGCCTGCTGACCGGGCCGGGCATCTGGGGCACCGTCGTCATCGTCGCCGTAGGCATCTACGGCACGTCGGCGAGCTATGCGATCGCGGGGCTGGCCGCCCTCCTGGGGGTCTCTCCCCCGCGGCCCGGGCTCGGGATCCAGGGAGTGGGCCACGTGCTCGGGGCCGTCGCCGCAGTCGCCATCATCGCAACGGCGTTCGGAAGGATCCTCACAAGGCACCTGTTCAGCGGCTTCGACGATCGCCCACGACGACGGGCGGCCGGTGTCAGTGGACGGCTGTTCCTGGCAGTATCGGCCGCGGCTACGACGGCCGTCGGCGTGACGCTGCCCGGCAGCACGTCAGCGAACCTGTGCGTCTTTCTTCTTCCCCTGCTCTCCGGTGTGCTCCTGACCCGGTCGGCCGAGTCCGATACGGCGGCCAGACCCAGGCAACTGCTGCGCGAGGAGCGCAGGATCGCTCTTGTCGAATCCACAGTGGTCGCACCGGCCATCGCGGGAACCTCACTGGCGTTCTTCCACTGGCTCAACGGCGATCCGCTCCTCATCGCCGGCGGTCTCGTCATCGGCTGGTCGTGCTCGGCCGCCGTGCTGATCGCCCTCAGTCGATGGGGCCGCTGGACCGCCACACGCCTCATCGTGGCGGGGCGTCGACGTCTGCCACGCGATGTGCTGGGCTTCCTCGAGGACGGCCGCCAGTTGGGCGTGCTGCGGCGATTCGGCGGGGTCTACCAGTTCCGGCACGCCGGGTTGGGATCACGGCTCACCGGTGAGGCGCCGGGCTGGATGCCCGGCAGTACCGCAGGACCACGCGAGGTGGTGCTCAGGAGCAGTTCGCGCAGTATCGGAGCCCTGCGGGCCTTGGCATTCGATCTGTTGGGGCTGACCGCCGTGTTCCTTCTGGTGGTCTCCCCGATGTCCTCGGGGTCAGGCTTTCAGGCCGACCTGCGCCGGACCTGGCTGCTGACGGTGCGCTGGTGGCCTGCGCTGCTGGGCGTGCTCGGCGTGCTCCTCCTCGGGGCACTGGCCTTGCGGGCGGTCGCGACCCGGCTGCGCATCGACAGCGAGGGCGTGGAGCTCAACGAAGGCCGAAAGCTACGGCTGCGGTGGGACGACGTGGCGGAGGTACAGGTGGTCAGGGTCCGATCCCGCAGGAACGTGGAGCCCGGCTCCCCTGGTCTGAACGTCTCGTACTGCCTCGCCATGAAACCGGTGGCCGGACGGGAAGCGCCGCCGTCCCTCACCGACTCGGACGGCTGGATCCGGGTGTGGGAGCTGGGCTCCACCGAAGTGGTTCCGCTCGACCTGGAGGTTGCGCTGACCCGGTTCGCCGCCGACCGCTGGCGCCGTGACGCCTGAAGCCTGAGACCGCCCCGCGCCAGGAGTACACCGGCCCACCCGTGGAGCCGAGGACGGCTGGAGGTCCTGGATGTCCACACTGATCATTCGCACGGTGCTGTGCGGCCGCACGGATCACACTGCCCCGCCGCCCGTCGGACGCCGCACGATTTTCCGCAGAAAATCGTGCGGCGTCCGACGGGGGCCAGGGCAGAGGCGCGGTGTCAGCGTCTCGGGTTCACGCGACCGTATCCATGCAGGCTGAACACGTCGTGGCCGCGGCCGCACCGGGTACGAGGAATTTTCCGCGGAAAATCAGCGGGTAGTCATCTCCCGGCCGTCGCTGCGGGCCCATGGCACCCACCACACACCCCGTGCTTCCGTCGTCGGACCACTTCACGGCATTCGACCGCCGGTGCTGCTGGAAGCCTCGACCTCCTCTTCGCCAGGCCAGCGCCCCTCTACGTGCAGCTGGATGAGTGCGGCGTGGGAGAGCGGGCTGCCGGGGTCGGTGACGTCCCCGTTGGTGGTGTAGTCCAGGAGTACGACGTCGTCCTTGTTCCTGATCAGCTCGACCAGGTCGGCGACGCGATGCTCAAGGATCCAGCGATAGGCAGGCAGGTAGATCCGGCGTCGGGCCGCCTCATAGGGCAGCAGCCGGTCGCCGTGCAGGCCGGTTCGGTGACCGAGGACGGGACCGTATCGACGGACCGTCCGTTTCAAGCCTTTCATCGTGGTGACCCCGAGCTTCGCGGGATCCACGTCGGAGTCCTGGAAGACCTTGAGGGATTGCCAGATCCCTTCCACCGACTGGCTGGTCACACCATCGCTGTAGGGGACCGGGATGCCGCCGTGCGGGTAGAACGGGCTCAACCGCACCCACGGCTCCGGGGCCTTGGAGGTGACGTCGATGATCTCCGCCCCGGGGAACGCGGCGGTCAGTGACGCCATCGAACGGCGACGGCTGGCAATACGGATCGGCACCTGAAGGCCCCCTGACTTGATGACATCAGCCACCGAGCATCCACGACGGCACTGACATCGCGCCCCGCCCGTGGAACCGGCAGCGCTCCGGCCACTCCGCACACCGGGCCAGCCCGGGCCCACGCTCGGGAATTTTCCGCAGAAAATTCGTGTCCACCGAGAGCTGCCCGGGCCGGGCGGGACCACAGCTCGACGCAGTCCGATCCGCTGCTCGACCGGCCCGCGCCACCGGCCCAGGTGAAGCCGGCAGGATCCGCGGAATTTTCCTCGGAAAATCGGTCGGCCGGGGCGGGACCGGTGACGCCCGGCCCAGGGGAAGCGGGATCGCAGGCGACCGCCCGGGCAGGGCCCAACACCGCATCCTGCGAACGGTGTCAGCACTGGTGCCTAGAGTTCGCGGACGTGAGATCACCTGAAGAGCTGGACACGATCGACTGGCCCTCCCTGGGACAGGCCTACGGCAATGGCAGCGACGTCCCCGGCTGGATACGCGCCCTGTACTCCGACGACCGGGACCAGGCGCGCACCGCCGTCTTCGAGTTCTTCGGCCGAGCGCTGCACCAGGGGTCGGTGTCATCGGCCGCCGTAGCGGCGGTCCCCTTCCTCGCTCACGCAGCCATGCACACCATCCACGAACGGGTAGCCGTGCTCGCCGCTCTGGCCGGGTGCGGGGGCACCGAAGCGGAGCCGGAGTACGACGACGAGGTGCAAGGGTGCGCCCGAATCGCCGCCGAGGTGACAGGGCTGCTGCACCTGCTGCGCGACGACGACCCACTGGTGCGCCGCACCATGGTGCGCGTCGCCCGCCGTGCCACCGGCGAGACCGTCCCCGCGGTGCTGCGCGAGCTGGCTACCTGCTACGCGTCCGACCCGGCCGCGGCCGTCCGCGCCGAGGCACTGACCGTCCTGACGCTGCTCGACCCGGACGAGAGCGCCGCCCACCGCCGTCTCCGGTCGGCCCTGACGGATCCGGTGCCGGCCGTCCGCGCCGCCGCCGCTCTGGCCCTGCTGGAACGCTCCGAGGCGCCCTTCCCAGCCGACGTGGTCGCCGTCCTGGCCGAGGCCGGAGGCGACCCCGGGTTCGACGTCGGCACCCATGAGTTCGCCCCGGGAATCGGTACCACCGACGAACGCGCCTGGATCCTGACCGAGGACGCGGACGCCCTCGCGACAGTGGCCCGCGGCTGGATCACCCGAGGGGACCACCAGGGCCGCGGCACGCGCCGCGCCCGACACCTGTCCGCGATGTGGCGCGACCGCGAGGACGAGACCGTCAGCCTGCTCACCGCCGCACTCCCCCACAAGCACGCCCTCTGGGACCTCGACACCCTGCTCGGCACGATCTCCCAGGACCTGCTCGGGGCCTCGCGTCCCGACCCGGCGCTCGGCGACAACCTCCTCCCCCACGTGCACACCGACACCCTCGCCGCCCGCCAAGCCCAGACGATCCTCGGTCACCTCGGGGATCCGCGCCTCCTCACCGACATCCCCGAGCCGGCCCCGGAGGCACTGGCCGCACTCGCCGTCCGTACCCGCAACCCCGAGCATCAGCGCCTCGCCCTGCGACACCCCGACGGCACCCACGTGGACGGCCTCTACAGCACCCTCTCCGCCGAGGAGGCCCGCACCCATCTGCCGGACCTCACACAGCTGCTGCGCCACCACCCCACCCGGACCCTCGTCCACCGCTTCGCCGACTGGGCGATCCGGGACACCGAACTCCTCGACCTTCTGGAAGCCCTCTCCCGCACCACCGGCGACGACGACCTCGCCACCGCCGCGACCGTCACCGCCGCCCGCCTCACCGGCGATCCGAAGACCGCCCTGCACCGCCTGACGCCCCGACTCGCGGACAGCGGACGGCAGCTGGAGGAGGCCGGACGTCTGGGCAGCGCAGCCGCTCCCCTACTGCCCCTGGTCGAGCGCTACCTCGACAGCGGCGACGGCTGGACCCGGCTGCACGCCGCCGAGGCCCACTGGCGGATCACCGGCGATCCGTCCGCCGCACTCCCCGTCCTGGCCGCACTGGTCAACCCGTCCCTCCCGGTAGGTCTACGTGCGCTCCAGGCGCTCCACCGGATCGGTCCGCCGTATCCGCCCGACCTGCAACCGCACCTGCTGCACTGGGCGACCAGCGAACGCCGTCTGCTGCACGAGTACGGCATCTGTTTCCCCGCCCAGCGGCACCGCGACGACGAGCTGCGCGAGACGGCACGCCGGATGCTCGGCTGGCGTGGCCGCCGGGGACGACCAGCGCCGGCGGGGGAGTAGGTCCGGGGTGCCGAATTGCGTACGGGTACTCATGAAGCGGCCGGCCCCGTGGCGCACGGTACAAACCATGGTGAACAGTGTTCGGCGGGGTGGTCGGGGACGCGGAGCAGCTCGCGCGTTGGCGGCCTTCGTGGTGGCGGGTGCGGTGGTGTTCGGTGGGGTGAGTGCCACCGGGGCCTGGGAGGGGGACCCGTTCCCGGGGGCCGATCCGGCCGTCACCGCCGGGCGTCACAATGACCGGACGCTGGCCGTCTACGACGTGCTCGGCGTGCCGGACGGACTGATGCTCGATCTGCGGAACAGCCACGGTGTCCAGGCCGACATCTACGATTGCCACGGTCGGGGGCTCGTCCACTTCCTCGACGACCTCAAGGACACCGCTCCTCACGAGCCCCGCACGGCCGCGATCAGCGCGGGCTTCACGCTCACCGGGCTCACCCACTCCCAGGCCGCGGAGGCGATGGAGCGGGCTCGCCGGGCCCTGGCCGGGCAGGGGTGGACAGCCGGGCTCCGCGACCTGTCCGGCGACATCCAGCTGAAGCTGAAGCCTCCGAGTGCCCGCCCCGGCAGCGTCTCCGGGAACGTCTTCGTCAACTTCTACGATCGGAGCGGCTTCTTCACCATCGCGGCGTACGCGGAGTGCGCCCGCTACCTCGACGACACGCCTGTGACCTCTGAGGGGAAGCCTGAGCATCTGGCCTACCTCTCGGTGCCGGCCCGGGTCCGCCGTGGGTGACCACGATCCGCGCGAAGGATTTTCCGCGGAAAATTCGGGCCCGCCGGCAGTCGGGTTCGCTGGCAGGTGACCGCCGGTGACCGGCTCATTGCGGGCGGGCCCGCACCACCGGGCCGTCCGTGTCCCCCGGCTCCACGAATTTTCCGCGGAAAATCGTCCGGTCGCATCCGGGAATCGAATCCGGCAGTCGGCGGGGGAGAGGCCCGGGGGAGTGCGACGCCACGGGCCCTGTGCTGCTCCTCGTCAGTGCGCCCAGGGCAGTCGTACCGCTTCGATCTCGGAGTCGTTCAGCAGCGCTGCGATCAGGTCCGGGGGTCCGGCGACCTTGGTGGCCCACAGATCGTAGTCGGTGCACAGGACCCATGAGCGGTCCTCGGCCCAGAGGTTCGACGGGCTGTAGTCCGCCTCGGATATGTCGTACAGGATCTCAGCGTCACCGAGGCGGCTTGCACGCACATGGTGGTTGTCGTAGTCGGCGGCCCGGAGCGTCAGCGGGTTGTAGTAGGCCAGGCAGCGGGTGTCCGGGCCCGCAGGGCTGTGCTCGGTGAGGACGGCGATCAGTCGGATCCAGGTCTCCCGGTCCAGGCTCCCCTCGGTGGGCGGGATGATGCCGACCGGCCAGCTGCCCTCCTTCCTGACCGAGGGGAAGCAGTGATAGGAGGGCAACTGCCCGTCGGGCACGACCGGGTCGCCGGTCCGGCGGGCGAGTTCCGCCCAGCGCAGCCGCCGCCAGCCGGGGCCGGGGTGTTCGGCCCGGCCCAGCCCGCCTCCCGTGGCGACGCCCACGGCGTCGAAGTCGAAGCCCGCGACGATGAGGGGCTGAACGCTCCCGTCCGCCAGACCCGCCTGGTGGTACTCGTGGTGCGACACCTCGGTCGGCCCCCGCTCGTGCTCGTACATGGCGTTGAGCACCCAGACCGCATCCGGCATCGCGGGCGGCATGAACCCGGTCAGGCCCTCACCGCACAGCTCCTGCAACCAGTCGGTCACGCCGGACGGGGCGAGCGGCCACAGGTCCGACAACAGGTTCGATTCCTCAGGCATGCGTTCATGATCCCAGCCACGGCCACAAGCCCCGCGAGGGCTGGTCACCTTGTAGCCGTTCCACCGCGTGGGGACGGTCCGGTCCATCCGGCCGGGTACTCGGAAGATGTGTCCGACACGAGCAGCAGGGCCGCCGTCACCCGGGGCGTGCCTGGCGCAGGGCTCGTACGGCCGGCTCGCGGACCTCGTCGGGCCCGTCGGTGTCCGGGACGCCCTGGCGGGACGGTGGTCCTACGGTCACTCGTCCTTGGCGAGAGTAGCGAGGGCGGCACCTGCGTCACGGTAGCCCTCGACGGATGCCAGTGCTTCTGCGGCCTGCAGACGATGGTCGGCGTCAGCGTCGAGCTGGAGGGCGAACTCCACCAGCCCGTTCTCGCCTTGAGTGATCTGCGGTCTGCCCAGGAAGCGCGGGTGAGCAGGGCTTTGGCCCGGGGCAGCCTTCAAGGGGGAGCCGCGCGGAGAGTGCTGGTGAGCACCATGCGGTGGTGGGGCCCCGCCCGGGGAGGACCGGGCCCCACCCCCCCAAGACACCGATCAGGCCCGCGGG
>NZ_JAHSQD010000001.1:38269-79339 GCF_020103755.1 Streptomyces sp. LS1784
GTCGGTGTGGCTGCCCCCCATGGGGTGGGGGGCCCGGGCCTTGGCCGCCGGGGCCCCCACCACCGCATGACAGCGATCAGGCCTTCGGGAGCGTTATCCCCAGTTCGAGCATCGCCGGCGAGGCCGGGCCGCCCTCGGAGCGCTCGGTCTTGTAGCCCTTGACCCGGGGTGCGACGGTGCGCGGGTCCACGGCCTCGGAGGGGGCGCCGGTGGAGTAGAGGCCCTCGGGGTCCTGGTCGCGGTCGTGCGGCAGGAGCCAGAAGACGCGGCGGCGGAAGGTGCCGGAGGCCCGGGAGGACTTGGCGTCGGGGCCGAGGATGGCGTAGCCGACCATGCGGCCGTCGCGGTGGTAGGCCGGGCGGCCGCGGCGGGTGGTGAGGCGGTCCAGCGACTGACGGACGTAGTCGAGGTCGGAGGTGTCCTCCAGCCAGACGAGGTCGGTTTCGTGGGCGAGCTCGGCCGGGTCGATCAGCGCGCTCACGCGTTGTGCTCCTCTGTGTCGTCGGTGATCAGGCCGATGCCCGGGTAGTACTTGCGGCTGTTGGACAGGACCATCTCCTTGGGAGAGGTCATACCCAGTGTCTCTCGGACTCGTGCGGCGAATGCACGCCCGGATACGGGATTGGCTCCCTCGAAGCCGCACCAACGGGTGTAGGCGCCGAAGAGCTGGGACTGTTCGGCACGCATGCCCTCGCCTGTGACGCACGCCTCCTTGAGGAAGCGGCCGACGTGGTCCTCGGTCTCGGCGTAGGCGGTGGTGGCGGTCTGGACGGCCTGGGGGCCGGCGAGGTCCTTCTCTCCGGCGAAGTAGCGGCGGGCGCCTTCGATGAGCCAGGCAAGGATCCCGGGGCCCTCCTCGGCGACGAGGACGTGGGCCAGGTTGTCGATCTTGCGTTCCTCGGGGACGACCCGCTCGAACGGGATCAGGCGCATGCGCCGCCAGAAGGCGAAGCCGCCGGTGCCGACCTCGGGGCGGTGGTTGCCGAGCAGCCAGAGCTTGTGGGTGGGCTCGAAGGAGAAGAAGTCCTGGCGCATCCGGCGGGCCTTGATCTTGTCACCGCCGGTGAGCAGCTTGACCCGGGCCTCGTCGAAGCGGTCGCCGGGCTTGAGCTCGGAGCAGACGATGATGCGGCGGCCGTGGAGTTCGGCGAGGTCGGTGGGGTGGCCGTCGAAGGTCTTGGCCATGAGGAAGCCTGGCGGGGCCGCGTCGGCGTAGTCGCCGAGGAGCTGGATCATGACGTCGAGCAGGACGGACTTGCCGTTCTTGCCCTGGCCGTAGAGGAAGGGCATGACCTGGGCTCCGACGTCGCCGCTGATCGAGTAGCCGAGCAGCAGGTGGAGGAAGTCGCGGGTCTGGCGGCCTTCCTTGTCGTCGCCGAAGGTGTCGGTCAGGAAGCGGTTCCAGCGCGGGGTGGGCATCCGGGCGGGGGCCAGGGTGGTGGACCGCGAGTGGTGGTGGACCTTCGGGTCGGGCGGGACGATGGCGCCGGTGCGCAGGTCGACGACGCCGCCGGGGGTGCACAGGGCGTAGGCGTCGGCGTCGAGGAGGGCGGCGTTGAGGACCATGCCGGGGGCGGACTTGGCCTGGGCGAGCATGGCGTTCATACCGGAGGTGGACAGCGCCCGGCGGCGGTGTCGGCGCAGGTCCGTGTTGGTGTAGAGGCCGCGCGGGTCGTGGGTGGCGATGCTCTCGGCCATCTCGCCGGCGGCCCACAGGACGGTGTCGTCCTCGTCGAGCTGCCAGCGGTGGGCGGACCAGCGGTACCAGCCGAGGCCGGGGACGTGGCGGTAGTCGCGTCCGTAGAGGTGGACGAAGAGCTTGGCGTTGCCGCGGTCGGAGAGTGAGTCGGGCAGCAGGCCGTGGGGGGTCGCCTGCGGGCCCCCCGCAGAGGCCTGCGTGGCCTGGACGGGCTCCACGGCCGCCTGCGGAAACGGGGCAGCGGCTGCTGTGGGCGTGGGGTCGAGGAGGCTCTCCTGGACGGCAGTGCCGTGCCAGGGCGGCTGCGAGGGGCTTGGGACGGGCGGGTATTCCAGGATCTGTTGCGCCGTGGCCACGGGGTCGAAGACCGTCCTCTTGCGGCGGGTGCTGTCGGTCATCCGCGGGCCTTCCCGATGTGCAGGGGCTGCCGGGTCCCGGCTGCCAGGCCGGAACGGATGACGGCGGAGTTGTGCCGGTCCTGGGCGGGACGGGCGGTGCGGGCCGCGTCGAGGAGGAGCTGTTCGGCGGCGGCGTGCGTGAGGTGGCCGGCCGAGACCAGGCCTCCCACGGTGTAGGCGGCGCGGTTGAGCTTGCCGGTGAAGCCCGCGCCCTCGGGGGTGGTGGCACAGTCGGTGACCTCCTGGAGCACGGTGTCGAGCACCTTTTCCGCGCCCTGCTTGCCACCACCCGCGGCGACGACGGCCTGGCGGGCACGGTCGGGGACAGCCGGCTGCGGCACCCTCGGGCGGCCGGGCCGGTCCTTGAGGTGTCCGGTACGGATGAGTTCCTCGCTGAGCCAGTCGGGCAGTGGGGCGGGGGTCCGGGCTCCGGGAAGCGGGGTGTAGGTGCCGGCGGCGGTGACGGTCCCGGGGGCGACGATGTAGCCGCCGTGGGCCCGGACGTCGACCTGCCAGGCCAGGGCGCGGCCCGCGGAGGAGCCGGTGGAGCAGGTGAACCGGCGGTCGGTGTGGTCCTGGTACCAGATGTGCAGGCCCCCGGAGGGCGTGCGTACCCGCAGGGTTCCCTCGTCCGTCGTGGGGTCGGGAGCACGGCGGAGGGCGGCCAGCAGGGCGAGAGTGTGGTAGCCGTTCTCCAGCCCTTCGAGGTCGACGTCCTCGTGGATGGGGATGCCGGGCAGGATGCGGTCCCGGGCGGGGACGACGTCGGTGTGGCTGTCCACGTCAATGACCACCAGGCCGGCCGGCCCGCAGGCGACGCCTGCTCCGAAGTCCGGGTTGACGCGCCACCAGGCGGAGAGGACGCCCTGGTCCAGAGTCGCTGCATGGAACCCGTGGCACCAACGGCCTGCTGCGGGGCAGGGGCAGTCGGCGGGGGAGTGCGGGGACTCCTGGCAGGGCCGGCAGTTGGCGGGCGGGGTCTTGCGTCCGGGGGCTAGAGGGTGGACAGGCCAGCCCTGGACGGCACACCAGCGGGCGACTGCCAGCGCAGCAGGCTGGCGGTCCGCTCGGTCGCTCCCCACGGCCATCGGCGCCGTCACGCTGGTCCCTTCCCCTTGTTCGGTAGCTGCTCGTTGTTCGGTAGCTGCTCAGACTTGAGTCGCTCGTTCAGTCGCTGAAGGCAAAAAGCCAGGTCAGGGCACTGGTGGGTATCGGATCAGCGACTGAAGCGACCGAAGTCCAGAAGATAGCTCACACAGACTAGCCGAGCGAGGACGTGCGAACCGTTACTACCGGGGCTTGCGGGCAAACTCAGCGACCAAGCCCTGGGGAAGCGACTGAGCCTGTTCAGTCGCTGGTTTGGGTACTCCGTCGTTTACGCAGGTCAGAGGCCATTTTCACAGCAAACAGCGACTGAAGCGACTGAAGCCCGGGTCTATAACGCGCACACGCACACGGGAATGTCTTCATATACCCAACCTTGAGTCGCTTCGGTCGCTGTTGTGGCGAGTATATGTGCCCTGACCTGGGGTTTTGTTGAGCGACTGAAGCCCAGCGACTGAAAGCGACTGAGTCTCTCGGGGCGCTTCCCCCGGCGTGTCGCCCGTGTCAGGCACGCCTGAAGGGCCGGAGGTGGGTCGCTTTGGGTCGCTTCGGTAGCTTCAGTAGCTCCAGCGACCCGGCCTTGAGGAGTGGAACCATGCGGGGACCGGAGCAGGCAGGTTCTCGCCCCAGGTAGCGGCCGAGACCTTTTGCCGCCAGTCGCTTGGGTCGCTGCCGCCCTCCAGGTGCTGCACCAGATCCGCGAGACCGGACTCCCCGACCCTGCTGCCAGGCCGTCGGTTCAGTGAACGACATGTCGTCCAGCGACTCAGCGACCGAAGCGACCCAAGCACCGACTTGCCTGTGTACCTGCCACCCCTCAGCGAGCTGCCCCCGGTCGAGGCCTGCGCGCGCCTGTTGACCGCCGGCTGTCCGGGCCGCCCCCGTACCCGATCCAGCCGGCTTGCGCGGCTTACGACTCAGCCCGGGATTGAGGGGCTGAGTGTGCCGAGCGACTTGAGACGGGGCCGCACGGCTTCGCTCCTTGATCACGAAGAAACCGTGTGGCGGGCCGCTCGATCAGCTTCCTGGGCCGAGAGGTCAGCCCCAAGTGAGCGGGTCGAGGTGGAGGTGGAAGCGCAGGCCGTGAACGGCCCGGGTCACCAGGCAGGCTCCCGCATCACCGTCGTACCACCCGAGTGCGCGCGGGCCCGGCACTCCCCTGGCCGTCCAGCCGGCTCGGCATTCACAGCTCGGGACCGAGCATCCCCGCCGCGGCCACAGGACGAACTGCTGCGTGACCGCTCCCTGTGGGTGGCAAAAAGCGGCACCCCCCTGCAAAGCCGGTTCCCTCGCCGAAGCCGTCGGTGCGGGACACGCGCCGCACCTCGGCGAAGCCCGCCGCCCCGGACCACACTCTCATCGGTGCGGCTGCTCGGCCGCCTGAGAGCGGCTGGGATGCGCTCTCCTGGTGGGGATCGAGAAGGCGTTGAGCTGGCACGCGCAGGGGACAGCCTTCATGACGAGCCTGGATGTGAGCGAGGGCGGCCGAGCCGGTATGTGGTCAGGACCACACCTCACAACGAGTCATCGTCAAGACCTGTGGATGGGCGATCGTTGTCAGTCTGATTCGATCGGGATGATGGCGACGAGTTCGACTTCGAACCCGTCGGTGTTCTCCAGATAGGCGGCGTAGGTCTGTTCGCCGCCGGCGTGCGGGTGCCGGTCGGGGAACATCAAGGTCCAGCCGTGCTGCGCGGCCTCGGAGACCAGTGTCTCCACGGTGTGGTGGTCCTCAACGTGGAATGCGAGATGGTTCAGGCCGGGCCGGCACCGCTCGTGCTGGTCCGCGGTGAGCGCCGGGGACTGTTCGAAGACCAGGTAGGTCGTCCCGAGCCGCCAGCTGTGGCCGTTGTTCCAGCTCTGAAACGGTGTGTAGCCGAGGGATTACAGCCGGTGTGGACGGTACTCGGGCCAGTGTAGGTGCCGGCGCGCGCCATTCTCCGCGTGAGTGTGATCAGGGCGGCCCAGCACATCGTCTGCGGGTGGTGATCGGGGCGGCGCTCGTGGACACGGTTGGCCGGCGGGCGCGTGAGAGCCACCCCCAGGGTCCTCTCCACCACCCACCTGTGCGCCAGTACCGCGAACCCTTTCGGAAAGTCGTACACCACCCGCCACCAGGGGAAGTCCGCCGGGAGCGCGCGCCACGTACCGCCATTGCCGACGGCCTACCGCACAGCGCAGGGCATTCCGCGATGGCGGTGTTCCTCAGGACGCCCGCCCCGGCCCTCCAGCCAGGCTTATTGAGCCCGGCCGGCCTTCCACTCCCGGGCGAGCGTCGCGTAGACGTACTCGCTGCCCCAGCGCTCGTTGTCGAGGTCGTTCTCGACAAGGTGTGCCTCCCGGCGCATGCCGAGGCGCTCGCACACGCGCACCGATCCGGTGTTGAGTGCGTCGAGGCGGGCGAAGAGCCGGTGGGCGCCCAGCTCGGCGAAGGCCAGTGCGGCGGTCGCACGTGCCGCCTCGGTCGCGTAACCCCGGCCGCCGTACGCCGGGTTGAAGGTCCAGCCGATCTCGACCTGGCGCGCCCGCGCGCTCGCGAGCTTCAGGACAACCTCGCCGACGACCTTTGCCTCGCCGACCGGGCAGACGGCGACCACGAGGTCGTCGCCGTCCTCGGCCCATGCCGTGCCGGCCGCGCGCCGCGTCAGGCTCTGCGCGCACTGTTCGCGGGTGAGCGGCTGCCGGTAGAGGTAGCGAGCGACATCGGGGAGGCTCTGGTACGCGTACAGGTCATCGAGGTCGTCCGGCGTGAACGGACGCAAAAGAAGCCGTTCGGTGTTGAAGGGCAGCGAGAGCGCGGTCATCAATCTGGTCTCCTCCGGGGACACCCCGCCAGCCTGTGACCGGACCGTGGAGCCCCAACGACTCGTCCTGGGCAACAACGCCGTTCTAAACCCCTTGCCACCAGCTGCGCAACCGTAATTTTTACGACCTTGGGCTGACACTCCAGCAGGACTTCGATGTTTTGCCTGCTCAGAGCCGGCGTGGTGAGTGCTGTGGGCTGGTGAACCGTCAGTGGCGGTCTCCATCGGGCCGCCGTTCGCCGGTGGTCTCCCGGACATGCCCCACCCTCCGCCAGGAACCGGCCGGCAACCGGCAGCGGAGCGGCCACCGCGCGCCGGCCCGGGGCCGTACCGTCCTGGCCATGACGACCGACACCACCGCGTCGTGGCGCGAGATCGAGCGCACCACCGTGTTCAGCAAGTTCGGCCGGTCCGTGGACCGTGTCGAGTTCGAGCTGCCCGACGGGCGGAAGGAGGAGTTCTACCTCAAGACCGAGCGCCCGGCCGGTGCGGTGCTCGCCCTCACCACCGAACAGAAGGTCATCCTCGCCCGCCAGTACCGGCCCGGCCCGGACCAGGTGCTCTACGAACTGCCCGGCGGCTTCCTCGAACCGGGAGAGGAAGCGCTGGACGCCATCGCCAGGGAGTTGCTGGAGGAAACCGGCTACCAGGGCGAGGTCCACGCCGTCGGACCGTATTGGCTGGACGCCTACTCCAACGCCCGCCGCTTCGCTTTCTTCGCCACTGGCTGCGTCAAGGCCGCTGAACCGATCCCCGAGCGCACCGAGTTCATCGACGTCGTCACCCTCGACCTCGCGCAGTTCCGCACCCGCGTGCTCCGCAGCGGCGAGATGACCGACACCGCCGCCGCCTATCTCGCCCTGGACGTGCTGAACCTCCTGTAGTTCCCCTGGGGGGCGGGCGGTTCGGCAGCCGCCTCACCCACCCGCCATCCGGGAGGAACCTCGTGACCGGACAGAGCACCACCGACACCACCGCCCCGTCCCACAGCAGCGCGCTCGTCTCCCTGCCCGCCGGCGCCGTCGCCCTGGTCCTGGCCGGTGGCAAAGGCAGCCGCCTGCGCGCCGCACCCGACGTCTTCACCTGATGTGGGAGCGATACGTCCCCAGCGGGGCCGTGCCCCCGAGCGCTTCGCAGATCGAGGCCCTCCCGGAGCCGCTCAGAGCCAACGTGGCCGTCGAACTGATGGCCACGCCTGCCGCCGACGACCTCGTCCGGCCCAGCTCGAAGCTCCTGAACCGTGAGATCGCCCACCACACTCTGCCGCGCATTGTGAAGTGGCTCGGGTCCGGCGCGTACCCGTGGTCCGCCCTCGGCCGGGACCTCACCATTGCCGAACTGTGCCCCACCGACGCGGTTACCGAAGCCAGGCCGACGAGGACGACGAGGCCGACGAGGCCGACGAGGACGACAAGCGCGGCCACGAGGCCGAGGCCTGGGCCGACGGCCGCCTGTAACCACCTGACGGCGGGCCAGCCTCCACGAGGACAGGCCCGCCGCCTTCCTCACCACCCCGCCGTCCAGATCAGGGAGACCACAGCCATGGCCCGCATCGCTACGCACCACACCGCCCCGGCCGCCGACCACAAGCCGGTCCTGATCGCCATCCCGATCGTCGCCACCGACCCGTACGCCGGACCCGTCGGCCGACGCCACCACACCTGCGCGTCCTGCGAGAGCTCCAGGACCGGGGGAGAAGCCGCCTGCTGGAGCTGCGGAAGGCCGGTGACCGGTGAGCACCCCAACACCACCGCCGTCCTCCAGATGCCCCTGCACCGCCCCGCCAGCCACCCGGCCTGACCAACCGCCAGCCCACCAGGCGGCCCCGCACCCAGTGGGGCGGGGCCGCCCTGCCATCAACCTCGGGATGACGCGCGCCCCGGAAGCCCTGGAACCGCTCCGAAATCCGATGGATCCTCCGCCGCAAGCGAGGCACAATCCCCGGGAACCGCGGCGAGGGGGAGCTTGTTTGGACATATTCGCGTGTGCCGGGTGCTGCACCGAGCTGACGGCTCCGGTGTCCCGGGTCGCACTACCCGTCCACACCCACCACGGGGCCTGGGAGGAACTTCATCCTCCGATGCTGGAGGCGGCGACGTACGCCGTCGACCCACAGCCCACCGGACCGCCCTGGCGATTGTGGGAGGAAGTCGGAGAGGAAGCCGCCGCCCGACAGGGGGTATATGCGCCGGTGTACTCCTTCTCCTTCGGCGCGCGGGGCAGGATCGTCATCGCGCCCGGTGACTCCCGATCGATGACTCTGATCCTGGAGAAGTGTGAGGGCTACTGCCGGGGCGTGGACGGCCGGGCCGGGCCCAACCTGGCCTGTGCGGGGTGCGGACGGGCCGTGGCGACCCGGATCGACGACTGTGGCTCGTGGCAGACAGTGTGGCTGGAGCCCGACGCGGTCGTCCGCCGTCCCTCGGGGTCCCCGGCCGACCCGCTACCCGACTGGGCGGACCTGGAGCGTGCCGAGCACCGCATCCCGCCCGTCGAACCCGACGGGTCGTGGAGCCGCCGCTGGGAGGCCGCGGTCGGCGTCGCGCTGGCTCACCTCGTGGCGGCCACCGAGAACCATCCGGTGACCCTTCCCGCCGGCCCTGCCGCCGAGCTGCTCGGCCACACCGTGGCCCGCTACCTCCCGCCCGGGCCCGACCCCCGCTCAGTGGGTTTGGCCGGCCCGGGCATCCCCGAGCCCCGGCCCCGCCCCGACATCCTCCTCGTCCCCCGCCACCCCGGAACAGGCGAACCGTGGTGCCCACCCGATGGCGATGCGACGGTGGTGCCGCTGGACAGCGGAGTCTGGGCGTACCTCACCAGCCCCGGGGAGACCTCGCCGACGCCCGCCACCGGGGTGCTCCCGGAGGGTGTCCTGCGCGACGACTACCCACTGCCATCGCGCCCCTGGTACCCCCTGGAACCCCACGACGGCGCCTTCAGGGACACCCTGATCAGGCTGCCCGCGATCCGTGGTCCCCGGCTGCGCAGGTATCACGACGCGTACCGATCATGAACGCCTGATGGGCGACGGTGGGGCCACTTCGAACCGTCCCAGCGTCCGTGACCGTCCCTTCGGGGCTACGGGGGCGGGCTCGGTGTCCGAGTCAAGGAGTCGTTGTCGACTGGGCGTCGGCCTCCGGGAGGAGTTGGACCACGCCGACCCAGACGGACTCGTCGGCACACGTGTGGAACGCGCGGACTCTCCAGCGTCCTGCGGGCAGGTGGACGGGGGCTTGCTCCGGCTGGCCCCTGCCGTCCGGGTAGGGCATGCCGAGATTCTTTCCGGCTTCGGCCGAATCCATGAGAACCGCCGGTCCGTCGGTCTCCCAGAGGCCGCACTCCTCCCACGGCGTCGCCGGGTCATTCAGCGCGGCTTCGGTGGCGGCGAGCAGCTCGGCGTCGGAGTCGGCAGCGAGCCAGCGCATGAAGGCCCTCGGCTCGGACAGGTAGCAGGTGGTGGCGGGCTCGTCGCCCAGCACCAGCGCGGAGGCGCTGCCGTGGCCGCGCAGGCCGATCACGTCAGCCAGGCCCTCGATCCCGCAGGCCCGGTCGTAGTCGTCGGGCTGATCGCCGTCACCAATGATCACGCCGTCCTCGGTGCAGCCACCCCAGTGCTGCAGTGCGGACACCGGGACAACGACCAGCGGACCACCCATGGATTCGACCCAGGCCAGATCAGGGGCAAACCGGATGGCATGTCGATCAGTACTCATGCGCGCAGTGTGCCGCTGATCAGTGACAAGCAGGGACCCGGGTGAGTACTACCTGAGCGGCGGACAACGGACAGAACGGGTGGACCTACATAACTACACCGCCCGCCACCGCCGATTCCACGATGCCGTCGCCGGGTGGGTCACCTTTCTCTGGGGCTGATGACGCGTGGCGGGTAGAGCAGTGCAGGTCAGCAGCGGTGAAGGTGACGCTAGCGAATGCGACAGCTGTGGTGCCATCGCCGGGGTGGGTGGGCGTTGGCCGTCTTGCGCACGAGTCGCCCCGGGCTGATCCCCCGCCAGGTGGTGTCTGTGGCCCGCGCTACCATGCGGCGATTTGGAGGCCTCATGAGTTTCACCGTTCCGCCGCCGCCACTCGATATAGCGGACCACTTCCCGGACCTGGTTCCACATGCCCGGTCCACCACTCTGCTGTACCCGCGTGCCGGTGCCCCCGGTCGGTGGGAGAGCTCGCTTGGTGGACCGCTGTTGTGGCCGGCTGACGAGCTGTGGCCGACATGTGCCGCGCCGGACCACTACAACCCTGCGCGCGGACGTGCGGTGGTCGGGCCGGACCCCGTGGCCATGGTGTCCGTGGTTCAACTCTTCGCCAAGGATGTTCCAGCGCTGACATTTCCGGCTGGGACCGATGTGCTCCAGGTGCTCTGGTGCCCGCTGATCCACTCTGAGTACGACCAGTGGTCGCCTGTGCCTGCCTTGCGTTGGCGGTCCGCCGTGGAAGCCGCGTCCGGGCAGCTGCGGGGGGAGGCGCCGAAGCCGTACGAGTTCGACGACGAGTACGTGCCTCGGCCCTGCGTTGTTCACCCGACTGAGGCCGTTGAGTACCCGAACTGGGACCTACCGGACAATCTGGTCGAGCGCGTTGGGGAGTGGAGCGACGAGGTTGAGGAGACCACAGGCATCTCCTACTTCGACGCGTTCACCACCAGGCAGAGCAAGGTCGGCGGCTATCCGGGCTGGACCCAGGCGCCGAGGTGGCCCGAGTGCGTCTGCGGCGAACGGATGGAGCACCTCCTGACGATCTCGGCGAGCGAGTCGTGCGGCCGATGGCTGCCAGTCGAGGAGCGGACGAGTCCCGGCTCCGGCTGGGAGGTGTCCGACGCCCGGCAGGACAACAGCCACGGGATGGTCATGGGCGACGCCGGTGGCATCCACGTCTTCGTCTGCCGTGCCTGCCCCAACTGGCCCACGATCCACCGCTATGACTGCTGATTCCTGTGTGCTGGCTGAAGGCCGAGGCGAGCAGCGATACACGTGAACGGGTTGCCCGAGATCGTTGGACGCGAGGAGTTCGCTGCTCTGATCATCAGAACCGATTACGAGGATGAGGTGGCGTGGCGGGCGGTAGTGGAGGAGGTTTCCCGGCCGTGGGGGCCCGGCGGAGAGTATGAGGCCGAGATCCACCTGGTGGACGACCCGGCCTGGGCCGGAGCGACGATTGAGGCAGCCGTCACCGCGGTGAAGCGGGACGAGGATCTCAGCGTGGTCTTCATCGCCGACGACACCACGATGAAGTCCGCCCAGTACGCCCTTCTCGCCCTCGATCCCTTCCACGAGGACGAGGACCTCGACCCCGTGTACTACCAGGAACTGATCGACTCCCCGTCGGCCCGCGAGTTCCGTACGACCCCGGCCGCCGTGCATGACGTGCACGCGAATCTGTCGATCGGGAACATGGACTTCCAGGAGTTTGCCGCGAGCGCACGCGCCGATTCCGAAGGCATCCTTCGCCCCGTGAGATGAAGGCGCTGGCCCGCTTCAGCAGGCCAGCGGGTCGATTGGATCCGTTCAGTTGCGCTGGTTGAGGCCCGGGTCAGGTCCCGGTTGGCCGACCGTGCGGCGTCCAGGTCGGCGCGCGCCTCCTCCAGCTGTCCTGCCAGTTCCACGGTCCGCTGTTGCAGCCGGGTGATGGTGCGGTGGAGTTCGTCGACGTCGGCGGGCGCGCCGAGGCCGGACTCCCGCCACGCCTGTTCTCCCAGGGCTTGGGAGAGCCGTCTCTCCAGTTGCTGGACGCGAGCTGTCAGGCGGGCGTTGCGGGCGTGGGAGTCCGGTTTATGGATGCCCGCGCCGGAGCTCGACTGCGGTCTTGGCCGCTTGTACAACTGCTTCTGACGTCAGGTCCTTGTCCACATCTCAAGGTCCGGTGGCACGGGACAACATGACGTCGGATCGGCTGGGTGGCGGCCTGGTCGGAAGCAACGGTGTAAACGCCGTTTACACCGGAGGGGAAGAGAGACCGGACGACACACGGGCTGCGTGATGTGCCTAAACCGGCCCGGCGCCACTATGGTGACGTCATGACGTCTCAAAACTCCGAAGGAGAGCGGGAAAAGGTTGCGTCGAAGCTTCCTGTAGCCCTCCGCCAGGAACTCAAGACCCGGGCCGCCCAGCTCGGCATCGACATGCAGGACGCCGTCGCCCAGGCCGTCGAGCAGTGGCGTGCCCGGCCGGCGGACAGCAACCCGACCATCGACACGTCCGGGGCCGAGAGCTGGAACACGTGGCTCCCTACCGGCCTGTACGACGCGTTCAAGAAGGACTGCGCCAGCCGCGGCATCTCCTTCGTACAAGGCCTCGCCCAGGCCATCCGGGCGTGGATCGACTCCCACAACGTCTCCCTCGCCGAGCTGACGATCCCCAGGTACACGCGGCGGATCGTCGTCTGCAACCAGAAGGGCGGCGTCGGCAAAACCACGATCGCCGCCGGGACAGGCCAGGCCATAGCGCTGGGCCTGCCCGCCAGCACGGGCGCTTCGAAGCTTCCCTCGCTACCGGGGCTGCGCACCCTGCTCGTCGACTACGACCCGCAGGGCCACCTGACCTCCCAGCTCGGCGTCAAGCAGATCGCCCCGGGCGAGGAGAGCCTGGTGACCCACATGGTCGACCGGGACCGCGTGGCCGGTTCGCTGCTCGACCAGGTCGTGGAGATCGAGCCGGACCACTTCGAAGGACGACTCAGCCTGCTCCCTTCGAGCTTCGACGCGTTCCTGCTCGACTCCCGGCTCGGGTCCGTCCGCGGGCCCCGCGAGACCAGCCTCCAGCGTGCCCTCGCCCCACTCGAGGAGCACTTCGACGTCATCGTGATCGACGCCCCCCCGAACCTCGGCCTGGCAATGGACGCCGGCCTCTACTACGGGCACCGCCGCAAGAACGAGGCGCCCGGCGCCTCCGGCGTCCTCATCCCGGTCGAGGCGGAGGACTCCTCCGCAGATGCCTACGCCATGCTCGACAGCCAGGTCCGCACCGTCAGCCTCGACTACGAGGTCGACATCGACCGGCTCGGACTCGTCGTCAACAAGTTCGACAAGCGCAAGGGCTACGTCGCCACCCACTCCCTCCAGAACTGGCAGTCGCTGGGCACACCGCCCGTCGTCTCCGTCGTCCCCGACCTCAAGGAGCAGCGCGAGGCCGTCCACGTCAAGCAGCCGCTGCTCATGTACGCCCCCACATCCATCCAGGCGCAGCGCATGCGCGAGATCCGACGGAGGCTCGCGTGAGCATCGCCAAGAAGCTGCAGGCCGGCGGAGGGTCGTTCGGGGCGTTGGCCCAGGGCGCGGCCCGCGGAGACGAGGTACGGGCGCGCAGCGAGGCACTGGACGCCACGGGCCGGGTGCGGCGTGCGTCGTCGGCGCCCGTGTCCTCGATCGTCTTCAACCCGCTCAACCCGCGGAAGACCATCGACAGCGAGTCGATCGACGAGCTCGCCGAGAGTCTGGCTCGCCAGCAGATCGTTCCGGTCACCGTGGTGAGCCGTGGCGCGTTCCTCGACGCACATCCGGACCAGGCGGAGGTGATCGGTGAGGCGGACTTCGTCGCGCTCGACGGCAACCGGCGTCTGAGGGCCGCGCAGAAGGCGGGCCTCAAGACCCTGCGTGTGGACCTCAACGACGATCTGGTCTCCCGCGCTTCGGACATGGTCGAGGCGGCTCTGATCGCAAACGCCCACCGCGAGGACGTGTCGCCGTTCGAGGAAGCCCAGGCGATCGAGCAGCTGCTGGACTCGGTCTACGACGGCAACCAGGCCGCTGTGGCGCGGGCGCTGGGCAAGTCCCGTGCGTGGGTGGGACAGCGGTTGGCGCTGCTGCACCTGTCCCCCGAGCTTCAGGAGCAGGCGGGAGCCGGGGAGCTGGCCATTGAGGATGCGCGCAGGATCGGTGCAGAGGCGCGGTCGGGGAAGATCACCCCGGCTGAGCAGCTCGACCGGGCCGAGTCCGCGAAGAAGATGGCAGCCGACAAGCTGGCGGCGAAGGCGGCACGAGCGGGCAAGTGCGCGGACCGTCCGGCGGGGGAGAAGGCGGACCGCGCCTCGACGCCTACCAACCGCGTCTCGACGCCCACCAGTGGGGGCGACGGTGCCGAGGACGGTGTAAACGGCGTTTACACGCCGGCTACGGTCCAGTCCTCCGAGGGCCGCTCGCCGGAAGGGGCCTCTGGTGTAAACGGCGTTTACACCTCGGGTCTGCCGGACCAGCGTGACGCCAGTACCGATGAGAACGGCCGAGCTGCGTCTTCTGAGGAGATGCCCTCTGTGGGCCTGCTGCAGAGGGCCCAGCAGGTCGCGTCAGGTGGAACCGGCGTTCCCGACTGGCGTGACCTCGAAGGAGTGGCGACCTGGCTCTGCCGTTTTCTCCAGCCCGACGAGCTGAGGGTCGTCGCCACCACGGTGCTGGACCGACTGGACGAGTATGCGCCGGAGCCTACGGCCGGCAGCTGATCAGCAAGAGAGCCCCCAACCGGCGGCCCGGCACCTGAAGGTGTCGGGCCGTCTTGCTTCCCGGGTGGCTCAACCCCTTTTCGTGCTGCTTCTGACGCCACTGCAGCTGGCCCCCGATGGCGAGTACACCGAGCACCTCGCTCGGCGGAAGGTGCCCGAGATGTTGTCCGCGGACAACATCGCATCCCCACCGAAGGAGCCTGCCGTCGCGACCACGAAGCACGCCACTGTGTTGTCCGCGGACAACATGGGCCTGGAACCCGCCGGGTGGGGCCCGCAGCCGGCGGAGATCCTGCCGTGTAACCGACCGAAAGTCGCGTCGGTCCGAGTGCCCCGGCGCCTCTCTCGGATCCGCCAGTTCGAGCAGTTGTCAGGAATTGTGGTCAAGAGCGTCCGCCAGTAAGTGCGGGATCGGGCTGGGCATGGGGTCTCTCGGTGACCAGTCCCTCGACCGCAGTAGGGTCCACGCAAGGGGAAAGGGGGGCCACATGGAGCGAGCCCGAGTCCTGCTGCTGGATGCGGCTCCTGGCGAGTTGCTTGGCCACGGGCTGGCCGTCACGCTGAATCTTCAGCGGGTTACCGATCGCGCCGGGGCGCGGACTGCCTGGGCCGGCCGGGTGGACTTCACCGATTTCGATGCCTTCGACGAGCCCGCGCTGCTTGCCGAGACTGTCCGGGACGGACTCGGCTACCACGCGGTCAAGTCCCGTGCCGGTGTGCCGCTGCGCGCGGCGTTTCTCACGGCGGCGACGGACGCGAAGCTCGCGAACCGGCTTCGTGTGGTCGGCCGGGCCGGGGCTGGCACCGATCACGTCGAGTTGGCGGCCGCAGCCCGTCACGGGGTCGCCGTCACCCATACCCCGGGGTCCAACGCGAATGCGGTTGCCGAGTTCGCTCTCGCCCAGCTCCTCGCCCTGACCCGGGATCTCCCGGCACACAACGAGGCCGCGCACCGCGGCAGATGGCGTGCACCAGTCGCACCGGCGGTAGAGCTGTCGGAGCTGACCCTCGGCATTGTCGGGCTCGGGCGGATCGGCCTGGCACTGGCCGAGCGGGCGACCGCCCTGGGCATGGAGGTCCAGGGCCTCTCGCGGCGACCGCCCGAGGCATCGGTGCCCCGGGCCCGTTCCCTCACCGCGCTGCTGGCGACCAGTGATGTGGTCTCGCTGCACCTGCCGCTCACTTCGCAGACGCGAGGGATGGTCGGGCGGGCGGAGCTTGCGCTGATGCGTCCGGGGTCGGTCCTGCTGAACACCGCCCGGGGCGGGATCGTTGACGAGCAGGCGCTGGCCGATGCGCTGCGCGACCCCGCACACCCGCTCGCGGCAGCCGCCATCGACACCTTCGAGCACGAGCACGAAGCCTTCGCCTCGCCGCTCTTCGGCCTGCCGAACGCCCTGCTCACCCCTCATGTCGCCGGGATGACCAGGAACGCCATGGCCACGGCGGCCCTGCGCTGCGCGGACCACATCGCGGCCCTGCTTGCCAACCGCCCTGACGGCGTACCTGTGGTGACCATGTGAAGGCGTCCTCCACCATGACGAGACTCCTCGCCCACCGTGCCGGACGACTTCCTGCCCGTCTGCGTCCGCCGAGTGCGGTCACCGGATGCGGCGGCTGCGCTGGGCGGGTGTTCCAGCGGTAGAGCGTCCAGGCGCGTCGGATCAGGCAGCGGACGGTGACGATGACGCTGGCCAGGGCGATGAAGAACTCGACTGCGGTTCTTCGTCGCTTGGTGCAACGGCGGAGCTTGCCGAAGTTGTTCATCCAGGAGCTCGTGCGCTCGGCCACCCAGCGCCCGCCGGCCTGGACCGGGGGTGATGTGGCGCTTCCGTGTCGGCAGCCCTTGGCGTGACCTGCCTGCCGAGTTCGGGCCCCGGCGGAGCGGGTACGACCGGTTCCGGGCCGGTCGGGAACAGCGAGGCCGCAGCCCGTCGGCAGCGGCCGGACTTCGCGGATTGCACTGGAGACGGTGGAACGGTCGACCCCGTACAACTGGGTGAGCGCCGCGTGCGGCAGCCCCAACCGCAGGTGCACCAACGGGACCGGGAGCCGGTCCACGAACACCGGCTTGCGAGAGGGGTCGGCCCCGGCAGCGCGCCGGTCCCCGCGGCGCCGCTCGCGCAGCGAGCCCTTGAAGTCGAGGACCAGGCAGGTGGGCGCTGAGGAAATCCCGAGCGCGACCGCCCGCCTGTCCGTTAGCTTCACCTGTGTGGAAGAAGTGGATCTCCTGCCGCATCTGGACGGGACGGAGCGCGGCGTCGTCGTGATGATGTGCGGCCTGTCCGGCGCGGGCAAGAGCACCTACGCGCAGGCCCTTGAGGGCCGCGGCTACACCAGGCTGTCGATCGACGAGGTGGTGTGGGAGCGCATCGGTCACGACGCGGCCGACCTCGACCCGGCAGAGTACGAGCGCCTCAAGTCCGCCGTCGAGCGGGAGCTGTGGGAAGAGCTGATCCGCTTGATGGAGGCGAAGCTCCCTGTTGTCATCGACTACAGCTTCTGGAGCCGGGCCACCCGGGACCGCTACAAGGCCGCGATCGAGACCCATGGATGCCGATGGGAACTGATCCATCTCAAGGCCGATCTTGAAACCCTGCGACGCCGACTGGCGAGCCGCAACCAGCGGAACGACGCGAACAGCGTCACCGTCTCCGATGAACTCCTGGAACGCTACTTCGCCAACTTCGAGGAACCCACCGGCGAGGGAGAGCGCGTCATCGTCCAGGAATAGCTCCCCGGGCCGTAACCATCGTCTGACTGCTCGCCCAGGACAGGCAGGTGGGGGAGTCCATCGCCCGCCTGCGCCCGCTGCCCGGCGTGCGGGCCGCGACCGACCTGGCCGGACTGCTGTTTCGGCAGGGGCGCTTTGCCGAGGCCGTTGACGTCCTTCCCGATGTGGCCGCCCAGCGGGAGGGAGAGCAGCGCTTCTGGACGGGCTGGGAGGAGCGCAAGAAGGCTGCCGCCGGCGGCGACGAGGGGCGCAGCGAGGAGTCGTCGTTCTGACGGTACGTTGGACCGTTTGTCAGGCTTCGAGTTTGGGTGGCGGCGGTCAGGGGTGCCCAGGAGGCCGCTGCCGCGCCTCGGGGCGGGCCGAACCCTCCCGATTGCATGTCCATGTCGGAAAATTGGCCTACAGAAAGCCCCCTTCTAGCGCCTTTCGGTACGTGGTTGGTATGAAGGGTTGGCTGGTCGGCTGATAGGGCGCCAGGGGCCCTTCTGGCGATTTTGATCATGGTCGACATCGTTCCGGCCACGCTCAGGACCGGCACGAGGCCGCACCGGGCGCCGACCCGGCCCTCCAATCCCGGCCTGAGGTGCCGAGGGTCCGGAAGCCCCTCAATCCCGGAACCGGTATGACCGCCGCCGCACACTTGTCGGTTCCGCCATCCGGCCGGTGCACGGTTCGGTAGACGTACGGGACGGTGCTGCCGGGGAAGACGACGACTCCTTCCTCCTCGACGGACTGTTCGCCGGCGATGGCGCGCAGCCGGGTGCCGGCATCGGCCGACAACTGCGGTTGGGGGAGGCCGGCGGTGTCGGCTCACCGCTCTCACATGCGGACCAGGGTGCGGGGGTCGAAGGGCTCGCGGTCCCAGCCGTGGGTGGAGAAGCCCCGTCCCCCGGACAGGTAGAGGATCAGAGCAGCGTGGGAGGTCGGGAACATCGGCAGCGGCAGCGCGTCGGCCGGGGTCCAGGTGACGGCGAGGTGCTTGCCCGGCTCGGTGTTCGTCAGCTCGCCGCGCCAGGCGGTGGCGAGGAACACCGACAGCAGGAACCGTGAGCTCATTGACCTGGCCCGCGTAGACGGATACGACGCCTTCTGTGTGGGTGCACTCATCGTCCGCCACGGTCGGCTCCTGATGCTCCGACATACGACCTCGGACTCCTGGGCCGGTCGCTGGGAACCGCCCGGCGGCGGCGTCGAGACCGGCGAATCCCTCGCCGAAGCTCTCGCACGTGAGGTCCAGGAAAGAGGCCGGGCCGGCCATCGCCGGCGCGCTGTACATCGGGCACCTGGACTACCCGGCTCGCGAGAACCCCTTGCTGCCCGCCAGCAGGGGGTTCTTCTTCGCCGCCGAGGAACCGCCCGGTCACTGGCCGGTCCGGATCAACCAGACAGAACACGATCGCTTCGCCTGGTCCAGGCCTGGCCGTGTCCGGTAGACACGGCCTGACCTCTGTGCTCTCGTTACCCGGCGGCTGTCGCTTACGTCCCGGAGTGCATTCGAGCCCTGGTGAGAGCCTGTTGTCGAAGGTCACTCTTGATCATGGGACTGTCCGGATCGGTGTTGCCCGCCAGAATGATCGGTATGACGGTCCGTGGAGTGCTGTTCGATGTCGATGGGACCCTGTATGCGTACGAGGAGGCCGAGGAGGCCGGTCTTCACGAGCACTTGGTTGCCGAAGGGCTCTCCGACCGGTTCGCGTCGCCAGCGGAGGCGCTGCGTGTGTGGCGGGAAGTCAGGGAGGAGGAGTACCCGCGGTTCCTGAGCGGCGAGTTGACGTTCGCCGCCCAGAAGGCCGCACGGATACGGCGATTTCTCGCACAGGCCGGGGTGGTCGGCGCACTTGAGTTGACGGACGAGGCGGCTACGGCGTGGTTCGCGAGCTATGCGTTGCGGAGGGATGCGGGCCGGCGGGCGTTCGACGATGCTCAGCCGGCGCTGGGCGCGTTGGCGGGTCGATTCCGGCTCGGCGTCGTTTCGAACTCGGTGACCGCGCACCAGCGCGCGAAGCTGGATGCGATCGGGCTACTCGGTTACTTTACGGAGCCGTTGGTCTGCTCCCAAGAACACGGTTCCGCCAAGCCGGCGGAGAGCATCTTCCTTGCGGGCTGCGAGGCCCTGGGGTTGGCGCCCGCCGAGGTGGCCTACGTGGGTGATGACTACGAGAAGGACGCGGTCGGGGCGCGGGATGCAGGGTTGCAGGCCATCTGGCTGGACCGCTCGGCTTCCGGAGGTTCCGGTGCCGTGGACGCCGGTATCCGGGTGATCGCCTCGTTGACGGAGCTGATGAGTTTGTGATCCAGTGCCGGTTTCGGATCTGCTCGGTCCGTCTGAGCAGGGAAAAGGGCACTGCCGGGGTGGATATGGAGCGTGAGCGAGACCGAGGACCAAGACGAGGCCCTGCCGGAGCTCCGCGATCTGTGCGGCACGGTGATCTCCGACGGAAGCGAGTACCACGCCCTCGTGCGGGACTCCTCGGTCACCCACCGCACCGACCCGCGCCTCGACGGCAAGAGATTCATCACCGCCTGCTCTCCGGAGCACGGACGGCAGTTGATCGAGCAGTACCAGGACCGGCCGTTCGTGGAGGCCGAGTTGCAGGCAGGCAAGACTGGCCGGGCATTGCTGGAGCGCCCGTCCATCGCACGCCCTACCTTCAGGTGAAGTTCTCCAAGAAGGACTGCGGCCAGTGCTCGCTCAAGGCAGCCTGCACCCGCAGCGACGGCCGTGTCCTGACCTTCCTGCCCCGCGAACTCCTGGACATCCAGTCCGAGTCCCGGACCGAGCAGCAGACCCAGGAGTGGCTGTCGCGGTACTCCCTGCGGGCCGGAGTTGAGAGCACCATCAACGAGTTCGTCAACGGCCACGGCATGCGCCAGTGCCGTTACCGCAGCGATGACAAGGCCCACGTCCAGCACGTCCTGACTGCCATCGCGGTCAACCTCGAACGCATCGGCTCTCAGCTGCCCCCCGCGCCGAAGCCCCGGCCCAGGACCCCGACCGCCTTGCAGGAATTCCTCGACCGCAGCATCCCCCGGCGGCGGTCCTGGCGCGCCGCCACCCACCCCACAGGCTGACTTGATCCGAATTCTTGAGCGCAGACCCCCTGCTTCAGCTGGGGGTTGGCTCTTGCTGTGCCGGAGCCGCGAAGCGGCGCGATCGAGCTGGTGGAGGCGAAGCGGGAGTTCCCGTGGCTCGAACTCATAGTGGCTCCGGGCGTGAAAGTGCTCACCCACTGGCGGCTACGGACCGTAGTCTCCCTCACGGCCCGACGAGTCCCATCAGGGCGTGGAGACCTCGCCGCGAGGCGGTCCGTGAAGCGCCGACCACCGGCGACGCGCGCACGCACGGGGCGAAGTTCTTGCGCGGCACGCGCGGCCGGAATCCCCGTGCCTTAGCACGGGGAGGAAGTCAAGCAGTCGGGGCGGGGAGTCGCTCGGTGTCGGCGCCGAAGGGGAGGAAGACGGTGCGGCCGGCGAGGAGCCAGGCGCCGTCGATCTTGCGGAAGGTGTCCTCGTAGTGGCCGACGTTGGCCGGGAGCCTGGGCTCGATCATTCCGCCCGCGTAGCCGTCGACCCGGTACGTCGTCAGGTACGAGACGGCCCGCGCCGTCGTCTCGGACTCCACCGTGACCAGGATGTTTGTCATCAGACGACGGGACAGCCTGTCCGCCGGGCGGGAGGCGAAGTAGCGGCGCAGGGCCTCGCGTCCCTCGATGCGCCGGTCCCCGTAGGGCCAGTGCCAGAAGCCGTCCGAGGTGAACAGCTCGGCCACCGAGCTCGGGTCACCGAGGTCGAGGCGGTGGATGAAGTCCACGATGATGCGCTCGCAGGCGCGTTCCGCGAGCATCCGCTCGACCGGGGGAATGATCTTGTCGTCCATGCCCCTTTCTACCAGTGCTAACGGGCTCCAGGGCAACGAGTTTTCCGCACCAGCCCTGGCAGAGCGCGCTCTTGGCCCCGCCCTCCCCAGCCGATTTACGAGCGGACGAACGAGCAGCATGCCTGGTCGGAATCGACCAGCCGCATCACCCTCAGTGGATCACTCTCCCAGGCCTCAGCCCTGTTCGATTTCGACAGCCAGTGAGTTCCTACGACCGTTCCCCGCCACGGGCATGGAGCCGAGCGCCGGCCCGAACTCGCCTGAGCGGTCGATCCCAGTGCGGACGCCGCGCGCCCTCTCGTAGGCCGCCCGCGCCGAGGCACTCGGCCAAAACGCTGCAGCGGCAAGAGACTCCGCGAGGCCGCCGATCGGGTCGCTGCGGTTGGTCGCCAAGCCCGCCTCCAGGAAGCGGTCCCGGGCCGACCAGAAGCCGAGCAGCACGTCGCCCAACACGGGCGCATCACTCGAAGTATCCACGTTCAAGACTGATCTCAACCCTTCTCGAAGGTAGAGCCGGATCTCTGGGTACCGTTTCCGTCCGCCTTGGTGCAGGTGGGGTTGTCTGTGTAGGCGGCACGTCGTGGTCAGGCGGACCAGGTAGCCGAGGACTCGGTGGATCGCCTCACCGTCTGGGTCACGGCGGAGAAGGACCGCGCCGATGCCGGGTCCGGAACGGAAGGCGCACGCCCTGTGGGTGCGCGTGTGTCTCAGCGCAGTGCGATGCCGTGTCGGTCCGGGCGCAGGGCACGACCCGGACGAGGTCGAGTGGCTCGCGGGCGCCGAGACGGTCTGTGAGTGCGGCGGCCAGGTCCGGGGGCAGCCGGTGAGGTGGAGGGGAAGCTCGGTCTCGCGGGCGGCCGGCGGGGACGGGTGGTGGGTGTCGGGAACCGTGCTTTCCGGGGACCGGACCTCCTGGGGCCCGGTCCCCCGGGGAGCCGGATCAGCCGGCGACGGCCGCTTCGGGAATGGTGGCGGCCTTGGCGGCGAGGGCGAGGCCGTAGCGGCGCAGGAGGAGGACGGCGGTGGTGGCGAGACCGATGAGCAGGCCGAGCCAGAGGCCGCGCGTCTCGCCGCCGAGGGGGTAGGCGAGCAGCCAGGCCGCGGGCAGGCCGACGAGCCAGTAGCCGATGAGGGTGATGCGGAAGCCGCTCCTGGTGTCGTCGAGGCCGCGCAACAGGCCGACGCCGATGTTCTGGGCGCAGTCGAAGAACTGTAGGACGGCGACGACGGCCAGCAGGCCGGTGGCGATCTCCAGTCCCTGCTGGTCGGCCGCCGAGCCGGCGTCGAAGTAGGGCCGCAGGACGAGGTCGGGGACGACGAGGTAGGCAATGCCGACGAGGGTGGTGACGACGGCGCCGCAGGCGAGGGCGGTGTTCTTGATCCGGCGGGCGACGGCGTACTCGCCGAGGGCGAGCTCCCGACTGACGTTGATGGACGCCGCGTGCGAGAGGCCGACAGCGACCTGGAAGACGATGTAGATCAGCTGGTTGACGGCGGTGTGGGCGGCGAGCGCGGCGGCGCCGAAGCTGCCGGCGAGCAGTGCGGTGACGGAGAAGAATCCGGCCTCGGAGCCGTAGGTGGCGGCGATCGGGGCACCGAGGCCGAGCAGGCGGCGTACGGTGGCCGCGTCGGCACGCCAGAAGTCCAGGCTCAGCAGCGGCGCCAGCTGCGGGTCGCGGCGGGCGGAGCCGTAGAGGGCGAGGAAGGAGAGCAGGTAGACGCTGCTGGTGGCGACGCCGATGCCGGTGAGGCCGAGCTTGGGCATGCCCCAGGTGCCGTGGATGAAAATCCAGTTGAGCCCGGCGTTGACGGCGACGGAGGCGATGGTGATCTGCAGCAGCGCCTGGGGGCGGCGCATGCCGACGGTGAACTGACGGATCGCCTGGAACCAGAGGCAGGGCAGCAGACCCGGCGCCAGCGCGGCGAGCATGCCCTGAGCGCGGTGGGCGACGGCGGCGTCCTGACCGAGCCAGGTTGCGGCCTGGCCGATGAGGACCATCAGGACGGCGCCGGCGAGGCCGGCGAGCGTGGCGGCCGCCATTGCCGCCCGCACCAGGTCTCGTACGTCGTCGTCGCCCGTGCTCTCGTCCTTGGAGCCCTGGGCCCGTTCGGCGCGGGCCGCGGCTGCCGCGACCTGGTTGCCGACGGAGGTGACGAGCCCGACGCCCATGGTCCGCAGCTGGTTGAAGATGACCAGCGCGAGGCCGCCGGCCGCCAGGGCCTCGGTCCCGAGGACGCCCATCATGATGGTGTCGGTGGTGGTGAGGGCGACCTGGGCGAGCTGGGTGAGGGCGAGCGGGACGGCGAGGGCGGCGAGTGCGCGGCTGTCGCGGGCGAGAGTGGCTAGCTGCTGCATCGTGGGTGTCACGTTTCTCGGAAGTCAGGGCCTGCGGACTTTGGTGAGCGTCTCGTCGATGTCGGCCTCCACGGCCTCGTCGAGCAGTGCGCGGGCGTTCATCCAGTCATCGTTGAAGACGGTGTCCATGTACTTCTCGCCACCGTCGTTGATGAAGGCGACCATAACGGCATCCGGCGCCAGGGTCTGCAGGCGGTTCAGGGCCTCGTGGACGACGCCCCCGGCGGAGCCGCCGATGAGCAGGCCGGTTCGGCGGGCGACGACGCGGGCGGTTGCGAAGGCTTCGATGTCGCCGACCTTCACTCCCTCGTCGATGAGGTCGTAGTCGACCAGCAGCCCGATGGTGGCTCCCTCCGGGGTGCCGGTGCCGGACTGGTAGTAGTCGTGGGCGGGCGGCCCGAAGGCGATCGAACCCTTCGGCTCGACGCCCACGACGGCGACGTCGGGCACGGACTTCTTGAGCTCGCGGGCGGTCCCGCACAGTCCGCCGCCGGTGCCGACCGCGCCGATCAGCACGTCGACCCGGTTGTCGAGGGCCTGGGCGATCTCGCGGCCGACGGCGTAGTAGCCGACCGCGTTGCTGGGGTTGTTGTGCTGCTCGGTGAAGAAGGTGTTGTCCTTGCCGCGGGCCATCTCCTCGGCGAGTTCCTCGCGGGCCGCGGTGTGGAGTTCCTCGCCGTCGGTGTCGGCGTCGACGTGGACGAGTTCGGTGCCCATCGCCTTCATGCCGCGCAGTTTGTCGGCGGCGGCGTGGTTGTCGACGACGGCGGTGAAGCGGTAGCCGCGTTCGGCGGCGACCACGGCCAGGCCCAGGCCGGTGTTGCCGGAGGTGGACTCGATGATGTGACCGCCCTCGCGCAGGTCGCCGCGCTCCTCGGCGTCGAGGACCATCTGGCGGGCCATGCGGATCTTGGCACTACCGGTGGGGTTGAACATCTCCAGCTTGAGGAGGAGCCGGGCGCCGGTGTCGGCGCGGGCGAGTTCGAACAGCGGGGTGCAGCCGATGAGGTCGGACATCCGGCTGACCACCGGGGGGCGGTTCAGGGCGTCGGTCATGGTGGGGCTCCGTGGGGACGGCGGGGCGGGGGTCAGCGGTCGAGGTGCCAGCGCGGGCGGTCGCCGTGGTGGTCGACGACGACCTTCGGCGGCAGCGGGAGCTCGTGGAAGGGGGACTCGTTGGAGTCCATCTGGTAGCCGGCGGTGTTGGGGTAGACGAGCAGGTCGCCGACGCGGGGCCGGGCGGGGAAGGCGATCTTGCGCCAAGTCAGCAGGTCGGAGTCCAGGCAGGAGGTCCCGCCGACGCACGCCGGGTACGGGCGGTCGGTGTGGTCGGTGCCGCCGGTGCGGTCGCGGAGCAGGACCGGGTCGGGCAGGTACTCGCTGTTGAACCACTGCTCGGACAGGCTGAGGCTGGTGCCGTCCACGGTGATGATCCCGTACCCGGAGCGGTCCTTGACGCCCTGGACGGGGAACACCGACGAGCCGGCGCGGTCCAGCAGGGCGCGGCCGGGCTCCAGCAGGAGCATCACGCCGGCCTGCCGCAGCCGCTCGGCAAGGTTCGGACCGGTACCGCCGGGGCTGGCGGAGAGGATCGCCCGAAGCGCGTCCGCGCCGGCGGCGGGGGAGTGGTAAGGGTAGAAGTCGCCTGCGGCGAAGGACCTCTCGCCGTGGTAGTGCCCGGGCCCCTGTTCGGCGAGGAAGGCGTCCCAGGCATCGGCGGCGACGTAGTCGACGGGGAAGCCGCCGCCGATGCTGATCCGGTCCGCCCGCAGGCCCGACGACCGAGCCTTGAGGCAGAGCTCGACGAGCTCTCCGGCGAGGTCGGCGCGCGGCTGGATCGCGTAGCCGGAGAGGTGGAAGCTGAGGCCCTCCATCCGTACGGTGTCCCCGGCGGCGACGCAGCGCTCCAACGCCTGGTGCAGCTGCGCGTCGTTCAGGCCGAACCTGCTGCGCGGCTGGGCCGGTGGGTACCGGCGCAGCAGGACCCGGACGGGGCGGTTGCCGCCGAGGCCGAGCAGGCGCTCCAGTTCGTCGAGGGCGTCGACGGCGATCAGTGCGCCCTGCTGGGCGGCGACGCGCAGCAGTTGCTCGGACTTGGCGGGGCCGGTGACGACGAGGTCCTCGCCGCGCACGCCGTGGCCGAGCGCGTCGCGCAGTTCGCCGAGCGAAGCGACGTCGACTCCGGCGCCGACTGCGGCGCAGCGCTCCACGAACACGGAGGCCTTGTTGGACTTCTTCGCGTAGTAGACCCGGCCTTCCACCTCGGCGTCGGCCAAGGCGGCGCGGAAGGCGGCGAGATTGGCGTCGAACCGCTCGGGCAGCAGGTAGTGGAAGGGGCCCCGGAGGCCATGGGCGAGTTCGTGGAGCAGGCCGCTGCCGTGGATCCGGTCGGTGAGCGGGTCCAAGTGGGCGGGCAGGGTCAGCGCCACAGGGCCACCTCGGCGCCGAGGTTCTGGTCGGCGGCGAGCTGGGCGAAGCGGTGACCCAGCGCGATGTCGGTGACGACGAGTCCGCTGTTGTAGGCGAAGATCCGCTGCTCGGGGGCGGTTCGGGCCCTGGAGACGCCGGAGATGATGACGGGCAGCTCCAGGTCGACGGCCGGGAGGTTGCCGTCCGCGTCGGCCATGTCGGTGCCGGTGACGCGCATCTGGGCCTCGCTGGTGGCGATCACCCGGTCCGCCCGGTGGAGGGTGGAGGGAGCGAGGCCGTGGCCGACGAGAATCGCCACCGCACCTGGCTTGAGCCAGTCGGCCTCGACGGCGGCCGGGGTGTGTCCGCCGGCGGTGGCGACGATGACGTCGGCGTCGCGGGCGGCGGCCTTGAGGTCGGTGACCAGTTCGATCTCCCGGTCGGGGAAGTGCCGGGCGAGTTCGGTTCGGACCGCGGCGATGCCGTCGGGGTGGGTGCCGGACAGCAGGAGGCGCTCCAGCTCGGGCAGGGTGGTGAGCAGGAACGGCAGGGCGAGGCGGCCCTGGGTGCCGGTGCCGATGACGAGCGCGGTCGACGCGTCGGGGGCGGCGCACTCGCGGGCCAGCAGGGCGGAGACGGCCGGGGTGCGCAGGGAACCGATGCGGGAGCAGTCCATCATGGCGACGGGCAGGCCGGTGACGTCGTCGTAGATGGTCAGCGTCGTGTAGTAGTGCTGGTTCTCGCGGCTCTCGTCGAGGCCGTGCTTGTAGGAGGTTTTGATGGCGACGACGTTGCGCACGCCGTCGCGGCCGAGCATGGCGTAGGAGACGGAGTGGCCGTCGGCGGGCCTGACGGTGAGTTTGCGCGGGTTTTCGGACTGCCCGGCGGCGAGGGTGCGGTAGGCCTGTTCGACGGTGTCGACGACGTCGGCGAGGGTGATGTCCAGGCCGGCGAGGTCGCTGGTGGACAGTACGCGCAGGGTGGTGTCGTCCCGGTCCATGAGGGTGCCCTTTCGAGGTGTGGTGGGGCGGCGGCAGTTGGTGGTTCAGGCGGCCCAGGCGGTGAGGGCGGCCTGGCCGTAGCCGTGTTCGTCGTTCTCGGCGGCCGGGCGGGTGGGGCGGTGCTCGACGCGGACGGAGGCACGCTTGAGCCAGCGGTCGGTGCCGTCGTAGCGGGCCTGGAACGGTACGCGGCCGTGGACGACGAGGTCGTTGTCGACGATCAGGACGTCTCCCGGCTCCAGGCTCACCGCGACCGAGACTCGGGCGAGTTCCTCACCGAGGCGCCCGTATGCGTCGCGCCACGCCTCGTCCGCTTCCTCCAACGGGGTGTAGGCAGGGTCGTAGCGCATCGTCAGACCCTCGGGCGTCTCGAACAGGGTGGGCACCGGCGCGGGCCGGCCGCCGAACTTCCGGGCCTGCTCGTAGGCGTCGTCGGGCAGGATCGGCGCGACGGGCCGCTTCAGCTGCTCGACATCGGCGTCGGACAGGTCGGCGAGGCGCACGCTGGCCGCGGTGGTGGCGATGGCGTCGTGGTTGCGCATGCAGCACAGCAGCAACAGGTGCGCGCGGCCCGGGTGGAAGGCGTCCTCGGTGTGCGGGGTGAGCAGGACGGAGCTGGAGGCGCCGGTCTGCTCGCTCTCGTGGCCGGGGGAGGGCACGATGTTGTGCACGAACCTGCCCTCCTGCTGGCCGTCCCACGCGATCGGGGTGCCCATCAGCGTGGAGACGAGCAGCAGCACCACGTCCCAGAGCGCGCCGGCGTCACCGACGGTCGACCAGTGGCCGGGCGTGGGGCCGAGGTCGGTGTCGTCGATCTCCAGGCCGCGCAGCACGAACAGGCCGTCGGCGGTGTCGACCGGACGCAGCCGGTGGCGCAGCGGCTCGCTGAGCTGGGCGCACATCACGGGCAGGTCGGCCAGCAGGGCGGGGCTGGTCGCGGAGCCGTGGAAGGCCAGCAGCTTGGCGGCGGTGGTGGTGAGTTCCGCGACGGCAGCGGCGTCGAGACGGCGTACCGGGGCAGGGCGGGTGGGCACGGTGGGACCTTCCGGGGACAGGAGAGGAGAAGGAGCACTGGGTGCGGGCACGTGGCATCACCGCGCCGGTGTGGGACGGCGACGGGAGCTGGGCGTGGGGCATCGGTCCGGGTCGGTTCGAACGGCCGGACGACAGGAAACGTAGCAATGACTTAGAAGTTAGGCAAGCCTTACCTGACTGGATGTCCATATTTACGTGGTCGCGGATTCGGGTGGCGGTGCACGGTCCGCACAGGGGTAACTTCCCTGTCCTTGGCGCAAGTTGGAGGTGAGGGCGCATGGCTGGAAGTTGGGTGCGCCCCGTCGAACGGCTTGCGACGCGTCTCGAATTTAGGGTAGGTAACCCTAAGCAAATTGAGTACGGACTCGAGACGAGGATCGAACGTGGGCGTCACCAGACGACAGCTGCTGTGGGCCGGAGCCGGAGCCGGAGCGATCGGCATGCTCGCCGCCTGCGGTGGCGGCAAGGATGGCGCCAATGAGGCCGCACCCTCCGGCGGAACCGGGCAACAGCCCCACCCCGGAGGGACGTTGAAGATCGGTGCCCTCGGCAAGGCCTCCGCCGTCACCCGGGACCCGCACGGCACCCAGGCCAATGAGAGCGACTACCTCATCATCAGCCTGATCTACGACACGCTCGCGATACCCGGGGACAGGACCAACACCGCTCCCCGCCTGGCCGCCTCCTGGAAGCCGTCCGACGACCTGAAGACCTGGCGCTTCACCCTGGCCGACGGCGCCACCTTCCACGACGGCACCCCGGTCACCGCCGACGACGTCGTCTGGTCGCTCAAGCGCCTGCGCAACACCCCGGCCGGCAAGAGCCGCCTGCCCGGTATCCAGCCCGAGGGCATCACGGCCGAGGATGCCAAGACCGTCGTCCTGGTCTCCGACTACGCCAACGCCGACCTGCCGCTGCTGACCCGTCTGACCACCTTCGTCCTCAAGAAGGACACCAAGGACGACGCAATCGCGGGTGCGCCCGGCACCGGCCCCTTCAAGCTCGACTGGTACCGCGACGGCAACGCCCGTCTGGTGCGCAACGACAACTGGTACGGCGGCAAGGTCCTGTTGGACGCCGTCGAGGTGCGCCTCTTCGAGAGCCCCCAGGCCATGGCCAACGCCCTGCTCGCCGGGCAGATCGACGTCGCGTCCAACGCCGGCGCCGTCGCCGCCCGTACCGCGGAGGCCCGCAAGGACGTCCGGGTCGTCCGGCGCCCCAACGACATGGCGATGCCCATCGTCATGCGCACCGCCGACGGTCCGTTCGCCGACGTACGGGTGCGCGAGGCCCTCAAGCTCGCCGTCGACCGCGACGCCATGGTCAAGCAGGCCCTCTCCGGCTACGGAAGCGTCGGCAACGACATCCTCGGCACCGGCGACCCCGCCTTCGCCAAGGACATCCCGCAGCGCACCCGGAACCTGGCCAAGGCCAGGCAACTGCTCGCCGACGCCGGCTTCGACACCTCGAAGACCTACGACCTGGTCACCACCGAGGACATCGCCGGCCTGGCAGAGTCCGCGACGCTGTTCGCCACCCAGGTCCGCGAGGCCGGGGTGAAGATCAACGTCGTGAAGCAGGACTCCAAGGTGTTCTGGGACTCCACCTGGCTCAAGGGCACGCTCTACACCACGTACTGGGGCACCAACGACTCGGTGGTCTTCTTCGCCTCCAAGACGATGCTCTCGGACGCCGGCCAGAACGAGTCCGGCTGGAACGAGCCGAGCTTCGACGAGACCTACCGCAAGGCCATGGGCACCGCCGACGCCGTCGAGCGCGACAAGCTGCTGCACCAGCTCCAGGAGATCGAGTTCGCCAAGTCCGGCTACCTGCTGTGGGGCATGGCCGACGGCATCGACCTCGCCGGCGCGGCCGTCCGCGACCTGCCCAAGCTCCCCGGCTACGGCCGCGTCCAGCTCGAGAAGACCTGGCTGGCGCGTTGACCACGCTCCAACCGGCCGGTGCCCGCGCGCCGCGCAGCCTCCCGGCCCGCATCCTGCCCAGTGCGGGCCGGGTCGCCCGGCAGGCCGTCCGGCGACTCGTGATGCTGGTCGTCCTGCTGGCTGCCGTCTTCACGGCCATCGAGCTCCTGCCCGGCGACGCCGCCGGCGCGAGCTCCGACCGGGGCGTCACCGCCGCCGACCTCGCCGCCCGACGCACCGCCATGGGCCTCGACCGCCCGGTGGCCGAGCGCTTCTGGGACTGGATGACCGGCCTGCCCACCGGTGACCTCGGCACCACCGCACGCGGCCAGCACGTCACCGACGTCCTGGCCGGCCCCTTCCCCAACACCCTCCTGCTCGGCGGCCTCGCCCTCGCACTGAGCACCGTCGGCGCCCTCGCCCTCGGAGGCTGGGCCGCGCTGCGCCCCAGCGGGCGCGTCGACCGCGCCGTCGACGCCCTGTCCACCGCCGCGTTCGCCCTCCCGGAGTTCGTCGTCTCCGTCGCCCTGCTCCTGCTGCTGTCCCAGTGGACCGGCTGGCTGCCCGCCGTCACCCTCACCGGCCCGGACGGCAGACCCGAGTCGTGGGCCATGATCGTCCTGCCACTGCTCTCCCTGGCGGTCCCCCAGATCGGCTGGAACACCCGCATCGTGCGCGGAGCACTCGCCGACCAGGCCGCCCTGCCGCACGTCCAGGCCGCCGTCCTCGACGGCCTGCCCCGCCGCCGCATCCTCAGCCATCACATGCTCCCCGGCGCCCTGCCCGCCATCGCCGTCGGCATCGCCACCTCCGCCGGCATGCTCCTCGGCGGCACCGTCGTCGTCGAGACCCTCTTCAACTACCCCGGCATCGGCGCCATCCTGGCCGGAGCGATCACCGACCGCGACACCCCGCTGGTCGCCGGAGTCGTGGCCGCGGCCGGCGCCGCCATCAGTCTGCTCCTGCTGCTCGCCGACCTCGTCCGCACCACCACCCTCGGAGAAGAGCGACGATGACCGCCGACGCCCCGACAGCGGCCCCCTCGCCCACCACCCGACGGAAGCGACGGGTGTTCATCCGCGCCGTCCCCGCACTCGCCCTCGTCGCCCTCGCACTCGCCGGGCCGCTCCTCGCCCCGCACCCGATCGACACCCCGGTCACCTTCCCCTACGCCGAAGCGGGCGGCGACGCACCGCTCGGCGGCGACCAACTCGGCCGCGATGTCCTCAGCCGCCTGCTGACCGGCGGCGCACCGTTGATCGCCACCGCTCTGGCCATCGCCCTGGTCGTCACCGCGGCGGCCACCGCCATCGGCATCCTCGCGGTTCTGCGTCCGGCCCTCGGCCGATGGATCGAACGCGCCGCGGACCTGACGATCCTGCTGCCGTCCGTCCTCGCCATCATGCTCATTGCCCTGGCCTGGCCCGGGGGCGGCCGCCTCGCCGTCGCGGCCGCCGCCATCATCCTCGGCATCCCCTACGCAGTGCGGATCGCCGCCGCCGCGGCCGCCCCCATCGCCACCACCGGCTTCGTCGAAGCCGCGGCAGCGGGCGGCGACAACCTCTGGCACCTCACCGTCCACGAGGTCCTGCCCAACCTGCGCTCCACCGTCCTCGCCCTGTTCGGCCTGCGCTTCGTCGAAGGCATCTACATCGTCTCCGTCGCCGCCTTCCTCCAACTCGGCCCCCAACCCCCGGAAGCCGACTGGGCGCTGATGATCCGCGAGAACGCCGCCGGCATCACCCTCAACCCCTGGGCCGTCGGCGCCCCCTGCCTCGCCATCGGCCTGCTCGCCATCAGCGTCAACCTCGCCGCCGAAGCCCTCGCCCCCGCCCGGCCCACCCCGGAGACCCCGCTGTGAGCACCACCGACCCCGCCACCCGTGCCGCCGGTCTGTCCGTCACCCTCGGAGACGCCCCGCTGCTCACCGACGCCACGCTCACCCTCGCACCCGGCCGCATCACCGCCATCACCGGGCCCTCCGGTGCCGGCAAGACCACTCTGCTGCGCGCCCTCGTCGGCGCCCTCCCGCCCGGCGCGCGCGTAACCGCGGGAAGCCTCACCGTCCTCGGCCACGACATCCTCGCCCTCCCGGCCGAGGAACTGCGCCGGCTGCGCCGGCACAAACTCGCCTTTGTCGGCCAGGACCCGGGCTCCGGACTCAACCCCCGCATGCGCGTCGACCGGCTCATCGGCGAGACCTCCCCGCAGCGCCGCCGAACCCCGGTACCGGACCTGCTGCGCGCCGTCCGGCTGCCGGTCGACGAAGGACTCGAACACCGTCGAACCGCGAGCCTCTCCGGCGGACAGCAGCGGCGCGTCGCCCTCGCCCGTGCCCTCGCCCGCCGCCCCGCGATCCTCCTTCTCGACGAACCCACCGCGGGCCTCGACGCAGCCCTGCGCGACGACATCGCCGACCTGCTCCGAGACATCGCCGACCGTGACGGCCCCGCCATCGCCCTCACCAGCCACGACTCCGACTTCGTCGCCCGCTGCGCCGACGACGTCCTCGCGCTGTGGCCGGCTCGTCCGGTCACGACCCCGAGCACGCCGGCAACGCCGACGGCGCCCGCAACGCCGACGGCGCCCGCACCGATTCGGGCTTCCGCCGGGCCGGAGCCTGTCATCGAGGTGACGGCACTCGACGCCCGGGTCGGCACCGGCCGGACGCGCCACCAGGTCCTCGCCGGCCTCGACCTCGCGCTGCAGCCCGGCACGCTGACCGGGATCACCGGCCCATCGGGGTGCGGCAAGAGCACGCTGCTACGCACCCTGGCCGGCCTCCACCGACCCGAAGCCGGAAGCATCAGCCTCGGCGGCGAGCCCCTGGCCCCCTCCTACCGGCGGCGCACCCGCGACCAGCGCCGCCGCATCCAACTTGTCCCGCAGAACCCGCTCGGCGCCCTCAACCCTGCCCACACCGTCGGCGCCGCCCTCACGCGCCCCCTGAAGCTCCACTTCGCACGACCCGCCGACCGGTGCGGCGCCCGCGTCGCCGAACTGCTCACCGCCGTCGGCCTCACACCCGGTCACGCCGAGCGCCACCCCCACGAACTCTCCGGCGGGCAGCGTCAGCGCGTCTCCATCGCCCGGGCCCTGGCCGCCGAACCCGACGTCCTGCTCTGCGACGAGGTCACCTCCGCCCTCGACGCCGACACCGCCGACGACATCATGGAACTCCTGCGAAGCCTACGGACCGACCAGGGCCTCGCCGTCGTCCTCGTCAGCCACGACCTGCCCCTGGTGACGGCCCACGCCGACACCCTCCTCACACTCGGGCGCTCCGACGCAGCGTCGCTCACGGACCACCGCCCGGCCGCAAGCCCCGTCCCGAACTGAACACGGCCAGCTCTGGTCCCGGTACCGCCCCTGAGAGCGCGGGCCGGGGCCGACCCGGGGACGGGTTCGCTCAAGGCACCGGTCGCCCACCCCGGTCACAACGGCAGCGCGCGCGGCACCACGGAGGGCGGTGCCGCGCGCCGCCCTTGTCACTCCGCCGAGAGCCGCGGCGTGCGGGGTGGCACCGTCCGCCGGCTGCCTGTCGCCTCGAAGGCCGCGGCGAGAGTCAGCAGGGCGTTGTCGTCGTAGGCGCGGCCCGCGAAGGTCAGCCCGACGGGCATGCCGGTGTCCGCCATGGTGCCCATGGGTACGGTCACCGTCGGGATGCCGAGGTGGCGGGGCACCAGGTTGCCGTTGGCGACCCAGACGCCGTTGCGCCAGCCGAGGTCGGCGGAGGCTTCGTTGACGTCCATGTCGGCCGGGGCGACGTCGGCGGCCGTGGGAAAGACCACGGCGTCCAGGCCGAGTTCGTTCATCCAGTCCTCCAGGTCGATCCGGCGGGTCTCTTCGAGTCCGCGCAGTCCCCGTTCGAGGTGCGGCATGTCGGTGAAGGACGCGTACGGGCGCTCGCGCACGAAGCGCGGGTAGTCGCCGATCGAGTCGTCGAACCCGGCGTAGCGGCCGGGGAGTTCACCCTGCTGCTGGGGCCAGATGCGGTCGCCGTCGACCTCGGACAGGGTGGTGAGCTCGGGGTCGCCGTTCGCGCGCAGGAAGTCGTCCCACGCCCAGGCGGACAGGTCCTCGATCTCGACGGTGAGGAAATCGCGGCTGACCAGCCCCCGGGTGAGCAGGGAGGGCGCGCCGGGCCGGTCGGCCTCGTAGTTGGTCACGACCGGGAAGTCGACCTCGACGACCTCGGCGCCGGCCGCCTCCAGGTCGCGGTGCGCGGCCTGCCACAGGGCGATCACCGAGGGGCGGGTGTCGACGCGCTGCCCGGTCTGGCCGCCGATGCCGCCCTCGGGGTTCGTTCCGGCGTCGGGGTCGGCGTTGATGTACATCCTGGGTACGCCGACGCGCTTGCCGGCGAGCGTGGCGCGTGCCGCCGCCGCGTCGGCGGGGGCCAGCGCCGGGTACGAGGTGGGGCGGACCTGGGAGGCGGCGGGCAGCGGCACCCACGGCTGTGCGCGCCACAGGTCGCCGCGGGTGTCCGGGTCGTCGGCGACGACGACGTCGAGAAGTTCGAGGAGGTCGGCCATGGTGCGGGTGTGCGGGACCACGACGTCCATGGTCGGTACGAGCGGCCAGTTGCCGCGCACCGAGATCACGCCCCGGCTGGGGGTGTAGGCGCACAGGGCGTTGTTCGAGGCGGGCGCCCGGCCCGAGGACCAGGTCTCCTCGCCGAGGCCGAACGCGCCGAACGAGGCCGCCGTCGCGGTACCCGAGCCGTTGGAGGAGCCGGAGCCGTAGGCGCTGGTGAGCCAGTCGGCGCTGTAGGGGCTTTCGGCGCGGCCGTAGACGCCGCGCTGCATGCCGCCGTTCGCCATCGGAGGCATGTTGGTGAGGCCGATGAGCACGGCACCGGCGGCGCGCAGCCGCTCGATGGCGAAGGCGTCGCGCTGGGCGACGAGGTGCTCGAACGCCGGCGAACCGGCGGCGGCGGTCAGGCCCTTGGCGAGGTAGCTGTCCTTCGCGGTGTAGGGGATGCCGTCGAGGGGGCCGAGCGTCTCGCCGCGGGCGCGGCGGGCGTCGGAGGCCTCGGCCTCGGTGCGGGCGTCCGGATTCATCACGACCATCGCGTTGAGCGCGGTGGCGGTGCCGGGCCGGTCGTAGGCGTCGATCCGTGCGAGGTAGGCGTCGAGCAGCCCGACTGCGGTGGTCTCGCCCCTCTCCAGCGCCGCGCGAAGGTCGGCGATACCGGTCTCCACAACATCGAATCCGCGCGTCATGCGGGTGTCTCCCAGGTGGTCGGGTCGGACAGGGCGAACTGCCGGGCGTCGGACCGATCGCTCGTACACGGCGGGCACCCTTCCCGTCGCACTGGCCGGTCAAGTCGGCAGCCGTTGCTGGAACGTTCCAGCAGGCGCATCGTAAGCATTGCTGGAACGTTCCAGCAAGGGAGCGCGAACCGGAGGGGCAGAGCGAGGCGGGGCTGCGTCTAGACTTCCGGGCTGTGACCAGCCGCTCCGTGACCCTGATCGACGTGGCCCGGGCGGCCGGGGTGTCCAAGAGCACCGCCTCCAACGCGCTCGGCGGCTCCGGCCGGGTCTCCGAGACCACCCGCGAGCGTGTCCAGGACGTGGCCCGGGAACTCGGCTACCGGCCGAACACCGCGGCGCGCAGCCTGCGCCGTGCCGGCACCGGCGCGATCGGACTGCACCTGCCGCGTACGGCGACCCGCCTCGACTACTACATGAACCTGGCGTTCGGCGCGGTCGAGCGGGCCAGGGAGGACGGGCTGGACCTCGTCCTGCTCGCACCCGGCACGGCGGCCGGCGGCGGGCTCGCCGCCCGGGTGGACGGTCTGCTGGTGATCGACCCGGAGGTCGACGACCCGGAGGTTCCTGACCTGCTGGGCGCGGGCGTCCCGGTGGTCACGGGCGAACGCTACCTCGGCGGGGACGTCGCACCGAGCGGTGCCGTGGTGTGCGACAACGCCGCCTCGCTGGTCGCACTGCTGGACCACCTCGCGGAGCGCGGCGCCCGGCGACCGGCCCTGCTCGTTCCCGGCCCCGGCTCCGACTGGGCCTCCGCACTCCGGGCGGCCGCTGGTGCCTGGAGCCGACGCGAGGGCGTCGAGGTGGCCGTGCGGACGGTGCCGTTCGCGGCAACGCCGGTCGAGGCCGAGGCGGCCACGGCCGACCTGATCGGCGGGGCCTCGGGTGCGGACGCGGTGGTGTGCGCCCCCGACGGTGCGGTTCCCGGCGTGCTGGCGGCCGCGGCACGGGCGGGCCGGCAGGTCGGGACGGACCTCCTGGTGGCGGCCTGCGTCGACGGAGCGGCGGCGCGCGGCTCAGGCCCCCAGGTCACCGCGGTCGACCTGCGCCCGTCGGAGTACGGGCGCGCGTGCGCGGCCCTGCTCAGCGATCTGCTGGCAGGATCGGCCGAGCCCGGAGCCGTGCGGTGGCACGACTGGGCGCTGAAGGTCCGGGAGTCCACGGCCGGCCGGGCCTGACACCGGGTCACGTGTCGCTTCGCGTGTGCCCTGCACGGCAGTTCGTGGGTTCGGTGCTCACCGGGACCGCTGAGGGCATGGGGGTGGCAGCGGTCGAAGGGGAACGGCCACGGGGTGATCCACGCAGTGGCGAAGCCGATGAGGCGGTCCTGGGGATCCAGGGCAGCCGCTGCGGTGAACCCCGGCCTGGTGACGTCACGGCTCAGCCGGAGCAGGTGGTCGTCCGCCGCAGGGTCGGGCTCGTGCCACGGTGGCTGGCCGAAGGCCTGCGCGCACACCGCGCTCCCCGCCCCGTTCAAAGCCGGACGACATGAGGCGAACAGCCGTACTGGCCGGAATCGACCAGCCTCGTCAGGCTCAGTTGTGCCTCTGGGCCGGGTAGCTCGTGCGGGTGACAACGCGGCCGTGTGCTGGTGCTGTTGGCCCACGGCGTTGGGTACTTGAATTCGGATGCGGCCGTTTCGGCGGGCCGCTAGCCTGGCCCGCATGTCTACGCCCCGAATTTCCTAGCCGACGGACCCACCTCCACGCCACCCGTGTGTCCGTTAGCTGTTTCGGAGCGTTATCCCATGATCACCACCCGTGGTGTCGACGTGCGCGTCGGCGCCCGTCTGCTGCTGTCCGACGTCACCTTCCACATCGCCCCCGGCGACCGGATCGGCCTGGTCGGCCGCAACGGCGCCGGCAAGACCACCCTGCTCGCCACCCTCGCCGGGCAACTGCCACCCGCCGCCGGGACGGTCACCCGCACCGGGCCGGTCGGCTACCTCCCCCAGGACTCCCGCGCTGCCGACCCGGCCGTCACCGTCACCGACCGCATCCTGTCCGCCCGCGGTCTGGACACCGCCGTCCGCGCGCTGCGCGCCGCCGAGGAGGCGATGGCCCGGGCCGGCTCCCCGGTGGAGGAGCGCCGGGCGATGGACGCCTACACCCGGGCCGAGGCCCGGTTCCAGTCCCGGGGCGGCTACGGCGCCGAGGCCGAGGCCGCCCGGGTCGCGGCCGGGCTCGGGCTGCCCGCCCGGGTCATGGACTCCTCCGTCGGCACCCTCTCCGGCGGCCAGCGGCGCCGGGTCGAGCTGGCCCGCATCCTGTTCGCCGAGCACGGCACCCTGCTGCTGGACGAGCCCACCAACCACCTGGACGCCGACTCGGTCGGCTGGCTGCGCGGCTTCCTCGCCACCCACCAGGGCGGGCTGGTACTGATCAGCCACGACCTGGAGCTGGTGGAGGAGACCGTCAACCGGGTCTTCCACCTGGACCCGACCCGCGCCACCATCGACATCCACAACACCGGCTGGCAGGCCTATCTCACCCAGCGCGCGGCCGACGAACGCCGCCGCGCCCGCGAGCGGGCCAATGCCGAACGCAAGGCCGCCGCCCTGCACGCCCAGGCCGACCGGATGCGCGCCAGCGTCGCCACCGCGACGACAGCCCGCAGCATGGCCCGCCGCGCCGACCGGATGCTGGCCGAGCTCGAACCCGTCCGGCAGGTCGAACGCACCGCCCGGATCCGGCTGCCCGAACCCGCGCCCTGCGGCCGGATGCCGCTCGGCGCGATCAGCCTCGCCAAGGCCTACGGCGACCGGCCGGTGCTGACCGGGCTGGACCTCGCCGTCGACCGCGGCAGCCGGCTGATCGTCCTCGGGCCCAACGGTGCGGGCAAGACCACGCTGCTGCGGATCCTGGCCGGTCAGGAGACCCCGGACTCCGGCCGCGTCGTCCCCGGGACGGGGCTACGCCTCGGCTACTTCGCCCAGGAGCACGACACCCTGGCCCCGACGCTCAGCGTGCGCGACAACCTCGCCAAGGCCGCGCCCGACCTGACCGACGGCGAACTGCGGCACGTGCTCGGTGCGTTCCTCTTCCGCGGCGACGACGCCGACAAGCCGGCCAGGGTTCTGTCCGGCGGTGAGAAGACCCGCCTCGCCCTGGCCGCCCTGGTCCACTCCGGCGCCAACGTGCTCCTCCTGGACGAACCGACCAACAACCTCGATCCCGCCTCCCGCGCGGAGGTCCTGGCAGCGGTCGGCACCTACCCGGGTGCGATCGTGATGGTCACCCACGACCCCGGCGCCATCGAGGCCCTGCGGCCCGACCGCGTCCTGCTGCTGCCGGACGGGGACGAGGACCTGTGGCACGACTCGTACCTGGAGCTGGTCACCCAGTCCTGAGTGCCGGTGCCGGGCCCGGTCCCCGGCACCCTGGGCCTGGCCCACCACCCACGAACCGCCTCAGCGGTCGTGCGACTCCTCCTCGCCATGACCGGCCAGGGCGACCCGTCGTGAGCCGGTAGTACTGCAACGGTGCTTACTGTGACGAGGCCACAGCCCTTGGGCTGTGGCCTCGCCATTTGTCGTGGTCGGTCCGGGCATGGTGTCGGCTTCGGCGGCGTCGGCGGGACCAGTACAGGACATGGGCGATGCTGCGGCGGACCGGCCGGGTGAGAGGGGTGACCAGCCGGCGGACAAGGCGCATCCGGGTGCACGGCTCCTGCGCCAGCGTCGGCTCGGCCGGATCGTCCGAGACGTAGGTGCCGGTGTCGTGCTCGCTGCCGTCGCCCCCGATCCTCCACCCGGCGGGCAGCGTGGTGGCAGTCGGCAGAAGGTCGCGCAGGGCCGCTCCGGCAGGGATCGGAGGGCCGAACGCTGGGGCGCCGGACGTCCGGAGCGTCGGTGTGACCGTCGGGGCGGCACCCTGGGGAGGTGGCACCGGCCGCGGTCACGGCCGGCTTGTCGGAGACGAGTCCCGGGCCGGAGGAACACCCGGCGACAACGGCGGTCGTGCGGGCCTGCCGGGAGTGCGCGAGAGGGGCATGCCGACGCGCGGGATCAGAGCGGCTGGTGACCGTGGCTCGTTGAGTGGGTGTGACTGACATGACGGACAACGGCAGGGCTCGGGCTCCGATGGTGTGGGCGCTGGCGGTGCGCGAGGCGGCGCAGGGGCCGCCGTTCGCGGAATTGATCGTGGAGGTCGGCGCGGACCTGTATCCGGAGCTGGTGGAGGCCGCGGTCGACAGCGGCTTCACGCTTGCAGCGGGTGAGCCTCCGGACACGAGCGGGGTCGTGGAGGTCGGCGACGGCCGGGTGAAGCGCCTGGCGCTGGTCGGCGGGCGCCAGCTGTGGGAGCCGGACACGCGCGTCGAGGTCTCACCCGGCTGGCTGGCGGCAGCGGGGGGCCGGGGCGCCGTCGTGGTGATCCTCGTGCGGCCGGGCACCTGGCCGCCCGGTCTGATCGAACTGGGGCCCGAGGAACGTCTGGACGCGTTCACCCGGCGGTTCGAACAGGAGCAGAGGGCGGGCCGCATTCTGCACGGGACCGTATCGGTGCAGGTGTGAGCCACCAGGTTGGTGCGCGTGGAGACGCGGGGGAGCGGTATCGGTATGTGGGTCCGGCTGAGCCGAAGGCGCTCGTCCGGGCGGGTGGTGAGGGCCGGAGCATCCGCTCGTCGGCGGACTTCGGCGCGTGGGTCTCTGCGCTGACCCTGGATGAGTCGGCCGAGCCGTTCACGTTCGTCGTCGATGGCGGTGGGGTGCTGCGACTGGCTCCGCGCCGCAGCGAACACGTGGTGTGTGCGGGCGGCGGAGAGGTGCTGAGCGCCGGTGAGATGAGCTTCCGTGAGGAGTCCGGGCGGTGGGTGGTCGAGGAGGTCAGCAACCAGTCGACCGGCTACTGCCCGGACGTCGACTCATGGCCGGCCGTGGCCGAGGCCCTGGATCGGATCGGAATTCATCGCCCGTCCGGGTTCACACACGAGGTGGTCTTCCGCCGATGCCGCTCCTGCCGGGAGCTCAACATCGTGCGGGAGGAGGACTTCGTCTGCGTCTTCTGCGGCGAGGACCTGCCGCGGGAGTGGAACGTCAGGGAGCCCGGGTGACTGGTCAGACAGCGGAGATCGCGGCGCGTTGTGGGTGCGGCAGCACGGCGGTGCGACAGGTGAACCAGTTCATCCTTCGCGATGAGTTGTGGTGGGACTTCGCCCGACCGTCATGGGCCGAGCGGAGACCTATCGATCGCCCTGGCGAGATCCTCCGCGTGCCGGACGAGGAGTTGCCGCAAGGCCGTGTAGTGGTTGAGCGGATCCGGCCGTGGAAGCCGGAACCACGTGTTGGAGCGGCGCAGGAGCCAGTCCCGACGTACTTGATCGGGCTGGTCGGCTTCAACCGGCCGTGGAGCAAAGCGGGGCTCGCCTCGTGTGATGCAGCGGCCAGCCGTGGAACCGGGGCCGCGGAGCCCGGCCGGCACGCCGCTGGCCGCCCCGTAACGGCCCTGTGTCGCCAAAAGCAGCAGGCCCGGCCGCCCGAAAGAGGGCGGACGGGACTGCACCGGGGAGACGGGCCCTTTCGCATGCCCAGGGAGAGAAGGACCCGGGACCAGCTGCTGTCCAGGGCGAACGGCGAGGCCGAGCCGCCCGGTAACTGCTTCGGCGCCGTTCCCGCGTCGGCCAGGTGTGGTGGCGGTCTCAATGGCGGCCGCCCGGCGTTGACTCAGCGTGGTGGCGGCGGGCCGGTCGGTGATGTTGCCGGGGCCCGTGTGGTGAGTGCGCTCACACGGGAATGTGGTGCACGACGACGGATAGTGGTGTCCGTTTTGCACCATTTTGGGACTGTTTGGGTGAGTGGCTGAGGATGTTTGCGCAGGCCGGGAGGGGTCGGCGGGGATCGGCGCGCTCCGGGCGCCCGCCCCTTGAAGCGGTGCCGGCCTCTCCGGATACGACGGTGGGTCGTAGCGAGGGGGTCTTGTCGATGACCGGTCCGGCCTGGCAACAATTGCTGCATCGAGCCACTCCGGCACCTGTCCCGCCGGTGAACGGCCTACCGCCAAGCCACGCCCCGCGA
>NZ_JAHSQD010000010.1 GCF_020103755.1 Streptomyces sp. LS1784
GCATCGCGACCCGGTATGACAAGAGCCCGGAAAGCTACCTCGCCGGCCTTCACCTCCGCGCCTCGATGATCTGGATCGATGATCTCCTGCTGACCATTGATTGATCACAACATCACACAGGCCCTAGCTCCCTCCTATGACAACAGGGCGGTCCTCCCCTGCTGCCGCAAGGATCGTGAACATGGGCGTCAGTCTGTAACTCGTCTAGGGCCTGGCAGGTGCCCCTGCCGGTGCCCGTCCCGCAGCGCTTCGGGGAGCCGTCCGAGCGGTTCCCCCGGCCGTGGATCGCCACCACCTGGGCCCGGGGTGCCCCCGCTGACCGCGCCCCCGTCAGCCGGGCCGGCGACGCGGCCGAACGCCTGGCCGGCTTCCTGACGGCACTTCACCGACCCCGCGCCCGCCGGGGCACTCACCGGCCGCAGCCGTGGCGGTCCGCTGGCCGACTCCGCCGAGGGGTTCGCCGAGCACCTCGCCAGGGCCGGCGAGTTCGGGCTGATACAGGGCCCAGAGGCCGTCCGCGCGGTCTGGGAGGATGCCGTCGCCGCGCCCGCGCCAGCCCGGCTCGGCCCGGTGGCTCCACGCCGACCTGCACAGCCGGGCCCCGGCGAACTCGCTTTCGTCGGCCACGTTCAGCATCCCATCGGGCCCACGTCCCCCTTCGGCCACCCAGACCCGACAACTCCGGACCGCATTCTGAAACGACCAGTAAGTCGGCGGTTTGGGGTGAATCGGTCCGAAATCCCATCCAGAGCTTGCCGGTGCCCCCTCAGCTTCTCCGGACACCCCCTACTGTCCCAGTACCGTGTGATCATGCAGAAGCTGCTCTCCGAACGCTCGGCATTCTGGGTCGGGCGGCGCCTCTTTGGTCCTCTGGAACCGTACGACCGATGCTTCGGCTGCGGCTCGATGCACCTGGCCCCCGGTGATCTCAATCCGCACAACGGGCGGTACGACTTCGTGGGCGACAACACCGCGCTCGAAGTCGTGTCGATGGTCAACTCGGAACTGCTGCGCAACTTCGCGTCATGGACGAAGGCGCACCCAGGCGGAGACAACGTGGAGGCCGCCTCGGTAGGGCTGACCTTGCCCTGGTTCATCAACATTCCCGCCTCCGTGCCCACCGTCCAACGCCAGACGATCATCGACTTCGTCCGGGATATGGAACACGCCGGCATCCGTACAACAGGCCACCTCACGAACAGCAGGTTCTACGCCTACGTGGACGATGAGCACTTCATCACGCCTCCAGGGATGGTCACCATCATGGCGAGCGGACGGTTCGACCTGACCCTCCCCGACTTGACCGCCTCGATATGGAAGCTCCTCCGGCCCAAGGAGGGACGCAGCGACGTCCTGAGGAAAATGGACCTGGGCGCAAGTCAGGGCAAGGAACGGCGAGCGGTGTGCTTCGTCCTGGACCAGGTCTTCTCATTCTCCCTGCACCGCATCTTCGACAGATCCTTCCGCCCGGAGAGTCTTCTCGATCCGGACTGGGATGCGATGCGGCCGGTAACCGACATCATCGTGCTCTCCCCGACGATGAGGAAGGCGTTCTCGTTCTCAACCCAGTCTCCAGCCCGCCGGTTCCCGGTGCGGGACGTCGACAAGCCCCCGGCCCCACGCACTCTCGGTTGTCGGCGACTGCCCGCTCGGGTCACGCATGGGAGGGCACCTGTCGGCTCGATGGCCAAGTGACCAGGGAGAGTCTCCCCCAGGCCACAGTCGACGGCCCTTCATCCACTTGTTCCGGTGTCCGCTTGACTACGGCCGGACTCAAGGGCATTGACATAGTTGCCAACTGAGTGTTAATCAGCACGCTTGGGCCAGAGAGAGCGAGCACATCAACAGAGCAGCTGCCAGCTCTCCTTGTTGCGGTCCTGGATATGTTCCGCTGCTGAACAGCCGTGATCGGAGTGGAAGACAACCGGCCCCGTCGGGCGGCGGGTGCCGCCTACGGCTCGCGGGGCGTCGGGGACCAGTTCGGTCCGCAGATGGTCGGCGGGGAGGCGATGTCGATGATGGTGGCCAGGAAGAGCCAGCCCTCCTCGGTCGGGACATAGGTGATGTCACCGCACCAGCGCGCATCCATAGCCACCGGGTCGTGCTCGAAGTCCCGCAGGACCAGGTCCGGCCGCAGGGCAGCGCATGGGTCCGGGATCGCGCTCCACAACAACTACTGACTGGGCTGCGGTGGCGCACCAGCGCCGCCACGCGGGCACCGACATCGCCTACTCAAGGCTGGCTGGATCCTGTAGCAATCCCCAGTTGACCCCTCCCCAATTATGACCTGGCCCCGGGGAGAGGCTGGCCGCACTGACCTCCCACATCCCCGAGCGCCCCACCGCGTCGTCTCAGCATCCGAGGCCACTGTTCGGCGACGAGTCTCCAGGCGGACCTGACCCGCCTCTTGATCAGTTGAATTCCGGACGATACGATCACGGCCTCACTTTGTGTCGTGCATCAGGCACCGTCGGTTTCTGCGGCGGTTTATTTCAGTGCCGTCTGGCTGATCGTGGGGGTGGCCGTGACCAAGGACGTGGTGGCCGTCGCAGCCGGCGTCCCACCGATCAGCTTCGCGGTCCACCATGTCCGGACCGGCAACGCAGGCGGCGCACGTGACGACTTCGAGACGATGATCGCCGAGCTGGCCGCCGCCACTAAGCCGGGCGTTCGGATGATCGCCGCCAACCCCGGTGACTGGGGAATCGACGCCTTCGCCGGCAACCTTGGTGGCGCCATCGCCGTATGGCAGTCCAAATATTTCTTCCCCGTTACCGCAGCCGGTCATCAACGGACGATCCGGGAGTCCTTCGCATCCGTTCTCAAGGCCGCGGAGGCGCATGGGCATACCGTCGAGATGTGGGTGCTCTGCATCCCCTCCAGCATGGACGGTCCCACCGCGAAGTGGTGGGACCGCTGGAAGAAGCAGCAGGAGAAGGCACACGAGCTCGTCATTGACTTGTGGGACGAGACCGCCCTGCGACTGGCCCTGCACACTCCCGAGGGAGACGAGGTCCGCCGCGCCTACTACGAGCCCTTCACTCCCGCCCCGCAGCAGGAGCAACTACGCCTCGTACTCGAAGTCGAGGAAGAGAGCGCCACAGCACTAGACTCCGCCCTCTTCGTCCGTCAGATGGCCGAGGCCGGCCACGTCGAGCTCGACTCCGCGAAGCGCCAGTTCTTCAACGCCGACCTCGTCGCCCGCGAGATCGCCCACAAGGCGGTCCCCGCCGAGATCGCAGCCCTAAGTTCCGCGGACGCCACCCTGCACGGCGTATGGGAGATGCAGTTCAACGACTGCACCACCGACGGCACCCTCCCCACCCTCCAAGGGAAGGTCTGGCGCGAAGTGCGCAGCGAGCACGAACGCCTCCCCAAGATCCTCCGCTTGGAAGTCGTCCACGCCTGGGGCCTGGTCCACCGCCTCGTGGAGAACCGCAAGGCTGGCTGGGTCAAACACTGGCGTGAGATCGCCGCCGCACACCAAGAAGCCTGACGCCCGGCCAGCACCCAGACACGAGAGGAGCGAGCCCATGCAGACCCAGCACCGCCCGGTCATCATGCCGGAGGACGAAGTGCAGTTCCGACTCGCACAACTCCTCCTGCTCCTCGACGCCATCACCGACCACGACGTGCACGGCGCCAGCCTGGAACGCATCGGCTACTACGACTTCCTCTCCGCCAACCCCTTTCTCGTCGTACCCCCCAACGACAGCGACGCCGGAAGGCTTCGCCTCGCCGGCTTCGACCCCCAAGTCCTTGCCTATGCCTCCTCCTCCCAGCGGTTCACCAGCCGCCGCGAACGCATCCAGCACGATCTGTCCCTACTGGTCGCCTACGGCTGCTGTGAGGTCCGCAACCACGAGAAAGCCCTGAGCTACGCGATCACCAATAGCGGCCGCACCCTGAGCACCCACTTCACCGCCACCTACGCCACCGCGTTCAGCACCGCAGCCGGCATCGTCGTCCGTCGCCTGCGCAGGCTCAGCGACAAGGCCCTGCGAGAACAGACCACACAGTGGCTGCGCCCGGCCGGACACGACGGCCCTGCCGCTGCCCTCCTGGGCATCCTAGGTGCCGGACCGGATCCCTCCTTCGACCTCCACACCCCCTGGGAAGAGTGACCGTCGTGCAGACTCCGCAGGGCATCCGCATCCGCCGGCTGCGACTGGCCGGCATCGACCGGACCTACGACGTCGACTTCACCAGCGAGGGCCGCGTCCGGAACCTCTCCGTGGTGGCTGGCGCCTTCAGCTCCGGCAAGACCGCCGTGCTGGAGTTCATCGCGTACGGACTCGGCGCCAAGCGACACCCCAGACACCAGGAAGTCCTCCGCAAGGTCCGCTCCTGCGTCCTGGAAGTCGAACTCTCCGGCGAACCCCACGTCATCGAACGATCAGTCGGAGAACCCTCCAGGACCGCCTACGTGCGTCGCGGCACCATCGACACCCCGGACGCGGCCTTCACCGAGGCCAGGCCAGTGGACCCGCCAGGTTCCCCCGACAGCCTCTCCACCCTGCTGCTGAGCCACTGCAATCTCGAAGGCGTCCAGCTCCGCGAAGCCCCCACCCAACGCGAATCCCGCACAGACCCCCTCAGCTTCCGCGACCTCATGTGGCTCGCCTTCCTCCCCAACGAACGCGTCGCCGACAAGAACTTCCTCTTCGAAAACGACCGCATGCGCAAGCACAAACTGCGCCAGGTCGTTGACGTCGTCTTCGGAGTTCACGACGACCGCGCTGTCGAGCTTGGCAACCGCATCCAGGCCCTCGAGTCCCGCCTCAACCACGCCAAGAGCGACCTGTCCGCGGCCCGGGCCTTCGTCGCCGAACAGGACCCCACCGCCCTCGACAACAACCCGACGGCCCAACACCCCGTCGAGCAGGAGCTGGCCGCCATCAATAACCAGCTGGCCGCCATCGACCAGCAAGCCCGCGCCGCCACCGACTTCGCTGCCCGCCTGCGCCGCAGCCACCAGCAGGCCGCGCGAGAAGACCGCCGGGCCGACGCCGTGGTGCGCGACCGCGAAACCCAGCTCGCCCGCATGATGCCCCTGCGCGCCCAGTACGCAGACGACCTCCTTAAGCTCGGCATGCTTGCCCAGGCGAAGCAGCTGTTCGACCCGCTCCGCGTCACCACCTGCCCCGCCTGCCTCAGCCAGCTCCCCACCCCGCCGGCCGCGGTCAACGGCCACTGCAGCCTCTGCCGCCACGAACTGAACCCGGTCGATGGTGAACTGACGCTCGGTGTCGGAGCGGAGCTCAACGCGCCGGAGGAGGGCCAGCTCGACGTCGCGGCAGAGGTTCGCTCCACCAAGGCCCGCCTCAAGGAGATCACCGCCTACATCGAGGACCTCGACAGCTCCCTCGCAGGTCTGAAGCTGCAGTCAGAGCAGGCACGCTTGGTGGAGGAACAGACGGCCGCAGCCCTTGACGAAGCTACCGCCCCCACGGTCTCGACCTACCTCGCGGCCAGAGACGACCTGCACCGGCAACGGGAATCCGCTCTGCGCCGCCTTGAGCAGTCACGCAGCACTGCCAAGCTCCAGGAAGGCCTCGCCAAGCGCACCGCCGCCGTGAGTCGGCTCGAAGGGCAACTCGCTGCGCTCCGCGAGGAACTGCGAGCGCTCGGCGATGCCACCCGCGACCGCGACGCGGTCATCACCCGTATCAGCGCTCGCTACGGAGCCCTGCTCAGGACGTGGCAATACCCCAAGGTCGGCATGCCGCGCATCGCCGACGACCTTACGCCGTTCGTCCGCGGCGAGTCCTACCACGAGGCCTCCTCTGGCGCGCGAACCCTACTGACGCTGGCCTGGCAACTCGCCGTGTTCGAGATCGCGATCGAGAGCGGAGCAGCCCACCCGGGCTTCCTCATGATCGACAGCCCGCAGAAGAACCTCGGCCACGGCGGTCAACTCGACGCGGTCATCGCCGACGCGGTCAGCATCAGCGACTTCTATCACCACCTCGGCACCTGGCTCGCCGACCGCGGAACCCGAGCGCAGCTCATCGTGGCGGACAACAGCCCCCCGCCCCTGGTGGAGAATGATGTCGTGGTCCGCTACAGCCGTAGCGAAGATCGCCCGCCGTACGGCCTGATCGACGACGAAACCGAGAGCCCGGAGACCGAAGCGGTACCAGAGCCCGTACGCCGGGCCCGGTGATTGGGCTCCGAGTCAGCGGGCGGCGGTGATCGGAGTGTCGTCGTAGGCGGCAGCGTTGCGGTGGAGAGCGTCGAGCTCGGCCTGCTCCCGGTGACCCTCACGCTCACGTCGGCTGCCCGGCCGCATGGCGCTGGCGTACTGGGCGGTCGTCGGCGACACCGAGCCCGTCCGTGTTGCGGTACCGAATCGGTGACGATGAGGTGATGTCCGGACAGCTCGGGCACCTGCTTCGAGTCATGTCGATGCCATCGGTGTCGCTGGGGATCATCCCGTTCACGGCCGCCCGCCACATGTGGCCGGTCGAGACCTTCAACCTGTTCGACGACCGGCCGGCGGGAGTGGAGCTGCTTTCGGCGCAGGTCACCGTGACCGCTCCCTCCGACCTCGCCCTATACGCCCAGGCGTTCGCCCGCTTCGCCTCGCTCGCCGTCCACGGCGGCGCCGCCCGCGCGCTGATCACCTCCGTGATCAGCGACCTGGACTAAGGAACGCAAATTCTCGCAACTTCGTTAAGGCACAACCTGGTTGGCCCGTAGCGTCCACAGGGTCGCCGGGCAGCGCCCGGCGACACCAGGTGCCCCAACAGCAGTCGGAGGAACCATGGCAACCGCAGTTGCACCCACCGACCCGATCACCGGCCAGCTACGGAACGTGCGCGGCCACGTCCCCGCCGATCTGTGGGACCAGCAGATCGGCCTCCTGATGCGCGACTACCCGTACGACTCCGTCAGGCCGCCCGCGTCCTCGGACAGGGCTACGCCTACCTGCTGACCGCGATGGCCCGCCGCGGCGAGCAGCTCAGCCTGGGCCCCAGCCCGCTGGTCGACATCGGCGTCCACACGATCAGCGCATCGAGGCGACCAGCGAGTCCAGCGGGCCCAACGCCAGCTGGAGGGCGTAGCCGGAGGGGACCGCGGCGGGGTCGTGCTGGCCTGGACGAAGATGATCAACTTCGCTTTAGATCAGATGAGTTAGACGGCATGTTCGGGTGTCCGCTTGACTACGGCGAATAGAAAAACATCGTCTCGAACTCGGTGGCACTCAGGCCGGCTTCCCACATGCGGGCGACGATGCTGCCTGGCGGCGGCTGTCTGGCGAGCGCGTGAGCGTAGGCCAACATGTCGGCCAGGGCCGCGCGGGAGCGCGGGTTGAGCGGGCGGCCGTCAGGGGCGGTGAGGACGGTCGGCCAGTGGTCGACGCGGCGCGTCCCATATCGGTGAGCCGGGACGGGTCGGCAGTACCGGACTGGGCGTAGTCCGGGTCCTGGTAGCCGATCACGCGGTTCGACCAGTCAACCAACAGCTGCCGGTCCTACTTGGGCATGCCCAGGATCAGGGCCAGCGTCCACACGGGCAGATCGGCGGCGATCGACACGAAGTCGGCTTCGCCAAGCGGGCGGATCCCGGCGACGAGTTCGGCGGCGCGGCTCTCGATGGCGGTGGCCAACTCGTGCAGCGCCCGCGGGGTGAAGGCGGCCGCGACGACCCGGCGCAGCCGGGCGTGGTCGGGTGGGTCCTGATTGAGCATCATCATGCGGACGAGGGCCAGGTCGGCCGACGTGTCCAAGGCCCGGATCTGGGTCGCGCCGAGGTGCGAGGAGAACACGTCCGGGGTGCGCAGCACGTGCTTCACATCCGCGTGCCGCAGAGCCCGGTGCTGTATCCGCCCGGGCCCCGACTTCTCCCTTTGGCCCCGATAACGGCGCCGGAGAAGGGATCAGGAGACTACTTGAGCGAGAGCACCGGTCAGGGCGGCCGCGAGGGTGAGCGTGGCAGCGAATGTGGCGGCGGCACGCATGAGAGCGGCTGATTGAGTGGCGCCGTCCAAACGGGCGAGCAGGCCAGCAATGATGGCAGCCAGTAGGGCGGATAGGACGACCAGCACGGTGATAGCTAGGACAGCCACAAGACGAGACACGGCAAGCTCCTTGCAGAGTTGAGGCGTTGACGTGACTCGAAGGTCGCGGAAACGATGTCCGCCGGGGTTCGGCTGGACAATGATGAACACTGGCGAACACATCAAGCCCAAGGCGGGACGATTGCAAGACGAACAGAGCGAGCTGACGAAGCTCGTCGAACTACGCCAGAGGCTTGCCGACGGCCTAGCCCGCGCCGGTCTTACCAAGACCCAGCTCGCCGCTCAGGCTGGGCTGAGCCGCACCACTGTTCAGGAGGCATTTCAGAGCGGCAAGCCAGCACCATCGGCCGAGACCGTCGCCGCCTTGGCTCGCGTACTACGACTGCCAGACCAGCCACTGCTGGATCTGCGGCGCACCGCAATAGGAGAGTCCGACCCTGCACTTGTAAGTGACCACGGGCCAGGCAAACCAATCATGGAGTGGGACCCTCACGATCTCGAAGTTCACCCCGCCGGGCTGGGTTCTGGGTCTGTAACCCGCCGAGTGCTACCGGCCTACGTCTCGCGTCGTCACGACCAGCCCCTCGCCCAGGCCGTACTGGATGCCGCGCAGGGCAACAGCCAGATGGTAGTCCTGGTCGGAACATCTTCTACGGGCAAGACAAGAGCCTGTTGGGAGGCCGTTCAGCCTCTCGCGGCCCTCGGCTGGCGACTGTGGCATCCATTCGATCCGACCCGGGCAGAAGCCGCGCTAGACGCCCTCAAGCGCGTCGTGCCGCATACAGTGATCTGGCTCAACGAGGCCCAGCACTACCTCGGCAACCCTCAGTTCGGTGAGCGGATCGCAGCCGCCGTCCACTCTCTGCTGATCCATCCCGAACCTCGACCGATTCTTGTTCTGGGCACCCTCTGGCCCGAGTACGCCGACCAGTACGCGGCGGTACCACCCGCAGGTTCCCCGGACCCGTACAGCCGAGTCCGAGAACTGCTCGCCGGACGCATGCACACCATCCCTGACGCCTTCGACCAGGAGGCGCTGCAAACCGCTGCCGTCCTGGCACAACAAGGCGACCAGCTGCTTACAAATGCCCTCGCCCGAGCTCATACTCACGGACGGATAGCGCAGGACCTCGCTGGTGCCCCCGAACTGCTACGCCGCTACGAGCACAGCACACCAACTGCCAAGGCCATCCTGCATGCAGCGATGGATGCACGCCGTCTTGGCGTGGGCCTCCATATCCCTCAGGCCTTCCTCATTGATGCCGCAGTCGACTACTTGAGCGACCAGAATTACGATGAACTCACAGATGACTGGGCAGAGTCGGCCTTCGCGGACCTTGCGCGCCCTGTCCACGGCAAGCAGGCGCCCCTTCGCCGAACCGGAGCCCGCCCCAGGCATCGCCTGCCTAGCGACCCGATATCGGTACCTACGCCTTCCTCGGTGACAGGACCAGCATTCCGGCTCGCCGACTATCTTGAACAACACGGCCGCACCACACGCTTGAGGCTGTGCCCACCTGCATCATTCTGGGCAGCCGCCCACACCTACATATCTCACCCGGATGATCTCGGCAGCCTCACGATCGCCGCTGAACGCAGGCACCGCCTCCAGTGGGCTCACCATCTCAAGCTCCGAGCCGCCGAAGTAGGCCATCCCCAATCCCTGATCCACCTTGCCCGGATGCGGGAAGAGATTGGAGACCAGGACGGCGCCGAAACCCTCTATCGGAGAGCCGCAGACGTCGGCGCTCCCAGTGACCTTACTGACGTAGCTGATCAAAGGGGCGAAGCCTGGGACACGGAGGGTGCCGAGGCTCTCTACCAGCGAGCCGCAGACGCGGGTGACGCAGACGCCTTGTTCCTTGTAGCGGGGAGACGGCAAGCCGCTGGAGACCATGAGGCTGCCGAGGATCTCTACCAACGCGCCGCCAACGCCGGCCGCGTCGACGCTCTAGTCAACCTCGTGGAGCTAAAGGAGGAGGTCGGGGACTTGGAGGGTGTCAAAGCCCTTTACCAACGAGCCGCCGACGCCGGTGACACCTATGCCATGGCCCGTTTGGCAGATATGCGCGAGGAGGTAGGCGACAAATCCGGCTCCGAGGCCCTCTACCAGCAAGTCGCCGACGCTGGGGACACCGATGCTCTGATGTACCTAGCCCAGCTGAAGGAAGATGCCGGAGATCTCACGGGTGCCGAAGCGGCCTACGAACGGGCCGCCAGTGCTGGCGTCGCCCACGCCCTGACGTACCTGGCCGAACTAAAAGAGGATGCCGAGGACTTCGAGGGCGCTGAGGCGGCATACGAACGGGCGGCCAATGCCGGCGACACGGACGCTGTACTACGTTTGGCCCAGCTGAGGGAGGAAGCCGGAGACATCGACGCTGCCAAGGCCCTGTATCAACAAGCCGGAGACTCGGGTCACGCCGACGCTTTAGTCCGACTGGCAGACCTGCATGAATGGTCCGGGGACCAGAAGGGCGCTGAGAGGTACTACCAGCAGGCCGCAGCCACCGGCGATACCGCCATCTTGGTTCACCTGGCCGAACTGAGGAAGGCGGCAGGGGATGTCGACCGTGCCGAAGCCCTCTACCAGCAGGCTGCCGCCAATCCCATCGCTCTGAGTAACGTGGCGCGGACGCGAGAACGAGCTGGGGACAGGGAAGGCGCCGAGGTCCTGTACCAGCGGGCCGGAGACTCAGGTCACGCTGGCGCTCTCGTCCGACTGGCAGAGCTACGGGAATGGGCCGGGGACGAGAAGGGTGCCGAGAGGAACTACCAGTTGGCCGCAGCCACCGGTGACCCCGACATCCTGATTCACCTAGCACGCATGCGAGATGAGGCCGGGGATCAGAAGAGCGCTGAGACCTTCTACCAGCAAGCTGCGGATTCCGGCGAACTTGACAGCGAAGAAGCTAGGTTGCGGTGGCCGTTCGGGCTAGATGCTGATGGCTCGCCTACGCCTCCTTGGACGTAAACGGGAGACGTCTTCAGAGAGCGCAGCCCACCATTTCGTGGCTTCGCGACACCGGTGGGCTGAGAAATCGTATGCATCTCACCGGTGTCGCGACCCTGCCAGCACTCGTCCTCGAGCCGGGTTAGCCCGGGGCGGGAGGCGACTACCGCCCCTGCCTCCTCTCTCATCCAGCGACCGGCACAGGACCGACACCTCCCGACCTCACCTGCACAGCGAGCAGACAGACCTGCTCTGGTCAGCTCTCTCGCCACTCACAGATGGTCACCTCGGCGTCGGCGCCGCGTAGGCCCTTGAGACGGACGTCCGACACGGGCTCCACATCAAACTGACCCAGTGGGTCGCTGATCATCAGCAGCGTCGGGTTGCCGCCGCTGCCCTCCTCTAGATACTCGGCCAGGATTAGGACGTAGCTCTCCCGCTGCTCCTGGGCGCGAAGGAACTCGGCGCTGGTGAGGGTGACCTCGTTCGGGCGGGGGCCGCCGTGCGCCTTGATCTCGTAGTAGCGGCCAGCGCTGTCGACTGCATCGGCCCCGACACCGTGTTTGCCGCGCTGGTCGAGCTTTCGAGCGTCCTCGCCGAGGACGGATGCGAGAAGTTGCAGGACCAGCTTCTCCTTGCAGCGGTCCTGGTAGCCAAGCGGTGCGGACAGCTCGCGGGGCACGGCACCGCCTGTTCTGGGCTTCGACAGGTCGGCGGAACGGCTGGCCGTCGGGCGGTGCGTCCGAGCGGCCCGCATCGCACCGCCAGGTGAAGGCGTGGTTCGGGTGACGGTGGGCTTGCCGAGCCCTTCGACGTTGACCAGCTGGCGCGGGGTCGCCGAGACCGCCGCGGGATCTGGCCTTGGCGGCGTCGGTGGTGTCAAAGGCACCGCCGACGGCAGGTTGTCGGCGGCGGGCCGGGGAGAGGGTAGGGGCGCGGTGGGCTTCGTCTGGTGACGCCGGGCGCCCGTTGCGGGCTGCGGCGAAGGGACGGGCGGCGCGGAGGGTGTGGCCTCTGCTGCCTTCCGGTCGCGGTCGCGCAGCACTTCGTCCCGCCGCCGCCGCGCCTCGAAGTCCCGCTGCCCGGCGGAGGTGAGCGGCACGGTAGACACGGTGGCCGCCTCGTCCTCCTCCCAGAAGTCCCGCCAGCGGTGTGCAACCTGGGCGCGCGCGCCGGAGAATTGGCAGGCCACGGCGGACCCGGCGCCCAGGCGGGTGCGCAACTCCCCTGGGGAAGACAGGAACAGTGCGTTGGCCGTGCGATCGATGTGGGCACCGATCGGGACCTCCAGCGGGTCCCGGCCCTCGCCTGGGTCGAGCCGGATGCGCAGTCCGGGCAGGATGCGGACCTCCAGGTCGGCGAGCCAAGTCCACTCGGCAAATCCGGCGGCAGCTGCTGGCTCGTCCCGGACGAGTCGGTCCTGCAGGCCGTGGACCGCGTGGCCGAAGCTCTCGGTGAGGTGCAGATCGGGTACCGCGCCGGCCGGATCGACGACCGCGGCGGAGGCAGCGTCCAGCCGTTGCACGCCGAGCAGCCCGAGCAGGCCGGTGAACTGCTCCAGTTCCCCACCGGGCTGCCAGATCGGGATGCGGTCGGCGAGTGCCCGTTCGACCGAGCGGTGTGAGACGACGGCGTAGACCGGCGGCCGCTTGACCCAGCCCGCGCTGGTCCACAGCGGCAGCCAGCGCAGCTTCTGCCGCAGGCCTGGGGTCATGGCCGTACCAGCGCTCGTGACGGTCTGGTTCAGCGACCGCAGTGCCTCAAGCATCACCCGCTCCTGCTCCTCGCCGAGTGGCCCTCCGTCGGCTGCGAGCTCCTTGAGCACGTCGACCAGGTCTCCGGGGCCGGGTTCTTTGATGCCCAGGGTCTGCCAGAGCGGCAGCAGTTCGCTCCCGGTCGGAACGAACGGGCGCAGGCCGTGCAGGATGGTCGCGCCCCGGAAGCAGGCGCCGGGGCTGCGCCAGCCCAGGTCGGTGAGGACGAGGTCCTTCCAACCTTGGAAGGCTGTCGTGATCTCCTGCTCAACCTGCGCGCGGGGAGTGTCCGCAGCGCGCTCGGTCAGCCGTCGGGCAAGCGCGCGGTAGACCAGGTAGACCTCGGCCCTGAGCTCCTCCCCCTCCGGCCCAGCGGGCAACACACGCTTGCGCAATTGTTCTAGCCGGTCGATCAGCTGGGACACACTCGGATCACCGGACACCCCCAGGGCGGTGAGCACCTCCACCCGGTTGGAGAGAGCGCGCTGGAGCTCCGGGTGCAGGTAGTTCGGCTCGTCCTGTCCGTACAGCGCCACGGCATCCGGGGTACGCAGCTGAAGCTCCCCGGGGCGTCGCAGGGTGCCGCCTGCGTCCTCCAGCCAGGCTGCGGCCCTCAGTCGCCAGACCCAGAGCGCAGGGATCGGACCGCGTAGGGTCCAGCCGTGGTAAGCGTTGGCCGCTTGGACCACCGCGTGGTCGGGGCTGGTGAGCATTCCTGGGCGACCCAGCGTCTGGAGCAGTGCGGCCGTGCGCCGCCGCCGTTCGGTGACGTCGCGCTCCGCGCTGATGTCCCTGACAACCCGGTCCAGGTCCCCCGAGATCCGATCGTCCAGGGTGTAGTCGGCTCGGAGCTCCCGCATCCTCCGCCCGCGGGCGTCGGTCGAGAGGATGACCCCGCGGAAGAGCCCAGAACGCCTGTCCCGCGACTCGTAAGTCTTCACGGCCGGGGGGTCAAGCAGAATCGGGGCGAGGCGGGGGACGTCCGCCACGCCCAGCAGGCGCAGGAACGCCGTCCGGCTGAGGCCCCCGCTCTGCGAGGCGGGGAGCAGTGTCTTGGCGTAGGAGCGGTGTGCCCAGAGCAGGCCGGTGGTCCTCCGCGCGGCGACCGCGAACCGGTCACCGTCGGTGCTCTCCAGGGGTTGGGACAAATAGAGCTGGTTCGGCGGGCCCTGGCACGTCTTCTCCTCCCCGCCCGGGCCGTATTCGTACGCATCGAGCTCGACGGTCCGCCCGATGTCTGGGCCCAGTTTGTCGCGCTCGGCCTTCGGCAGCTCGCCGAGTGCCCGCTGGAGCAGGACGAGCTGCTCGGTTCCTGAGGCGCCCGTGGTCGGCAAACGGCCGCCAGCCGCTCCGAGTTGAGCAATGCGGCGGAGGATGGCGGCCGTGTCGTCACGCCGCACCAGGCGGTTGCGTTGGCGGAGCCAGGTGACCACCCGTCGGGCCGCGTCGTCGTCGGCCCAGTAGGCGGGATGCAGGTCGCAGAGGATGCCCACGGGGTCCAGCGGTCCGGTGCCCTCACTGTGGGCGATGGCGTACTCGGCACTCGACGGGGCCAGCCGGCGACCGTCGGCGGTGGCGAGGCAGGACCTATGGATCACCAGGTAGTCCAGGCCTGCGGCGAGGGCTACGGCTGTGAGGCGGACAGTCCGGTCGATGGCGTACGTGGGCAGTTGGAGTAGCCCGAGTGCATCCCTGACCTCGACCTCGTCCGTGAGTCGCGCGCTGCCGTCGTCCCGCCAGTCGGCCAGCACCTCGCGCCAGCGCCCGGCTCTGTCGCGGGCGAGGTGGGGGAAGGTGTACTCCAGCCCCGCCAGACGGGCGGTGTCCCGCTCCGAGATCACCCCGGAGAGCTCCTCTGCCTCGACAGCCAGGTCCGCGAGCGGGACAACCGCTCCGGCCGGGACCCGCAGGGTGAGCACGGTGGCCACTTGATCCCGCGCCCGCTCCAGGAAGGCGGCCCGGAGATGGCCCGGGAGCCCGGCGCGGTCCGGGGCGGCCAGTTCGGGCAGCGGCAGCAGATGCCAGGCTGACGGATCCACCCGCGCGAGGACGTCGAGCACCGCTGCCTGCCAGAGGTCGGCGACAACCGGGACCAGTGCCGTGTTCAATGAGCTCGCGGCGAAGCCCTCGCGGCTGACGACCGGGTCGAATTGAGAGTGCACCCGGGCTGCGGCGGCAAGCGGTGCGACTGGCAAGCCAGCATGGACGCTCCCGGTCGCCGCCTCGTACAGCGGCAGCGCCACGGCCACCGGAACGGTCGGGCCGAGCTTCTTGTGCAGGCGCTGCCATCCGCCCTCAGTGGGGACCAAGGTGTCATAGACACGCCAGGACTTGCCGTCAGAGGTGCGGGCCTCCCTGACCCGGACGTCACAGTCAGCCTTACCCATCGGAAGGCGCAGCGTCGCAGCGTCGTGCCAGCTGAGCCGCAGCACCCTGGTGGCGGTCGCACCGGCGGATCCGTCGGCCAGCACCGTTACCTGCTCAACATGGCGCAAGAACAGGAGGGAACTGTCTTGCCAGCTCTCGAACCAGGAGAAGAGGGCTTCTGCAGACAGGGCACCGGGCTCAAGTGGGATGCGGAAGACCGTCCACTCAGGGTCCGAAAGGTCCGGCGGCAGCCTTGGGGGGTCAGCTGGGGCAAGGGTTACATCGGCGAACCGGACGTGGTACGGGTTCCCGTGCACCTCCCAGGAGGTCGAGAGGAGTCGGAGCGTCGCGAGGCCGATGCCGAAGCGGCCGGTGGCATCGGCGTCCAGGCTCTTGCCGCTGAGCCACGGCAGTCCGAGGCGCAGGATGTCGGCCAGTCGCAGGCCACTGCCATTGTGACCGATCAGGAGCTCGGTCGGCCGCCAGTGGAGACGAACGTCGCGAGCTCCGGCATCGTCGGCGTTCTGCACCATCTCAGAGAGCACCTGCAGGCGGTCTGAGGAGATCGTCTCGGCGCCCAGCTGCGCACGCTCCGCCACCTGCCGTAGGACACCCGGGCCCTCGCGAAGGCCCTCGTTGAACAGGCTGACGGCTCGGGCGGCCTCGTTGGGTGTCCGCGCCTCGACGCCCGGATCGACCTCCGCGTCGGTCAACAACGCTCGTACAGCCGCAGCCAGCTCGTCGCTCCCGCCGATGACCACACTGATCCCCTCTGCCCTGTGCTGGTGTACGGACAGCATCCGCACAGGACCGAAGCCTTGAACTGCGGCCATTCAAATTCAGCCATGTGTCTGACGGTTCATGGATCGAGCCATCCGCAGCCATACACGATCCGGGAGCCTGGGCCCCAGGCAGGGAGGGGACGACGGATGGCGGTGAACTCGGCCGGATTCGCTCGAGGAGGAACACTGCGTGTCAGTGGCGGATGCTAGTGCTCGCGCTGCAAGGAGCGCCACGCGATTGTCCCATCGAGTCCACCCCCGCGGGCCGAATCGACTTCGCGAAATCGAAGCGCAGCTCTCAAATGAATAGATGCCGGACTGCTCAACGATCTTCTGCATCTCCTCGTCGACGGCATCCCGGGCCAGGGGGCTGCGCCCGCCCGCGTCATCGAATCGGTGGAACTGCGGAAGGGGAAGATCTCGATGGCGCACTTGTTGTGCCACTCAGGGCCGCCGTACCAGTAGTCGCTCAGGTCCTGGCGACGGTGAGCGACGTCCTCGGTCGCCATGCGCCTACGTTGGGCCTCGCCGCCACGACTGGTCGGCCACTGCCGATCACCAACGCAGTCATGAGTCAACTCTCTTATTTATAAGCTAAGTTCGAACCATGTTCGGGTGTCCGCTTGACTACGGCGAAGAGGAAGAACATCGTCTCGAACTCCTCGGCCGTCAGCCCCGCTTCGAGCGCCCGGGAGAACAGGCCGCCCGGCGCGGGCCGCCTGGCCAGGCCGTGGGCGTAGGCGAACATGTCCGCCAGGGCGGCGCGGGAGCGGGGGTTGACCGGGCGGCCGTCCGGGCCGGTCCGGATGGTGGGGCGGTGGGCGAGCGAGGCACGGCCGAGGTCGGTGAGCGCGTCCGGATCGACGGTGCTGGAGTGGGCGTAGTCGGCGTCCTGGTAGCCGATCACCCGGTTCGCCCAGTCCAGCAGCAACCGCCGGTCCTGCTCCGGCACCCCCATCACCCGGGCCAGCGTCCACACCGGCAGGTCGGCCGCGAGCGGGACGAAGTCCGCGCGACCGGCCGGCCGCACCTCCTCGACCAGCTCCCGCACCCGGCCGTCGACCGCCTCCGCCAGCTCCGCCAGCGCACGCGGGGTGAACGCCGCGGCGACGATCCGGCGCAGCCGGGAGTGGTCGGGCGGGTCCTGGTTGAGCATCATCGTGCGGGCGAAGGCCAGGTCGGTCGGCGTGTCGGGGTCCCTGATCTGGGTCGCGCCGAGGCGTGAGGAGAAGTCCTCCGGGCTGCGCAGCACGTGCTTCACGTCCGCGTGCCCCAGCACCGCCCAGTAGCCGGGCCCGGTCGGCCAGTCCCCCACCGCCGGTTCCTTCACCCAGCAGACCGGTGCTTCGGCCCGCAGCTCGCGGAACAGGTCGTACGGCACGCCCTCGGCGTACGTGTCGGGGAGGAAGATCCGGTTCGCCCGCGCCTGGTCGAAGCCCATACCGACCGACCGTACGCCGCGCCCCAGCGGCCCACCAGGACGCGGGATGCCGCGGCTGCGCCGATCGGTGGCCGGGATCCCGTAGGGTCGGCCAATGGCGAAGTACTTCGACGTGCACCCAGAGTCCCCCCAGCCGCGCACCATCAGCACCGTGGCGGCCAGTCTGCGGTCCGGGGCCCTCATCGCGTACCCGACCGACTCCTGTTTCGCCCTGGGCTGCCGGTTGGACAACCGCGACGGCCTCGAACGGATCCGGTCGATCCGGCGCCTCGACGAGCGCCACCACTTCACTCTGATGTGCGTGGACTTCGCGCAGCTGGGGCAGTTCGTCCAACTCGACAACAACGTCTTCCGCGCCGTCAAGGCCGCGACACCGGGCAGCTACACCTTCATCCTCCCTGCCACCAAGGAGGTTCCGCGCCGCCTGATGCACCCGAAGAAGAAGACGGTCGGCGTCAGGATCCCCGACCACACCGTCACCAGGGCCCTGCTCACCGAACTCGGTGAGCCCCTGGTCTCCAGCACCCTGGTCCTCCCCGGCGAGGACGAACCGATGACCCAGGGGTGGGAGATCAAGGAGCGGCTCGACCACGTGCTGGACGCCGTGGTGGATTCGGGCGACTGCGGCACGGAACCGACGACGGTCGTCGACTTCTCGGGCGGCGGACCGGAGATCGTCCGGCGCGGGGCCGGCGACCCCGCCCGCTTCGAGTGACGGACCGGGCACACCCGCGGAGCGGCGACCGCACGACGGATCAACGAGGGCGGCTGAGCCTTCCATGGTGGAGGCCATTCGACACGCCGGGCGGTGGGGGCGAGCAGGTGCAGGGCTGGCAGGTCAGGAACGGCATCGACAACAGCACGGTCAACGGCAGCACGTTCCAGGCGCGCGAGCTGACCGTAGTCGAGGCCGGACGCACCGACGAAGCCGTCCGCCTCCAGGAACAGGTCCTCGCCGACCGCCGGCACCTCGTCGACACCGACCACCCCGACACCCTGATGGCCCGCCACGACCTCGCCGCCGTCTACTGGAACGCCGGACGCCCGGATGAAGCGGTGGAGATGGTCCGCCAGGCAGTGGCGGACCTTGACCGCGTCCTCGGACCGGACCATCCGGACACCGTGCCGGCGAGGGCGAACCTGCTCGAAGTCGCCGGCGGTCCTCAGCCCGAGGCCGCCCAGGACAGCAGCAGCCGCAGCCCGTCGTCCGAGGGCGAGCCCGGGTCGGCGGTGTAGGTGACCAGGGCCTGGCCGGGGTCGTCGGCCGGGCGGAGGGTGTCGTAGGCGAGGTCGAGGGTGCCGGCGAGGGGGTGTCGGAAGGACTTCCTGCCCGAGGTCTTGTCGGCGACCGGGTGGTCCGCCCACATGTGCCGGAACTCCTCGCTGCCCAGGCAGAGTCGACCGACCAGTTCGGCGAGCAGCGGGTCGTCGGGGCGGCGGCCGGCTTCCAGGTGGAGGAAGGCGACGTTCTCCCGGGCGCAGCCCGCCCAGTCCGCGTAGAGCTCGCGGGAGGCCGGGTCCAGGAAGGTGATCCGGGCGATGTTGCGGTCCTCGACGGGCAGGGCGCCGTAGTCGCCGAACAACGCCACGGCGGCACGGTTCCAGGCCAGGACGTCCATCCGGTGGCCCATCACCACCGCCGGGGTGTGGTCGAGCTGTTCCAGCAGGTGCAGCAGGGAGGGGCGCGGCTGCTGGCGGGCGACGGAACGGCGGGCCCGGGCCGCGGGGCGGGCGAGGCGGTGGAGGTGGCCGGACTCGTCGGGGGCCAGGCGCAGGGCGCGGGCGACGGCGTCGAGGACGGCGTCGGACGGGTTGCCGACGCGGCCCTGTTCGAGACGGGTGTAGTAGTCGACGCTGACCCCGGCGAGGTGGGCGAGTTCCTCGCGGCGCAGCCCGGCGACCCGGCGCCGGCCACCGTAGTCGGGGAGGTCGACGTCCTCGGGCCGCAGGCCGGCACGACGGGTGCGGAGGAATTCGCTCAGGGCGCTGCTCGGGTTCACGGAACGGATTGTCACCCGGACGAGTCCCGCCGTGCCTGGCCCTGCCAGGACCAGGCACGGCGGAGCCGGGCGGTCAGCCGGTGAGGGACGGGAAGGCCGGGACGAGCCCGCCGTCGATCACGATGTCCTGTCCGGTGATGTACGAGGAGCGCTCGGAGAGCAGGAAGGCGACGGCCTGCGCGACGTCCTCGGCGGTGCCGAGCCGGCCGAGCGGGACGTGGCCGCGGATCGGCTCGTGGTCGGCCGGGTCCGGGACGGCCGCGTGGAACATCTCGGTGACGATGTAGCCGGGGCTGACCGAGTTGACCCGGATGCCGCGCCCGGCCAGTTCGCTGCCGAGCGTGCGGGCCAGGCTGAGGACGGCGGCCTTGGTGGCGGCGTAGACGGCGGCGCCGGGCAGACCGCGGTGCGGGGTCCAGGAGGCGTTGAGGACGACCGAGCCGCCGCCGGCGGCGTCCAACAGCGGCAGGGCGTGCTGGACGGTGAAGAACACGCCCTTGAGGTTGGTGGCGACGACCCGGTCGAACTCGGCCTCCGTCACGTCCCCGACCGGCTGGAAGCCGGCCACGCCCGCGTTGGCGAAGACGCCGTCGAGGCGGCCGTACCGCTCCCGTACGGTGTCGGCCAGCCGGGCGAGGTCCGCCGGTACGGAGGCGTCGGCGCGGACGGTGAGCAGCCGGTCGCCGGCGTCGAGCTGTTCCGCGGCGCGGGCGAGGCGGGCGTCGTCGCGGCCGGTGACGACGACCCGGGTGCCGGTGCCGAGGAGGTGGCGGGCGGTGGCGAGGCCCATGCCGCTGGTACCGCCGGTGACGAGGACGGTGGAGTCTGCGAGGACGGTGGAGTGGGAGGAAGTGTGGCTCATGGCGTTCACCCTCGCGACGCACGCCGGGGCGGTACCAGACCCGCTTCGACCGTAGGTCCGGGAAAACCACCCTGCCGACCGGGAATCGGGGCGGTCAACGGGTGGTTGGGCCAAGGCGACGGTCCAATACGGCACTCGCGAAGAGGGACTTCACATGAAGATCGGCATCATCGGCGCGGGCAACATCGGCGGCAACCTGACGCGTCGGCTGACGGCGCTGGGGCACGAGGTATCGGTGGCCAACTCCCGTGGCCCGGAGACGCTCAAGGCGCTGGTCGACGAGACCGGGGCGAAGGCGGTGACGGTCGCCGAGGCCGCCCGGGGGGCGCAGGTCGTGGTGGTGACGGTGCCGCTGAAGAACGTGCCGGACCTGCCCGCCGGGCTGCTGGACGGCGCCGCCGAGGGCGTCGCGGTGATCGACACCGGCAACTACTACCCGAAGGAGCGCGACGGCCGGATCGACGCGATCGAGGACGGCGGTCTCACCGAGAGCCGGTGGACGGAGCAGCACCTCGGCCACAGGGTGGTGAAGGTGTTCAACGGCACCTACGCGCAGGACCTGCTGGAGCGCCCGCGCCCGGCGGGCGATCCTGAGCGGATCGCCGTGCCGGTCGCGTCGGACGACGAGGCGGCGAAGCGGGTGGTCCGTGCGCTGGTGGACGAGCTGGGCTTCGACACCGTGGACGCGGGCGGGATCGACGAGTCCTGGCGCCAGCAGCCGGCCACCCCGGTGTACGGGCTGCGTGCCGGCACCGAGGCGGTGACCCGGGCGCTCGCGGAGGCCTCCCCGGAGCGCCCGGCCGCCCACCGGGCCTGAGTCACCGGAGCCGGCGCGCCCCCTCCGCCGGGACGGCGGTGAGGGTGCGCGGCTCGGCGTACCCGGCCGTGCGGAACGCGGCGGTGACCTCGGCGGCGACGTGCTCGGCCGCGTCGGCGTCCACCAGGGCGATGACCGAGCCGCCGAAGCCGCCGCCGGTCATCCGCGCGCCGTGGGCGCCGGCGGCCAGGGCGGCCTCGACGGCGAGGTCGGTCTCCGGGCAGGAGACCCGGTAGTCGTCGCGCAGCGAGGCGTGCCCGGCCGTGAGGATCGGGCCGAGCGCGGCGGGGTCGCCGGCGTCCAGTCGGGCGACGGCGGCCTCCACCCGGGCGTTCTCGGTGACCACGTGCCGCACCAGCGGAACCAGTTCCGAAGGGAGTCGGGCGAGCGCGTCATCCAGCCCGGACGGCTGGAGCGAGCGCAGCGCGGGCAGCCCGAGCAGGGCGGCGGCACGTTCGCAGCCGGCCCGCAGCGCGGCGTAGGCGCCGTCCCCGAGGTCGTGCTTCACCCGGGTGTCCAGGACCAGCAGGGCGAGGCCCGCGCCCGCGAGGTCGACCGGCACCTGACGCATCGACAGGTCCCTGCTGTCCAGGAACAGTGCGGCCCCGGGGTGGCAGCACATCGAGGCCATCTGGTCCATGATCCCGCAGGGCACACCGACGAAGGCGTTCTCGGCCCGCTGCGCCAGCACCGCCAGCTCCGCGGCCGGGAGCCCCAGACCGTACAGGTCGTTGTACGCGGCGGCGACGACGCACTCCAGTGCGGCCGAGGAGGAGAGCCCGGCGCCGCTGGGCACGTCGCTGTCCAGCCGGAGGTCCGCCCCGCCGACCTGGTGCCCGGCCTCGCGCAGCGCCCACGCCACCCCGGCCGGGTAGCCGGCCCAGCCGGGCACGGAGCCCGGGGCGAGGTCCTCGACCCGGAGCGCGACGAGCTCACCGCCCTGGGCGGACCAGAGCCGCAGCAGCCCGTCCGTCCGGCGGGCGGCCTCGGCGCGGACGGTCTGCGGCAGGGCGATCGGGAGGACGAACCCGAGGTTGTAGTCGGTGTGTTCGCCGATCAGGTTCACCCGGCCGGGGGCGGCCCACTCCCCCTCGGACGGCCCGCCGTACAGCTGCGCGAACGTGTTCATGCGGCGACCTCCCGCAGCCGGCGGGCCGCGTCCTCGGGGGTGACGTCGTTGACGAAGGCATCCATGCCGGACTCCACCCCGGCCAGGTACTTGAGCTTGTCGGCGGTGCGGCGGATGGTGAACAGCTCCAGGTGCAGGGCGAGTTCGTCCCGCTGCCCGGCGGGCGCCTGGTGCCAGGCGGAGATGTACGGGGTGCGGCCGGCGCCGAAGAGCCGGTCGAAGCGGCGCAGCAACTCCAGGTAGAGGGAAGGGAATTCGTCCCGCTGCTCGGCGTCCAGGGCGGTCAGGTCGGGCACCCGGCGGTGCGGGTACAGGTGCACCTCGTACGGCCAGCGGGCGGCGAACGGGACGAAGGCGGTCCAGTGCGTCCCGGCGAGGACGACGCGGTCGCCGTGGGCGCGTTCGGCGGCGAGCAGGTCGTCGAAGAGGTTGCGGCCGGTGGTGGCGCGGTGTTCGGCGGCGCGGGCGGCCATCCGGGCGGTGCGCGGGGTGGTGAAGGGCAGGGCGTAGATCTGGCCGTGCGGGTGGGCGAGGGTGACGCCGATCTCGGCGCCGCGGTTCTCGAAGCAGTAGACCTGCCGCACGCCGGGCTGCGCGGTGAGTTCGGCGGTGCGGTCGGTCCAGGCGTCCAGGACCAGCCGGGCGCGTTCGGGGGTGAGGTCGGCGAAGGAGGCCTCGTGGTCGGCGGTGAAGCAGACCACCTCGCAGCGCCCGGCGCCGGGGCCGCTGGTCCACAGGCCCTCGGCCGCCCGGAGGGGCTCGGCGGGCGGGCCGGCCAGTGAGGGGAAGCGGTTCTCGAAGACGGCCACCTGGTAGTCCTCGGCCGGGATCTCACTGAGCCGCCCGTCCCGGGACGGGCAGAGCGGGCACTCCTCGGCCGGCGGCTGGTAGGTGCGCGCCTGGCGGTGGGCTGCGATGGTGACCCAGTCGCCGGTGGCCGGGTCCAGCCGGACCTCGGACCCGGGGGTCTGCGGGTCGAGCGGCCGTTCGTCCACCGCGCACCGGGGGGCGGCGGCACCGCTGTCGTAGTAGATCAGCTGCCGACCGTCCGCGAGGGTGTTCACGGTCCTGACGGTGGGCTGGGTCAGGGACGTCCCGGGCATGGCCCTTCTTCCTCTGAGTGAAGCCATTGGAATCAACAGAAAGCTACAATCTCAAACATTATCCACCAGGACCACTCATGGAAGTGGTCGGAGGAGGGCTTCCCGATGGCTGACAGCGCCCAACCGCTCGCCGGACAGCGTCGTGTGCTGATCCTGGAGCAGATCCGCGCGCGCGGTGGGGTCCGGGTCACCGAACTGGTCCGCGACCTCGGGGTCTCCGACATGACGGTCCGGCGCGACCTGGACGCACTGGCCCGCCGCGGCCTGGTGCACAAGGTGCACGGCGGCGCGGTACGGGTCGACGCTCCCGCCACCGGCGAGCCCGGGTTCGAGACCAAGGCGAACTGGGAGCTGCCCGCCAAGGACGCGATCGCCCTGGCCGCCGCCGCGCTCGTGCCGCCGGGTTCGGCGGTCGGGCTGGCCGGCGGGACGACCACCTTCGCGGTGGCCCGGCACCTGCGCGGGGTCGAGGGACTCACCGTGGTGACCAACTCGCTGCGGATCGCCGAGCTGCTGGAACAACCCGCCGAGGACGGCACCCCCGCCACCGCCACGGTGATCCGCACCGGTGGCGTACGGACCCCCTCGGACGCCCTGGTCGGGCCGGTGGCCGACCAGGCGATCCGTTCCCTGCACGTCAACCTGCTGATCCTGGGCTGCCACGGCCTCTCCCCCGAGGCCGGGCTGACCACCCCGAACCTGGCCGAGGCGGAGACCAACCGCACCTTCCTCCGCTCGGCCCACCGGGTGGTCGTGGTGGCCGACCACACCAAGTGGAACGCGGTCGGCCTGGCCTCCTTCGCCGACCTGGACCAGCTGGACATCCTGGTCACCGACGACGCCCTGCCCGCCGAGCAGCGGGCGGCCGCCGCGCGGCTGGTCGGCGAGCTGATCGTGGCACCGACGACGGACCCCGCGAACCGGCCCGGCTAACCGAACCAGCCCGACCAGCCGGATCGCTGCGCCCCGCCGGACCGGCCCGAACTCCCCCGCACCACCAGCTCGGTGGGCAGCTCCAGCCCCTGCGCCGGCGTCGCCTCCCCGCGCACCTGGTCCAGCAGCCGGCCGACCAGCGCCGCGGCGATCGTCCGCAGCGGCAGCCGGACCGAGGTCAGCGCGGGGTGGAGGTGGCGGCAGAGCGGCGTGTCGTGGAACCCGGTGACGGCCACCCCGCCCGGCCCGACCACCAGCCCCTCCGCCCGGACGGCCTCGGACAGGTCCAACGCCAGCAGGTCGCTGCCGGCCGCGAAGGCGGTCGGCCGGTCGGGCCCGCGCAGCAGCGCCCTCACGGACGCCACCACGGAGCCCGCCGCGGCCGTCTCCGCACCGCCCGTCGCCACCGCGGACAGGCCCAGGCGCCGCGCCTCGGTCAGGAACCCGGCCCGCCGCGCCGCCATCCAGGGCAGCTCCTCGGCGGCCCCGAGGTAGCCGATCCGGCGGTGGCCGAGTGCCGCGAGGTGCCTCACCACCTCGGCCATCGCCGCCTCGTTGCCGATGTCCACCCAGTGCTGCGGCACTCCCGGCCCGGTCCGCCCGAAGCTGACGAACGGGACGCCGAGCCGGGCCACATGGGCGATCCGGACGTCCTCGTGCAGCACGTCCGCCAGCACCAGCCCGTCCACCTGACGGGCCGCCACCAGTTCGTCGATCGCGGCCACCGGGTCGGCCGTGCCCTGCCCCGGCCGGAACAGCAGCACCCGCTGCCCGGCCGCCCCGGCCGCGTCGACCAGGGCCTCCAGGAAGCCGGCCATCAGCGGGTTGGGGTCGAGCGGGTCGTCCACCGGGGCGAGGTAGCCGATGGTGCGCCGGGCGCCGCTGCGCAGCGAGCGGGCCGACTGGTCGGGCTGGTAGCCGAGTTCGCGGATCGCCGCGTTCACCCGCTCCAGCGTCTCCGGGCGCACCCGCTGCGGTGCGTTGAGCGCGTTGGAGACGGTCTGCCGGGAGACCCCGGCCGCCCGGGCGACCTCCTCGATCGTGGTGGCGCCGCGGCGCGGCCGGCGCGGTCCCTCGGGCATGCGGTTCTCCAGGGGTGGTCGGGGCTCAGGACGGGTGCCGGCGCCGGTCCGGCGCCCCGAGCGGGTCAGGCTCGGCGCAGGGTCAGCAGCCCGCCGCGCGGCACGGCGATCGTGTCCGCCCGGTCCAGCTCGACCTCGACCTGCCGGACGATACGCCCCCGGGCGTCCTGCACGGTCACCGCCGCCTGTCCGCGGCCGCCGGTGAGCCGGACGTCCGGGTCGGCGTCGGCGTTGGCCACCAGCAGGGTGCGCCAGTCGTCGCCGGAGGCGTCGACCGGCAGCGCGGCGTAGCGGGCGACGGCCACGGTGCCGGTGCCGCGCGCGGTGACCATCGGGTAGCCGAGGTCCGGGCGGGCCGGGAGCAGTTCGCCGAGCTGGAGGGTGGCGGTGTGCTCACGGAAGACGCCGAGCCAGAAGGCGATGGCCTCGCGCTGGGCCTCGGTCTGGGTGGCGAGGTCGACGGAGACCTGCGGCACCGAGAACAGCACGTTGATCAGGTGGCAGGCGACCTGCTCGGCCGGCTCGCCCTGGTGCCACATCAGCATGTCGGCATGGACCGGGACGGGCCCGGCGGCCAGCCGCACGTCGATGGTCCGCTGCCGGTTCTCCTGCGGGCTGAGCGGGCAGTCGGTGGCGCGGATCATGGTGGCGTACGGCCACAGGCCGGGGCTGACGTACGGCTGGCGGTGCTCGATCATCGCCTCCGGGTCGGCGGCGGTGATCCGGCGGCGGATCTCGGCGAGCAGCCGCTCCACGCCCTCGTCCACGCTCTCGCAGTCCGCGCCGGGGCCGGCCGGCGGGGCGTCGACGCGGGCGAACCAGTCGACGAAGTCCACCTTGAGGCCGTCCATTCCCCACTTCTCGACGGCCCGGGCGAGCCGGTCGGTGAGGAAGGCCCGGACCTCGGGCTGGCGCGGGTCGGCGACGATCGCGCCCATGTGGGCGGCGTCGGCCAGCACGTGGTGGCCGATCTGCCGGTACGCGGCGCTGTCCTTGCCGATGAACGGCAGCGCGTACCAGAGCATGTAGCGCACACCCAGGTCGTGCACCCGCTGGACGTGGGCGGCGGTGTCGGGCAGCGAGACCGGCTCCCAGTCGCCGCAGTGGGCGTAGCCGCGGGTGCGGTCGGCCGTCATCCAGCCGTCGTCCACGATGATGACGTCCAGGCCCAGCTCCTTGCCGAGCGCGGCCTGGGTCTCGACGCCCTTGGGCGTGATGTCCTGGTGCATCGAGTACCAGGTGGAGTAGGCGGGGCGGCGGGCGGCCTCCGGGATGTCGGCCGTGCGGCCCTCGCCCCACCAGGCGGCGAGGTCGGCCAGGGCGCGGCCGAAGTGCCGGCGGGAGGTGTCGATCCGGACGGTGAGCCGGTCGGTGGCCTGGGCCCAGAACCGGAACTCGCCGGTCTCCTCGACCACCCCGGCCCCGGCCAGCACGTCCGGGCGCCCGGCGGCGAAGGCGCACAGGGCGACATCCCCGGTGCCGACCAGCGCGGCGATCGGCGCGCCGTTGGCCAGCGAGGTGCGGCGCGGGGCGCTCCAGGCGGCGGGCAGCCAGCCGGTGCCGCGCGGTTCGGGGGTCCACAGGGCGGTGGCGTCGACGCAGGGCACCCGCCATTCGATCCGCACCTCGCCCGCGCCCTCGGCGGTCACCTCCACGACCCCGTCGGCGATGCCCTGGGCCGTGCCCGTCCCGCTCACCCGCAGGTCCAGGCCCTCGGCGTACAGCGGGCGCAGGCCGCCGGCGGCGGTGGGGGCGTGCGGCTCCCAGACCTCGGCCGTGCTCGTGCCGGTCGTGGCGGTGCTCGTCGTGCCGCTCGTGCTCTCGGTCATGCTCAGCCCTTCGTGGCGCCGGCCAGCAGGCCGGAGATGAACTGCCGCTGGAGGACCAGGAAGAGGACCATCATCGGCAGGGTGGACAGCGCGGTGCCGGAGAGGATCGCGCCGTAGTCGGTGTTGGACTTGTTGCCGTGCAGCGTCGCCAGGGCGACCGGCAGGGTGTGCATCTCGGGGCTGCGCAGGGCGATCAGCGGCCAGACGAACTGGTTCCAGGAGCCCAGGAAGAGGAAGATCGACAGCGCCGCCAGCACCGGCCGCATGACCGGCACCACCACGCTGAACAGCACCCGCAGTTCGCCCGCGCCGTCGACCCGGGCGGCGTCCAGGAGTTCGTCCGGCAGGCTGCTCAGCGACTGCCGCATCAGGAAGATGGCGAAGGGCACGCACAGGCCGGGCAGGATCAGCGCCTGGTAGGTGTCCAGCAGGCCGAATTCCATCATCATCTTGAACAGCGGCACCAGCACGACCTGTTCGGGCACCACGAGGGTGGAGAGCAGCAGGGCGAAGAGCAGGGTGCGGCCGCGGAAGCGGAACTTGGCGAAGGCGTAGCCCGCGAGCAGCGCCACGACGAGGGCACCCAGCGTCTGGACTCCGGCCACCAGCAGGGAGTTTCCGAGCACCCGGAGCAGACCGATCTTCTGCTCCAGATGGCTCAGGTTCTCGCCGAGGGCCCCGCCGGGCAGCAGCTTCGGCGGCCAGTCGAACACCTCGGTGTCCTTGCGGGTGGAGGAGACCACGAGCCAGTAGAAGGGGGCGATCGACAGCCCGGTGATGCCGGCGAGGAAGAAGGTCAGCGGCCAGCCGCGCAGCTTCTTGAGGGTCGCGTTCTTCTTGCGGGGCGCGCTGTTCCTGGCGGGCGCGCCCTGGGAGGTCACGGTCTCGGAGGTCACGGTCTTGGAGGTCACTTCTCGCGCTCTCCCATCAGGCGCATCTGGGCGGCGCCGAGCACCGACACGAGCAGGGTGAGCGCGTAGGCGATGGCGGAGGCGTAGCCGAAGTCGAAGTACCGGAAACCGTTCTGGTACAGGTACATGGAGACGGTCAGGGTGGCGTTGTCCGGCCCGCCGCCGGTCAGCACGTACGGCTCGTCGAAGAGCTGGAGCGTGCCGATGGTCGAGAGCACGACCGTGAACAGCAGCACCGGGCGCAGCGCGGGGACGGTGATGGAGGTGAAGCGGCGGATCGGTCCGGCGCCGTCGACCATCGCGGCCTCGTACAACTCCCTCGGGATGGACTGGAGTCCGGCGAGGTAGATGACGGCGTTGTAGCCGGTGTAGTGCCAGGTGAGCACCAGGACGACGGCCATCCGGGCCCAGACGGGCTGGCCCAGCCAGTCGACGGAGGGCAGGCCGACGGCGTTCAGCAGCCAGTTGACCGCGCCGTCGTCGCCCTTGAGCAGGTAGGCGAACATCACGCCGGTGGCGACGAGGCCGGTGACCGAGGGCATGAAGACGCCGAGCCGCCACACCGTACGCCAGCGCACCAGCGCGGAGTTGATGCCGACGGCCATCAGCAGGGCCAGTCCGAGCATCAGCGGGACCTGCACGATGAGGATCTCACCGGTGTTGCGCAGGGCCGTCCAGAACAGCGGATCGTCCAGCAGGCGCCGGTAGTTGGCGATACCGGCGTTGTGGGTCGCAGAGCCGGAGCCGGTGGTGAAGGACAGCAGCAGCGAGTCGATGACCGGGTAGGCCTTGAACACGCCGAAGGTGATCAGGGCGGGGGCGAGCAGCAGGTACGGCACGGCGGCGCGGCGCCGGCGGGCCCGGCGGAGCCCTGCGGATGCTCTCGTGGAGGCGGCGGGCGGGCTGGCGGCACTCATGCGATCCCGCGCCCGGTCTGCTGGGCGAGCTGCTTGGCGGCGTCCTGGAGGACCGCGGCCGGGTCGGCGCCCTTGAGGAGGACCTTGACCTGGGCGTCGCTGACGAGCTTGAGGGCGCGGGCGTAGTCGCCGGAGTAGTTGGTGGGGTCGCCGCCGTCGGTGGCGAGGTCGGCGAAGGTCTTGAGCACCGGCTGGCCGCCGTAGTAGGCGCTCGGCGCGGCGTACAGCGGGTCGGTGTAGGCCTCGGTGAGGGCCGGGAAGACACCGCCCGCGTTGAACATGGCGTTCACCGAGGCGGGGCGGGTGACGGCGTACTCGACGAACTTCCAGGCGGCGCGGCGGCGCGGGCTGGAGGAGGCGACGGCCAGGTGGGTGGAGTTGACCAGGGCGGTGCGCTTGCCGCCGGGGGTGACCGCCGGGGGCTTGGTGAGCCGCCAGTTGCCGCTCTGGTCGGGGAACTTCTTCTCCAGGTAGTGCGCGACCCAGGCGGGCATCGCGGCCACCGCGAGCTTGCCGGTCTTCATCACGGGCGGCCAGCTCTGGACACCGGGGGTGTCGCCGATCAGCCCGGCCTCGTCCAGCCGCTTGACGATGGTCAGGGCGCGGACGGCCGCCTCCGAGCCGACGGTGATCTTGCCCTGGAGGTCGAAGTAGAAGGCGCCCTGGAGCTGCATCAGGGACTGGAGGAAGTCCAGGTCGGGGGTGGGGTTGGCGGCCCGGTTGAGACCGATCAGGGCGATGCCGGGGTTGGCGGCCTTGAAGCGGTCGGCGACGGCCAGCAGGTCGTCCCAGGTGGCGAGGGACTCGGGGTCGATGCCCGCCTTGTCGAAGTAGTCCTTGCGGTAGAAGAAGCCGAGCGGGTTGACCTCCCAGGGCAGTGCGTAGGCGTGGCCGTCCTTGCCGGAGACGACCGGCCACAGCCCCTTGGCGAACTTGTCCTTGTGCGCGTCGGCACCGAACGAGGAGAGGTCGGCCAGGCCACCGGGGAACTTCTCCATGTAGCCGGGCAGGTAGTCACAGCCGATGTGCAGCACGTCGCCGAGGCCCTGGCCGCCGGCCGCCATGCCGACGGTGATCTTGTCCCAGATGGCGGGCTCGCCGATGTCCTGGACGTCGACCTTGATCCCCGGGTTGTCCTTCTCGAAGGCCGGGACGATCCCGCGCAGGGCGTCGGCGGCGGTGGCCCAGGACCAGACGGTGATCGTGCCGGTGTCGGCGTCCCCACCGGAGGCGCCTCCCGAGCCGGAGCCGCCGCCGCAGGCCGCGAGGGTGCCGCCGGCGGCGACGGCCAGCAGGCCGGCTCCGGATGCGCGGAGAAGGTCGCGACGGGAAAGGTGTGACATTGCATTCCTCTCGGTGGGGTGGCGCCGGAAGGCTGTGATGCGAAGGGGGTGGGGTTGGTGTGGCGGGTGCGGCTGGGGTGGTCCGACACGGTTTGAACGTTCAAACACACAAAACAAACCAGAACCAAACAGGTTCCAACGAGCGGACACAGCAAACGCCCGCCCTCCCCGTGCCGTCAAGCCCCGGGCACGGGAAGGGCGGGCTCCGCAACCGTTCCGTTATCAGCCAGGGGATCGACCTCGTCAGCCGGCCCGGCGCCGGGCCGGTCGGCAGGCCGTCCCGGCGGCCCGCCCTCGCACTCTCCGCAGGGACGGACAGTGACCGGTGGATCCCGGAACGGTTTCCGGCCAGGTTTGTCATGTATCTTTCCGGCGCCGACCGACCCGCCGTTTGTCCGACTAGGGTCGGTCCAGCTCCGCAGCACGGCGCCGCACGGCCCTCGCGCGGCGCTTCGCGGACCCGTCGATTGGACCGGTGAGAAGTGAACATCAAGTATCGCCACGTGCTCGGTCGTTCATGGATGGCGGCAGTCCGGGGCCGGCTCGCCGCCGCGGCGGGGGTGGTCACCCTGCTGGTGGCCGTCCTCACCGGCGCAGCCGCCGGCACGGCCGGTGCGGCACCGGTGGCGGCACCGGTGGCGGCACCGGTCGCCGCCGTCCAGGCGTCGCCCGGGTGGGTCTGTCCCGGTACGCCCATACCTGCCGGCTACGTGATCACCCAGCGTCAGCCGAGCGGGTGCAACAACGCCGGTGCCTGGTACATCCAGCCCGTGCAGAACGGCATCTGGACCTGCGCCACCTCGCCGATTCCCCCCGGCTACGTGATCACCCTCCACAACGCCACCGGCTGCAGCGGCATCGACTACTGGTTCCTGGAGCTGGCCCGCGACGGCCAGTACACCTGTGCCGGTTCGCCGATCCCGCCCGGCTACGTGCTCACCGGCCACATGAACTCCGGCTGCGGCAACATCGGCTCGTGGTACCAGCAACTGGCCCGCGTCGGCGAGTACATGTGCCCCTACCAGCCCGTCCCGGCCGGCTTCCGCGCTGGCACCTACAACGCGAGCATGTGCAGCGGCCTCGGGGGCTGGTACCTGCTCGCCGCCTGATCCGATCGCCGCCGGCAGGCACCGCACAGCACGTGGTGCCTGCCGGCGGCGCACCCGTTCCGGGAGCGCGCTGTCGCGCGTCACGGCCCCCATCGAAGGAGGGCGAAGGAGCGGGTTCAGTCCTCCGCCGGCAGCACGGCCCCGTCGGCACGGGGGAAGACCGTCCCCGGGGTGACCGGAATCCCGCGGGACATCGCCTCGAAGTCCAGGATCGGGTGGGTCAGGATCTCCTCGACCTCGTCGGTCAGGAGGTTGCCCAGGATGAACTCCTCCTCCGCGCCCGACCCGAAGGTGACGACCTGCCCGCTCGACTGGATCATCCAGTTCAGCAGCTCCCGTTCGCTGCTCTCCGCGAGGTGGATCTCCCGGCCCGGGTGGTCGCGCCGGATCCCCTCCACGACCGCGCGGACGTCCTCCACCGCCACCCCGAGCCTGCGGACCGTGGCCGGCGACGCCCGGCGGCCCCACCACTGGAAGATCACCCACTGGGCGACCGAGGGGTGGGACATGATCTCGGCGGCGAGCTCGGGCAGCTGGTGGAGGTTCTCGGCGCTCGCCACGGTGTGCACCCGCACCCGGTCGAAGCCCTCGGCGTCGCACAGGGCGAGGGAGTCCAGGAGTGCTCGGAGGAGGTCGTCGTCCGGGCTGCGGCGGAAGGCGCGCTGCACGTCCGCGGTGGCGGCGTCCAGCGGCAGCCGCAGCGAGGAAAGCCCCCGCAGCCGGGCGAGCTTCTCGGCGGTGAGCGTGTAGCCGGTGGTGTCCAGGCCGACCTTGAGGCCGACCTCGACGGCGTGGTCGACCACGTCGAAGATCGGCGGCCACAGCAGCGGGTCGCCGCCGGCCAGGACCAGGTCGCTGGTGCCGTGCGCGGCCAGCTTCCCGACGATCCGCCGGGCCTGGGCGAGGTCGATCTGCTCCGCGGCGAACGGGTTGTAGCAGCCCTGGCAGGACATCGGGCAACGGTTGTTGATCGACCAGTTGACCCGCCGGACGCGACGGCCCGTACGCGACCGGCCGGCCCGGCTGCGGATCCCGGCCACGAGGTGTGCCAGGCGCCGGGCCTGTGGGAGGGTGGCACCGGTGAGCAGTTCCTCGGCCCGTTCGACGGCGGCCGCGGTGGCGTTGTTCTGGAGCAGCAGGAACGCCAGGCGCCACCGCATGGTCTCGTCCGCCGGGTCCTCGCACAGGGCCTGTTCGACCCGCTCGGCCAGGGCGCCGAGGTAGACCGGGTTGAAGTTGGCCGGCTCCAGGCGCCGTTGGAAGTCGTCGGCTGTCGATCCGCGCTCCAGGGACCTGTCGTAGCCGGCCCGCAACGGGTGCGGGGGCAGGATCTCCACGTGCTGCCGGGTGGACATGGGATGCTCTCCAGGGTCGGTCAGTTCGGGAGGTGTCGGTCAGTTCGGCGCGGACGGCAGCAGGATGACCATCGAGTCGGCGGACGACAGTCCCATGCCCTCGACGAAGACCGCGTCGCGGACGAGCTGCGCGATGGCGGGATGCGTGGGCGCGTCGAGGTAGCGGGCGGTCGATTCGAGCGGGGTGACGCCGCGTTCGGCGATCAGGCTGCGCAACGCGCGCGGGAGGTTGTCGAGGTCGTCGCGTATCTGCGCCAGGTCGAACCGGTCGGCCAGCCGCATCGCGGCCCTGCGGGCCTTGGCGAGGTTGGTCGTCGGGTCCAGGATCGTCGCCTTCGCCAGGTAGTACGGGACGGGCTGCATCATCCAGGCCAACGCCGTACGCGGGTCGTCCTCGTCGTGGCCGGGGCAGGAGAAGGCGTCCGGCCCGAGCCCGAGGCCGTCGCAGAACCACTCGGGCCGCATGCTGATCCGGTAGTGGGCGTGGCCGGCCCGCCGGAACGCCGGAAGCCTGGCGATGACGGACGTCGTCTCGATCCGGAAGGCGTCGGAGATCCGCCGCATCTTCCGTCCCACCACGGCACGGGTTTGCGGCACGTCGGCGTCCTCGGCCACGACGTGGACCAGGTCGAGGTTGGAGACGATGTCGCCGCTCGACCCCGTGCGATGGTCTCCACGGGCCAACGAGCCGGTCGCCGCCACCGACATGTCGGTCACGTCGGCGAACTCGCGGGCCAGCTCCTGGAACAGCAGGGGGACGTCTTCGGGCCTCACGTGGCTCCTCGGGTGTCGGCGGCGGTGGCGAAGGCGAGGTCCTTCACCTTCTCTTCCAAGTCCTTTTACATCGTGGAGAGTTCGTATTCAGGCGCGCAGCCTAACAGCGGCCCGCCACACGTGGTCGAGTTCGCACCGACTACCCCATGCGTCATGACTGATGGCCGAACAGAAACGTTCTTATCCGGTCACTCGGGAGCCGTGGCCCGACGCAGGTGGATCGGGTGGGGATCGAGCCCGACGAACGCGACCGCCCCCCACCGCGCCGAAGTGGTACAGCCGGTGGGCGATCTCCCCAACGGCCCAGGGGTCGAACCGGCCGGCGAGCCGACAGCCTGGTCAGCGTCCAGCGGGAGCAGCGCGAGGCCGGCGCGGAGCGCGTCGAGGGCGTCGGAGAGCCCGGCGAAGGTGGTGGGCTTGGTGAAGCCCACCCGATCAGTGCCCACGCCACCTTGCCGATGCCGCCCTCACGCGGGCGACAGCCCCAGCGGGTGGCGACGCACGGGACGAGCTGGAGCCCCCGACCGGCCTCGTCGGTTTCGGCGATGGTGCCACGCGCCGCGGGGAGGGAGGAGTCCGCGTCGTGCACTTCGAGCCGGAGGGAGTCGGGGAGCAGCTCGAACCGGAGCGGGCGCGCCCGCGGCGGCGCCCGGCAGTGCTTCTGGGGCTCCTGACGATCAGTCACCATCCGGAGCAGGAAACCGGACCGGATGGCTACGGGCTCGTCTTCGACTACCTGCGGTCGTCAGCCCTGAATCCGGCCCAGTCCATCGATATGATCACTGCCATCGCGGCAGGAACGTGAGTGCGAGTTCGTCACCGCGATCAAGGCCGGCGAACTCCCCGACACCTGAACAAACCTGCGCGAGAAGTCGGCCGGGCCGACTTCTCGCGCGCTCCGTCACACAGCAGTGCCCCCGGCTACGGAAGCACCGGGCGCAGGACCTCGGCCACCCGGGCCTTGACCGCATCGCCATGGGCGAGCGGGACGGGGTGCCCGCCGCGTTCGGCGGACACCCCGAGGTCCGCCAGGAGGTACAGGGCGCGCAGGGCGCGCGCGGTGTTGGAGACCCAGACCGGCATCGGCCCGCGCTCCAGTGCGGCGAAGGCGGCGCCGATCGGCGACAGCCAGGCGGTCGATCGCTCCGCGGTCAGGTCGGTGCGGGTGAGGATGCGGGCGACTGCCTTGGCGAGCCGGTCGTCCTCCCGCTGTGCGAACAGGTAGTCGGTCGGGGTGAGCAGACGCTCGGCGGCGAGCGCGAGCAGCGGTTCGGGGTCGATGTCGGGCCGCACACCACACGTCGCCAGCAGGTCCGCGCCGTGCGCCACGGCGTGCAGCCAGCCGAGCGTGTCGTCACAGCCTCGCAGATCGGCCTCCGAGCGGTACCAGGCGGCGAAGGCGTCGAGCCATTCGGGCCTGAGGCTGCCCTGGCTCACGATCATCTCCAGGACGAGCGGCGCGAACGTCCTGGCCTCGATCCGCGGATCGGTGAAGCGCTCCGCCATCAGATCGCCGAGCGCCAGGCACCGCTCGCCGTCGATCACCCCGCGCCGGATCCACGCCGCCAGGACCGCGTACGGGTAGCCGTCCCTGACCTCGGGGTCGGGGTCCCCCAGGGCGGCCGCCAACTCCGCGACCAGGTCGTCCAGCCGGCGCCCTGGGGGGAGCGCGCAGTCGGTCTCGTAGATCTCACGCCAGTCCGTCACGGGCGGGACCCTACCGGAGGCTTCCAGAGCCTCTCACCTGCTTTTTCGCCAGGAACTTGCGCGAGAAGTCGGCCGGGCCGACTTCACGCGTGACCTTCGTGGGCCGACCCTGGTGCGTCCGCCAGGCGCTCCAGTGAGCGTTCCAGGTTGTCGGCCAGCTTCGTGAGGACCCGGTACTCGTCGGCGTCGAGCGTCGCCGTCAACTGCTCCTCGACCGCGTAGTAGTGGGCGAGGAGGCGGTCGACGAGGTCGACGCCGCGATCGGTGAGCCTGAGGTGGATGATGCGGCGGTCACGGTCGTCACGCTCCCTGGTGATCAGCCCCTCCTTCTCCAGCCTGTCCGCGCGGACGGTCATCCCCGAGCAGGTGACCATGTCGAGGGCGGCCAGTTGGCCGGTGGTCAGCCGGTGGGAGGGGCCGGCCTGGCGCAGGGTGACGAGCACGTGGAAGTTGGCGGCGGTGAGCCCGTGCTCCTTGAGGACGGGCTCCAGTCGGGCCTTCCAGAGCACGGCGATCCGGTAGAGGCGGCCGAGCGGTCGCAGGGGTGGCACGGGGGGCCTTCCAATTGGTCGTTTGCCGGGTGCGCAGGCAGGCCTGCCTGCGGCCTGCGGGTCCGACGCCGGCGATCCCTGCCGGCGTCGGACCGGTCCACGGGGTGGTCAGCCGGCCGGAGCGAGCTCCGGTGCCGGCGGGTGGGGCGCGGCAGCGCGGTGCAGGCCCTTGCGGTCGTAGAGGTGGGTGACCGCGAGGCCGACGACGAGGGAGACGGCGAAGCCGATGCCGACCATGGTCCAGGCGCGGCCGAGTCCGGCGTCGGCCTGCGCGTCGAAGTAGAGGATGGACCGGACGCCGTCGACGACCTGGCGGAAGGGCTCGAAGTCGGCCAGGAACCGGTAGAAGCCGGGCAGTGCCTGGAGCGGGATGGTGGCGCCGGCGGACGGGATGGCCAGGCCGATCAGCACGAGCATGGAGACGATGGGGCCCGGGGTGCCGAAGGCGGCGAGCAGGGCGAGAGCGGTGATGCCCATCGCGGCCGTGGCGCAGCTGCCGAAGATCCACAGCTGCAGCAGGTGGGAGGCGTCGATGCCGATGACTCCGACGGCGGCACCCATGGCCAGTGCGGAGGTCACCATCGACAGGACGATCATGAGGACCGAGCCGACGGCGAAGTGGCGTACCCGGCTGAGGTGCTGAAGCGGCTTGGCGGTGCGGACCGGGCCCTTGTCGCTGGCGATGTAGCCGAGTGCGGTGTCCAGCTGGGTGTGGATGACGTTGGCGCCGAGCATGCCGCCCAGGACGAGGACGAGGGTGTAGAAGAACGCGCTCAGCCCGAGGCCGCTGTGCTGCCCGAGCGGGTGGCCCTCCTGGACCGTGGCCTTGACGGGGTCGGCGATCATCAGCTGCGCCGCGGCGCCGGGCGCGGCGGGCTTGGCAGCGGTGCCCGGTGTGACGGGCTTGGCAGCGGTGCCGGGTGCGGCCTGGTGTTCGGCCTGGTGGCTCAGCTGTTCGGCGAGCTGCCGGCCCACCTGGGCCGAGGTGGTCTGGACGATCTTGCGGTTGATCTCGGAGGCCATGGAGGAGCCGAAGCTTCCGGCGCCGGGGTTGGTCAGCACGGTCATGGTCGGCGGGTGCGGCTCGTGCTGGAGCGGGCCGGCGAGGGCGGCCACGGAGGCGGAGAAGTCCTCCGGGATGACGAGCGCGCCGAACACCTTGTCCTTGGCCAGGAGCTCGTCGGCGGTCCGGCGGTCGACCTGCTTCCAGGCGACCTTGCCCTTCAGGTCGGCGGCCTGGGTGATCTGCGGGGTGATCTGCTCGCCCAGGTTGACCTGCTGCCCCGCGATCTTGGTGCCCTGGTCCGCGTTGACCACCGCGATCGGCAGGTCCTTCATCGAGCCGACCGGATCGTTGTTGGCACCCAAGTACAGCAGCGACAGGACGAACGACAGCAGGCCGAGGGTCAGCGCCGACCGCAGCCAGAGGCCTTTTCCGCGCAGCAGACCGCGGGCGCTCGCCCTGGGCGCGTGGGTCGGCTCAGACATTCCGCCTCCCTCGGTGGCGCAGCGCGACAGGGGCCTGCTCGTGGCACCTGGTTCCGGTGGGGCGTGGGGCTGGCATGGTGCTCCAGTTGCGAGGTCGCGCCGAGAGTGGCGCGCAAGGTTCGGTAGCGAAAGGGCCCCGGCATCGCGGCTGGTCAGCCGACTGCTGGAAACTTTCACTTTCTAGCTCGATAGTGACACTATCGAATGCGTGAGTCCATTCGGGAGCCTGGGAGACTGGTCACACACCGAACCGTTCGAGCGAGTGAGCGCATGAGGATCTCCAACCTGAGCCGCCTGACCGGAACACCGGTCGGGACCATCAAGTACTACCTACGGGAAGGCCTGCTGCCGCCCGGCCGATCCCTCGGCGCCACCCTGACCCTGTACGGCGACGAACACGTTCAGCGCCTGCGCCTGATCCGCGCCATGACCGCCCGCGGCGGCCTGTCCATCGCCGCCACCCGCGACGTCCTCACCGCGATCGACCAGCCGCTCGAACCACTGGACACGCTCCGCGTCGTCCACTACGCCCTGCCCACTCCGGTCGATGCCACCGAGACCGACGCGGTCGACGAGCACGCTCCGCAGGTCGACCGGCTGCTGGACGCCATGGGATGGGACATCTCCGAGGAATCGCCGCACCGCAGGGCACTCGCCGCGAGCCTGATGGACCTCAGCCGCCTCGGCATGGAGTACAGCACCGAGGAACTGCTGCCCTATGCCGAACTGGCCGCCGCCGCGGCCCGACTGGACTTCGACCGGATCGAAGGCATCGAGGACCGCCTCCGGCTCGCCGAGCACGCCGCGATCGTCGTCCTGCTCCTCGAACCCGTTCTGGCGGTCCTGCGACGCCTCGCCCAGGAGAACGAGTCCCACCGCCGTACGGCCTGGTCCCACAGCGACTGAACGCGTGCGCGCGAGAAGTCGGCCGGGCCGACTTCTCGCGCAACCGCCCCCCTCAGCGGCCGACTTCACGCAGGCGGAAGTCCTCGACCGTCTCCCTCCTGATCAGCAACCGGGCCCGGCCGTCCTTCACCGCCACCACCGCCGGGCGGCCGACCAGGTTGTAGCCCGACGCCATCGACAGCTGGTACGCGCCGGCCGCCGGCACCGCCAGCAGGTCGCCCGGGCGCAGGTCGGCGGGCAGCGCGGCATCCCGGACCAGTACGTCCCCGGCCTCGCAGTGCCGGCCGACCACGTCCACCCTCGCCTCCCCCGCCTCCGAGCGGCGGCCGACCAGCCGTACGGTGTACGGCGATCCGTACAGCGCCGGACGCGGGTTGTCGCTCATGCCGCCGTCCACCGCGGCGAAGCAGCGGCCGTCCGCGGTGTGCTTGACGGACAGCACCCGGTACACCGCGACCGCCGCCGGTCCGGCGATCGCGCGGCCGGGTTCGACGATCAGCCGGGGCACCTCCAACCCGGCCTCGGCGCAGCGCACCGCCAGCCGGTCGGTCACCCGCACCGCGAACTCCGCGAGGTCCAACTCCTCGTCCCCGACGGGAAGGTAGCGGATGCCGTGACCGCCGCCGAGGTCCAGCTCCGGCAGTTCCACGCCGTGCCGCTCCCGCACCTCGGCGAGCAGCCGCACCAGCGCGTCCACCGCGAGCAGGTAGGGCTCGAACGACGTGATCTGCGAGCCCAAGTGGCAGTGCAGGCCCGCCAGTTCGAGCCCCGGCTGGTCGAGCACCCGGGCGATGGCGTCGGCGGCATCGCCACCCTGGATCGGGAAGCCGAACTTCTGCCCGCCGACCCCGGTCCGCACCGCCGTATGATGCCCGGCGGCAATCCCCGGGACCACCCGGACCAGCACCTTCTGCGGTGTGTCGGCGGCCACCAGCGCGGCCAGCCTCGCGATCTCCGCCGGGCCGTCGATGACGATCCGCCCGACCCGCAGCCTCCGGGCCAGCCGCAGCTCCTCCGGGGACTTCGCGTTGCCGTGCAGCAGGATCCGCTGCGCCGGGAAGCCGGCCGAGACCGCCAGCCACAGCTCGCCCGACGAGCAGACGTCCAAGCCCAGCCCCTCCTGTTCCACCCAGTCGGCCATCGCGCTGCACAGGAAGGCCTTGGCCGCGTACAGCACCTCGGCGTGCGGCAGCGCCCGCCGGTACGCCCGGGCTCGCCCCCGGACCTCGGCCTCGTCCAGCACGTACAGCGGGGTACCGAACCGTTCGGCGGCCTCGGCCAGCCCCACCCCGCCGACCACGACCTCGCGGCCGCGGCCGGGCCGCGCCGAGACCGGCCAGGGTCCGCCGAGGGCGTCGGCGCAGGCGGTGGGGGCGGTGAGGGCAGGTCGGGCGATGAGCTGGGTCATGGCGGGGCTCCTCGGGTCAGTCTTCGAACTGCATCGCGATGCGGCAGTGCGCCGGGCGGCTTCGGTCGTGGGCGGGGGCGGGCTCCGGGGTCCGTTGCGGCGGCTGCGGCGCGGCGGCCCGGCGATCGACCAGCCGCATCACGGGTCGCAGCGGCTGTTCGACGGCAAGGGCGGTGTCGGTCATGGCGGGGTCCCTCCGGGTCGTGGGCCGTACGGCCGGACGTGTGCCGTTCGGCTGCTCCCTCCAGTGGAGCCCCTCCACAGTCCGACCGCACCCGTCCTTGACGCATGGCGTACGTCCCGGCCGCCGTCCTTGACGCCCTTCTGACAGTGGGTTCCTCGGCATCGAGGCGATCGACCTGCTGGTCCGGTTCGTTCCGGGCCTGGGCCGAGAGACCCCGACGGGTCTGTCAGAAGGCCGTCAAGATGTGTGCAGCCTGCGTCATGGTGGCGTCAGAGGCGGTACGGAGCGGTCCGTTCCGGGGTTCACTGGTGTCGTCCGAAGCGAGGAGCACCGACCCGGCAGCGCCCGATGGAGAGCCTGCCGGAGAGACGGAGGCGAACGGCCATGACCGGGACCACCCGAGTGATCGTCGGCCTGAGCGGATCGCTGAGCAGTCTGGCCGCCCTCTACCACGCCGTCGGCGAGGCGGCCCGGAACCAGGCGGTGCTGGTGCCCGTCGCCGCCTGGACCGTCGCGAACGAGCGGGACGACCTGCGCCCGGTCTCCGAACTGGAGCACGCCGCCCGCCGGCGCCTCGACGTCGCCTTCGAGCAGGCCTACGGCGGCTACCCGTCCGGCCTGGTCGTCCACCCCCTGGTGGTCAACGCCGAGCCCGGCCCCGCCCTGGTCGGCGCCGTCACCGGCCCGGAGGACCTGCTCGTGCTCGGCGCCGCCACCCGCCGCCGTCTGGACCGCCTGCGGCACGGATCGGTCGCCCGCCACTGCCGCCACCGGGCCGGCTGCCGGGTGGTCGAGGTCTCGCCCTCGGCCCTTCTCACCCGCCTCGAACTCCCGGCCCGCACCGGCGCGCCGCTGCCCCTCCTGGCTCGCTGACGCCACCCTGCCGACCCGCTGAGGACGCCCTGCCGGCCGGCCGTTCCGCCGCCGGCGCCCGCCCGCGCGCCCCGGACGCTACGCCGGGTCGCGCAGGTGGGCGCTGAACCAGCCGAGGGCGGGCGGGATCAGCCGGTCCCAGGTGGTGAAGTTGTGGCCGCCCGTGTCGACCGTCTCCTGGACGACCACGAGCGGCGGGCGGGCAGCGGCGGCGAAGGCGCTGGAGTCGGCGTAGGTGCTGCCGTCCTGCTTGCTGCCCGCGAGCAGCACCGCGAGGGGCGGCATCGGCAGGTGGGCCTGGCGCCAGTCGAGGTCCGCCTCGGCACGGCGCTGTGCGCTGCCGCCGAAGAGGTCACCCGTCGTGGCGTCCTCCGCCGCCTTGAAGTAGCCGGAGAGCGAGACCGCCACCGAGAAGGTCTCCGGGTGCTCCATGCCCAGCTTGACCGCGCAGTAGCCGCCGGTCGAGTCACCGACGATGCCCAGGCTGCCCGTTCCGTCCAGCACCCGGTAGGAGGCCCGCAGGTCGGCGGGCACGTCGGTGGTGAAGTAGCGCTGCGCCTGCGGCCCGTTCGGGATGTCCTCGCACTCGCTGTCCCGGGGCATGGTCGGCGAGGGACGCATCAGCACCAGGACGGTCGGCTTCATCGCCCCCGTGCGCAGCAGGTCGAGTTCGGTGGCCGGGTAGCGGAGCTTGGTGACCAGGTTGGTGGCGTCGCCGGGGAAGCCGGTCAGCACCATCGCGGCCGGGAAGTGCCGTGCCCCACCGCCGGGTTGGAAGTACTGGGGCGGAAGGTAGACGTAGCCGTCGCTGCTGAGCCCGGTCGTGCTGCCGGGCAGCCGGACCTGCTCCAGCCGGCCGATCCGGGCCGGATCGCGGTTGACCGCCCCCGCGCCGGTGATGTCCGCCCTGCCCAGGACCTGTACGCCGACCGGACCCGCGCCGACGCCTCCGCCCGTCGTGTGGATCACGCCCGTACCGTGCTCGTGCCCGAGCAGGTCGGACCAGCTGCTGTAGAAGACGAAGTAGTCGTTGACGGCGAGCCCCAGCAGGGCCAGCAGGGCCAGTTGCGTGACGGCGATGGTGCCGAGCCGCAGGAACATCGCGGGCCAGCTCCGGACGGCGAGCCGGGGCCAGACCCGGAGCGTGCCGAGCACCGTGAGCACCGCGAGCAGTGCCACCAGCGCCAGCAGCTTGTGACTGGTGAGTCCCATCGGCCCCGGCCTCCCGTACCACTGCGGCCCCTCTACCACTGTGGACCTCCGGCCCACGCAATCGGAGCCCGGCACTCAGAGTGGCCGGGCCGGCACCCCTCGACGCGCCACGGCAAGCCGGGGTTCCGCAACTTCGACAATCCTGTCGAGGTTGGCATGCCCGAGCTATGCTGACCCGAAGCCCGCCCGCAGCCGGGCTCCCACCCCGTCGACGATCGCACCGCACAGGCGCGCCCGACCGGAAGGAGGTGCGGTCCGAACCTCCGGCAGACGGCCAACCAGCCTTCCACATCGCCTTCTTGACGATTCGTCAATTCAGATCCGCGATTTCACCGCCTGAGCCGCGACGCGTGCCCCGGGCCGCTCACCGCCGTTGTACGGAAGGTGAATCGCCGCGCCCGCCCGAAACCCCCGGCCACCCCGCCGAGGAAGAGGTTCCGCATGACGACGTCCCGGACCCACCCGCGCCCCGCCGAGGCCGCGGTGCTGCTCACCGTGCTCGGCCTGCTCGTCCTGGAGGAGATCGCCCTCGGCATGGCCGAGGAGGAGGACCGCCCCGTCATCGGCGGCATCCTGATCGGCGCCTCCGGCGCCGGCCTGCTGGCGGTCGGCGCGGTCCTGCTCAGCCGCTGGATCGACCTCCGCCGACCCCTCCCGCTCCCCCCGCTCGGCCCGAACGGCCGCGAGTACAGCGCCCGCGCCCTCGAAGGCTTCCCGATGGAGGCCGTCCGCCCCCTGCTGCTCGCCGAGGACGCACCCCAGCTCGGCCACCTGTACTCCGCCTGGATGCTCGCCCGGACCGGCCGCCCGGCCCCCTGGATCGCCCGCCGCCTGGCCATCCCCCCGGACGCCGCCCAGCTCCTGGTCGACGCCGCCCGCTCGGCGAGACTCGATCGGGCCTGATCAGCGCCGGCCGACCGGATCAGCGCCGCCGATCGGGCGCCGTGTTCGCCTGCGACACCAGGTACGGCACCAGCCCGCGCTCCGCCAGCGCCGACCGCCAGGCGTCCCGCGCCAGCGGCAACTCCCCCGGCCCGTCCGCCGCTTCCCCGGCCTCCGATCCCCTCGACCGGGCCGCCCCCAGCAGTCCCAGCCCACCCACCAGCAGACTCACCGCGCCCACCCCGGCCGACACCCACCCGGCCTCCACCAGCGCGTGCGCCAGCACCTCCAGGTCCTCGACCAGCCCCAACAGGGAGCCCAGCAGCAGGAAGATCACCGCCGCCGTCACCGCGATGATCGGCACGACCACCCCCAGCACGCCCCACCACCCCGACGCCCGCTCCCGGGCCGGCGCGCCCACCGGCAGCCGCGCCACCGCGTCCGCATCCGCCCGCAGCGCCGCGTACCGCTCGTACTCCGGCGCCGCCGCGGCCAGCACGAACTCCGCGTTCTCCCGCGCCGTCCGCCGCAACCGCTCCACGCCCCGGGCATCCTCCCCGCTCGCCCGCAACGCCGCCCGTACCTGCGGGGCCGCCAGCGCCCGCCCGAGCTCCGTCTCGAAGTCCGCCCGATCCTGCTGCGGCAGCCGAAGCGGCCTGTCCATGCTCGTCCCCGATCGTCGCCCCGTTTAGTTCTACAGAACTGTAGAACAAGGAGGCGGGTTGCAGCAGCCCTGTTCACGGGCGGATTCGGCGGTCAGGAGGGCTCGACTATGGGGACCCGGGCGAGGGCGCCCCCGCGTGCGGGGCACGAGCGTAGGGCAATCGTCCCTCAGGCCACGGTCAGGATGCCGCGCATGAAGTGGTGGAAGGTGCAGAGGTAGGAGTACGCGCCGGGCTGGGTGGGGGCGGTGAGGGTGGCGGTGGCGCCGGGGGCGATCGCGCCGGTGTCGAAGCCGCCGTCCTGGGCGGTGAGGCTGTGGGCGGTGGTGCCGGTGTTGGTCACGGTCACGACGGCGCCCGGGGCGGCGGTGAAGTCGCCCGGTTCGAAGGAGAAGTCGCGGATCGTCACCGTCCCGGTGAAGGGGCTGGGCGACGGAACCGGTGCGGACGGCACGGAGGGCACCGCGACGGAGCTGGTGGCCTCCTCCGGGCCCGGCACCACGAACGAGCTGACGCAGCCGGTCAGGACGGGACCGACTGCGAGCAGCAGGAGGGCGGCGGTGCCGAGGAGCGGGCGCATCAGGCCGTGGTGAGCGCGACCCGCTTGGCGTCGGCGGCGGCGGGCGGGGTGGCGCCGATGTTGGAGACGGTGGCGGTGAGGACGGCGTCGACGTCCGGGAGCCAGTTGGTGGTCTTGGACTGGACGACGATCTGCCGCTGCTGCGGCGTCCCGTCGCAGATCACGTCCGCCTCCGCGGTCCGGTTGGAGCCGAAGGCGATGGAGGAGGTGTCCTCGGGGTCCTTCTGCTCCACCGAGACGGTGAGCGAGCGGGCCTCGTCCGCGACCGAGCAGAGGTAGTCGACCTGTACCCGGACCCGGCCGGGGAGCTTGGGGTCGATGCCGGCGCCACCGAGGGTGACGCTGGTGGCGGCGGGGTCCGAGTCGTCGGCCCGGGCGGGTATGGCGCCGCCGGTGAGACCGGTGAGGGCCGACATGAGTACCGTCAGGGTGATCCACCGCTGCACTGCAACCTCCTGGTCCGAGAACGTGCTTGCGGCCGACGCTAGCCGCCCGACCGGGAACCCGCGCGCCGGACCGTCGCGAACGTCATACCGACAGCCCAGAGCCCCCGTCACCGCCGCCGGAGCCAGACCGCCCAGGTCAGCACCGAGCAACCCGCGTACGCCGCCAGGAACCCCGCGTACGCCGCGTCCCCGTTCCCGCCGGCCAGGAACGACTGCCGGAACGCCAGGTTCACCAGCACCCCGCCGAACGCCCCGACCGCGCCCGCGAGCCCGATCAGCGCCGCGGACCGGCGCCGGGAGTCGGCCTCGGCGGCAGCCGGGTCGGCCCCCGCCGCGACGGCTGCCCGGGCCACGGCCTGGTAGTGCGCCGGGATCATCTTGTACGTCGAGCCGTTGCCGATCCCGCTGAGCACGAACAGGGCGACGAACCCGGCCAGGAACAGGCGACCGCGAGCAGCGTGCCGTAGGGGACGCCCGGCTCCAGCACCAGGGCCGCGAGCGCGGTGGGCACGAGCAGCAGCAGTGCGCTGACCACCGTCCAGGTGCGTCCGCCGAAGCGGGCGACGGCGAAGGTGTACGGCAGCCGCAGCAGCGCGCCGAGTGCGGTCGGCAGCGCGGTGAGGGTGAACTTCCCCGCGGTGTCGATGTGGTACTCGGGGCCGAGGAACAGCACCAGCACCGACCAGAGGCTCCACACCGAGAAGCCGATGTGTTCGGAGAGCACGGAGAACACCAGGTTCCGCCGGGCGATCCGGGCTCCACTGCGCGCCCAGAACTCCTCGTCCTCCGGGTCCCAACCGGCCGGCGGGGCAGGCGTCCCGGGCTCGACGGCGAGGCTCATTGCGCACCTCCGCAGGCCGCGACCCGCACCGGCCAGCGCCGCAGTACGGCGGGCGCGCCGTCGGGGGCGGTGCCCTCGTCCAGGCAGCGGCCGTCGGTGAGGTCGTAGACCTGCTTGTACATCGGCGAGATGAGCGTCGGCCGGTCGCCGCGGCTGCCGAGCAGGCCGCGGGCGAGGACGGGGGCGCCGCTGAACGGGTCGAGGTTGTCGACGGCGTACAGCCCGTCGGAGCCGTCACGGAAGAGTGCGACCTGTCCGGCTTCGGGGAGCAGCACGGCGACGCCGCGGCCGGGTTGGAGGTCGGTGAGGGCGCAGACGGTCTGCCAGCGGGTGCCGTCGTGGATCTGTACGGTCACGGGGTGAGCACCTCCGGTCGGGGCCCGGCGACGAGCACCGGGGAGCTGAGGGTGGTGAGGGTGCGGCCGGTCTCGCCGGGGCGGGCCGGGCGGATCTGGCCGCGTTCGGGGACGAAGGTCACGGCGGGGTCGGGGGTGCCGGGGGCGTTGACGACAGCGCCGTGCCGCCGCCGTCGTCCACCTGGACGGCCATCAGCCGGGACGCGAACTCCATCACGTGGGTGTCCAGTCCGCCGGCCCGCAGCGCGCCGGCCGCCTCCAGGCCGAGCAGCCCGCCGCCGACCACCACGCCGGTCCGGGCCGTCGTGGCGCCGGCG
>NZ_JAHSQD010000100.1 GCF_020103755.1 Streptomyces sp. LS1784
GGCGCACCACCCGGGGCAGCCCGGCCACCCCGAGCAGCACCGCCCACAGCGGCAGCGCCACCCAGACCGCGTCCGGCCGCCCCGACACCCCCAGTGTCATCCCGAGCGCCACCATCGCCACCGGCAGCCCCGCCAGGGCGCCGAGCACGGCGAACAGCACGCCCGTATACGTCGACCTGCGCAGCAGCAACCGCATTCCCTTGATCATGTTTGCCAGTATCGCCGGGCGTCCCGGGCCCGGTCCTCCCCCGATCGAGGGAGGATCTCCGGCACCCCCCGGCGACCCGTCGGGGGCACGTCGGGGGGCACGTCGAGGGCCGCCGCGAACTCGGCCGGATCACGACCACCCGTTCGCGTGAATACGAGTCGAAGCCGCCGCCGGGTCGCCGGAGTTCCAGACCATCGCATTAATGACGATCAATCAAAAGCTCTTCCGACAAGGCCTGTTGGCAACCGCCTCCACCGTCTCGACACTGGCCGCGACGGCCTCCCAGGCCGCACCCGTCCAGCGGGACGACGGCCCGCACCGCTACAAGGTTTCCACCCGGACCACCGGGGCCTGGGCACTGCCCGCCGGCCTGGCTTCCTTCACCGTGCACGCCCGAGGTCCCGGCGGCGGCGCGGCCGCCCGGTAGCAAAGCCGGCGCGCCGAGGGGGCCGGGGAGCAGCACGCCCCCGCCGCCTCGGCACACCCCCGGCCGGCAGCACGCGCCGGGACCGCCGCCATCGTCTCGACGGACGCCGGCTCCTCGTCGGCGCTCGCGGTCGACGACACGGTGCCGGCGCCCCACCCGGTGTTCCTGGCCCCGTACGTCCAGGGGAGCAGCACCCAGCAGTTCGGCACGATCTCCGCGGGGCGCAGTGGCACCGACAGCTGCTTCCACCTGGTCCAGAACGGGCAGTACGTCAACTCGACGTCGGCCCACCCGCGGGATCCGCAGAACGGCAGCTCCGTCACCCTGGGCGGCTTCCGCCCGAACGACGACGGCTACCTGTGGTGCACGACCTCGGACGGTTCGGGGACCCTGCTGACCAACCACACGGACACCTCGGCGCACCTGGACCTCACCAAGAGCCCGATATCGGACGTGGCGGTGCCCAGCGGCCCCGACTCCGGCATCCCCAGGCTCCACTGGCACCTCCGCGCGGCCAGCCAGTGACCCTCGCGGCCCGGTGAGCCCGGTGGCCGGTCGGTTCTCGGACCGACCGGCCGTCGCCGTCGCCGGGCCGGTGCCTGCTCCGCCCGAACGACCTCGCAAGATGATCACCCGATCGGCCATTTCCGCAGGTCGCAGCGGAATGTCTGACGATCCGTGAGGTCTGTTCGGATTGCGGCATCGATTGCGAGGGGTGGCGGCGCATGTCTGGCTGGTTCCGGCGGGGCCGACCGGCGCCGCCACTTGTGACCTCGAACTCCACGGAGGAGACATCATGCGTGCTGTCAAGCGTGTCCTGGCCGTCGGCGCCCTCACCGCCCCGCTCGTGATCGGCTGCGCCGGCCTGGCCTCGGCCCAGGAGGGCCTGGACGCGAACTTCGGCAAGGGCCAGTTCGTCGCCAACCAGAACGGCGCCGGCGTCGCGGACGTGAACTCCGTCGTCAGCCCCGACGGAGTCCAGCACACCGACTTCTGGATCTGGGCCGACGACAGCGGCGTCTCCGGCGCCTTCAGCGGCTCGGGCGCCACCTGGCAGCAGGGCTGACGAACCCCGCGCCGCCGGAGGTGTGAGGCCCCCGCCGACGCAAGGACGGGGCGGGGCGCTGAGATCCGGCTCTCGGAACAACAAAACGGCCGGTCGATCCGAAGATCGACCGGCCGTTCGCTCTGGCCGACCGACACAATCCGTCGGCCTGCGGCCAAGAGCGTCAGCTCGCAGTGCCGACGGCTTGCCGGTGCACGGTGAGCCACGGACGCGCTGCCCATAGGGGCACCGCATCGTGCCCGTACACCCCTTACCCACAACCGCTGCACCGGGTATCCAGGGAGAGCACAGCGAAACTGCCGGCCCTACGAGCGGAGTTCCATGCACGCGCAAGAGCCGACGAAGAAGGAGAAGCAGCCGCAGCGCACCGCCAGGACCTCGGCCGCGCGGCCGGGGCAGGCTCCGAGCAGGCGGGTGCCCGATGCGCTTCTCGAACTGCAGCACACCGCTGGCAACGCGGCCGTCGTCCGTATGCTCCAGCGGAACCGGCACCAGTACGGCGCGGGCTGGAACCACCACCAGACCGCGGCGGAACCGATGCAACGGTCCGCCGTACACGACGTGCTGCGCTCGCCGGGCAAGCCGCTGGACGAAGCGCTGCGCCGGGAAATGGAATCCCGCCTCGGCGCCGACTTCTCCGACGTCCGCCTGCACACCGACTCCGTGGCCCGCGACTCCGCCGCCGAGGTGGGTGCCCACGCCTACACCTCCGGCAGCCATGTCGTCATCGGCGACGGCGGCACCGACAAGCACACCCTCGCCCATGAGCTGACCCACGTCATCCAGCAGCGCCAGGGTCCGGTGGCCGGCACGGACAACGGGTCGGGCCTGAGCGTCTCCGACCCCGGTGACCGCTTCGAGCGCGAGGCCGAGGCCAACGCGATCCGGGTGATGAGTCGGACGCCCGAGCAGAGCGCCCAAGGCGACCACGGCCTCCGGGCTGCCCCCGTACAGCGGGTAGCCGACGCCATGGCCCGGGGCACGGCGCGCGGCACCGACGCGACGGCCCTCCAGCGTTTTTCCCAGGTCACCACCGCGGAGTTGGGGCCCGCACGGGTCTCGCAGAACGGCCTCTATCTCATGACCGTCGATCCCGGGGCGGACACCACCGTCATCTGGGTCGCGCAGGGCGCCCCAGCGCCCCGGTACTGCACGCCGACCGGGCAGAGCGGGCAGATCGCGGGGCGCACGTACGCGGAGTACGAGCCGTCGACGGCCTTCCTCGCGGACTGTGCCCACACCGCCGAGGAGATCATGCACCAGCAGCGGCTGGCCCTGGGGCAGGACGCCAGCGAATTCGCCTTGGGCGGCCACCAGTTCGGCTTGGGCGACAAGGAGAACGCGCAGGGCGCCATGGCCTACGCGAATACCAGGCCCGGCGGCCCGGACGCGAACGGTGAGGAGCGGCCGAGCCCCGGCCAGGCGTTCGCCATCGTGGAGACCGCCTGGCACGGGGATTACGAGCGGCCCGACAACACCAGCGGGTGGCCCTACCACGTGGCGGCCGTGGTCGCCGAGGACGGCGATGACCGCATCACCGTGGAGCAGGCCGCGGACGGCAACGACGCACGGGCCCGCCAAGGACACGAGGGCATCGTCGACATGTATACGGCGGGCACGGACCCGACCAACGGGCAGGCGCTGCCGCACAGCTTCCACGGGCGAAACACCGGCGGTCCGGTGCAGCACTTCTCGGTCGGCGCGATCACCGTCATCCTCCAGCCGATCAACGTGAACGGTCTCAAAAAGGAGACCGGCCGCCGGAAGCTCATGTGACTGCTCCCCGCCTGAAGAGCGGGGGACTTCGCCTTCGCCTGAGGGCTGGCCGGCGCCGGTCATGTCGGCACAGGCGATCGACCGGCCGACGTCCGGGGCTTCTCAGGCGCCCTCCAACTGCCGACGCCCGTGGTGCGGTTGCGGTCGGCGAGTCGACCAGCCACCCCCAAGGGCCACCTCCCCCGGGCCACCCCACCTGACCAACCGGAACGTGATGGGGCCCTCCGCAACCGCGGAGGGCCCCATCACGTTTCCGGAAAGCAATGTGGCCGGTCGACCCGACATTCCGTCGGATCGACCGGCCACATCGGGTCGGTTGACCTTTGTGCGCGAGGGGGGAGTTGAACCCCCACGCCCTTTCGGGCACTGGAACCTGAATCCAGCGCGTCTGCCTATTCCGCCACCCGCGCATCTGGGTGATGAGGAAAACTATAGACCATCCGGAGGGGTGCTTCCGACCACCCCCGGGCGAACGGGCGGGCCCGCGGTGGTGGGCCGCAGCAGGCGGAGCGGCACGTCCGGGCCGTCCGCCCGGCTCGCGAGGTCAGGCCCGGAACTCGTCGATGACGACCACGCCGGTCGGCCCGTACGTCTCCAGGGACTCCAGCACGCCGCCCGCTTCGTGGAGGCCGACGATGCGGGTCACGATCCGGCCGGGGTTGAGGCGGCCGGCCCCGATCATGTTGAGCATCGTGCCGAACCGCTGGCCCTGCATGCCGAAGGCCCCGAGGATCTCCAGTTCCTTGACCATCATCACGTCGATCGGCAGCGCGACGCCGCCCTTCTCCGCGCCGGTGGTGTGCCCGAGCTGGAGGTGTCGGCCGCGCGTCCGCAGGGACAGCACGGAGTTCCGGCAGGCCTCGGCGATCCCGACGGCGTCGACGGACACGTGGGCGCCGCCCCGGGTGAGGTCCTTCACCGCCTCCGTCGGCTCGTCCCTGGCCGCGTTGACGGTGTGGACGGCCCCCAGGGCGCGCGCGGCCGAGAGCTTCTCGTCCGTGATGTCGATCGCGATGACGTTGGCGCCGGTGGCGGCGGCGATCTCCACCGTGGACAGGCCCATGCCGCCGCCGGCCCCGTACACCGCGACCCATTCCCCGCCGCGGACCCGGGCCTGGTCGACGACGCCGTGGAAGGCGGTCATGTAGCGGCAGGCGAGGGCGGCGACGTCGACGAAGCCGACGGACTCCGGCACTTCGACCAGGTTGACGTCGGCGAAGCGGACCATGACGTACTCCGCGAAGGCGCCCCAGTAGGACACCCCGGGTACGAGCGAGTCGACGTGCTCGCACACGTGCTGGTTGCCGCTGCGGCACATCTCGCACGAACCCTCGCCGGGGTTCATCGGGAAGATGACGCGGTCGCCCTCCTTCCAGTCCCGCACCTCCCGGCCGACCTCGACGACGGTGCCGGCGAACTCGTGGCCGAGGACGAACGGGGCCTCGACGCGCGGCCCTCCCGTCCAGAAGTCCCCGGCCCACAGGGCCCAGTCGGTGCGGCAGATCCCGTTGGCGCCGACGCGCACGATCGCGCCGTCCGGCGGGCATGCGGGGTCGGGCACCTCGCGGATGACGAGCGGCTTGTGGAGTTCTTCGATGACTGCGGCGCGCATGGACGCGACCTCCTCGGGAAAAGTCCACCGGTTCAAGTGGTGGACTTGGAAGCTATGCGCTCGCCCGCCGCAACGTCAACCACATAAAGTGGTGGACATGAGCAATGGGGACGGTCGACGTGAGGGGCGCCAGCGCGCCAAGACGGACTTCCGCTTCGACGACGCGCGACTGTGCTTCGCCTTCGCCGGAACACTGGCCGATCGAGGCAAGGACGTGCACGTCGAGCGGCTGGCCCGGCCGGAGGACCTGAGCCGCTGGTGCGCGGAGAGCGGCTGCACAGCAGTGGCGCCGGCCTGCACCGAGGCCGACCTGGACGGCGCCAGGCGGCTCCGCGAGGCGATCCAGCGGACCGGCCTCGCTCTGGCGGACGGAGTCCCGCCCGCGCCCGAGGACGTCGCGCTCGTCAACGGCGCCGCAGCCGAGCCCACGTCGGTGCCCGTGCTCTCGGCCGACGCGACGTCCGTGCGCTGGCACGGGGACGGGGTCGCGGCGGTGCTGTCGATGGTCGCGCGGGACCTGATCGAACTCTGCCGGTCCGAACACCGCACGCGCGTCCGCATCTGCGGGAACCCGGCGTGCGGCACCCCGTTCGTCGACACCTCCCGCGCGGGCGCCCGCCGCTGGTGCTCGATGAAGACGTGTGGCGCCCTCGTCAAGAAACGGGCCTACCGGGCGAGGGCCCAGGCGCCTGCCGACGGCGAGTAGATCGGCCGGGCGGAACACGCCTCGGGGCGGGGCGCCAAGTGGCGCCCCGCCCCGAGGGCGTTGAGGTGAGGAGTGGGTCAGCCCTCGATCGGGAAGTCCCCGGCGCGGACGGCGGCGACGAAGGCGCCCCACGCGGAGTCGGCGAAAACGAGCGCCGGGCCCTGCGGGTCCTTGGAGTCACGCACCGGAACGAGGCCGGGGAACCCGGGGGCCACCTCGATGCAGTTGCCGCCGTTGTCGCCGCTGTAGCTGCTCTTCCGCCAGGCGGCCGCGGCGAGCTCGTTGCTCATCATCTTTGAAACCCTCCAGCGCATCGGTGATCAGCCGAAGCGAGTCGAACTCTGACAAACATTCGGCGCGGAGCTGATCATAGCGACGCTGATGCCTGGCCACGACGTCAGAAGCATCGCTCAGATGCCCGCGATCGAGGCTCTCCGAGTACACCGAACGCTGCCCATCCGGCAGCTCCAGCAACACCATAGCCGCGTTGAAGACGATCCGACGGCACGAGAACGGAGCCACCTGAACGACGATGTTCGGGAGCTGAGCCACTCGCAGCAAATGCTCCATCTGACTTCTCATCACATCCGGCCCACCCACGACCGTTCGGATCGCGCTCTCGTCGAGAATGACGAGTAGCAGCGGCCCATCAGATTCGAGGAACCGGCTCTGCCGACTGAGTCGGGCCCTGGTCAGCTCCTCGATCTCCTCCGGCTTGCCGGCTCCAACACCACTCGCAAACAGGGACTGTGCGTACTGCCGGCACTGCAACAGGCCGTACATCATGCTGTCCTGGTAGGCGCGCAGCCCGACCGCGATGGCCTCCTGGTCCGCGTATTCCTGGAACCAGTCCGGGTGCTCGATCGAGGCGTTCCAGTCCACCCGGTTGTACAGCCGCATCAGCAGGTCACCGGTGTTCAGCAGCTGCCCGAGCTCCTCGACCTCCTCGACCGACGGCCGCCGTCGCCCGCTCTCGGTCCGCGAGATCACCGTCCGGTCGAGGTGGAGCAGCTTGCCCAGATCCTCCTGGGTGTAGCCCGCCAACTCGCGCGCGTAGCGAACCTCTTCGCCGAACATGATCGCGGAGCTTGCCGTCGGTCCGCGCTTGATCTTCCGGTGTGCCATCGCTGCTCCCACCTGTGCGTCACGTGCCCAACACGTGGATCTGGGCGTCACCGTACCTCCGCGGACCGATCATTGATACCGGAACGCGATCACCTGCATGCACAGCGTGAATGCGCGCTCCCTTCGCACGCCCCCTCCCGCCCCCTGAGGTACTCCCCCATGCTCACGTCCCGTCGCCCCCGCACGTTCGTCGCGCGCCTCGACTCCCGGACCGAATCCACGCCCCTGGCCCGGTACTTGCTCCGCGCCTACCTCTCCGGCCTGTCCGCCGGGGAGCACTACTCCGACACCGCCGAGTTGCTCCTCGGTGAGCTGTTCGCCAACGCCGTCCAGCACTCCGACGCCCCCGCCGACCGCCACATCGAGGTCCGCTTCGCCCTCGCCGGCGACCGCCTGCGCCTCGAAGTCCACGACGCCGGCACCGGCCACCCCTCCCTCCACACCCCGGCCCCCGACGACGAGCACGGCCGCGGCCTGTTCCTCGTCGACAAACTCGCCGAACGCTGGGGCTGCGCCTCCCGACCCGGCGGCATCGGCAAGTTCGTCTGGGCCCTCGTCGCCCCCACCCTCACTCCCACCCTCGTCACCGCCTGAGAGCCCGACCCCCATGCATCTCGCCACCCTCGCCCGCCACGCCCTCTCCCGCGGCCGCACCCCCGCCGAGGCCTACGCCCTCCTCGCCCGCCGCACCCGCAAACCCCTGCCCTCCGCACGGGCGGTGTGCCTGGCCCTCTCCATCCCCCTCGCAGAGACCACCCGCCGCCTCGACGACTGCTACGACGCCCTGCTCGCCAACCCCCGCCCGGGCTCCGAGACCGACACCGGCGAACTCCTCGAAGCCCTCGGCGTCTTCGACGTCCCCGTCTCCCTCGACGCCACCGGCCTCGCCGTCGTCGAGCTCATCCTCACCGCCATCGACGCCATGGGCGGCATCCGCGCCGGCCACCAGCACGGCCTGAGCCGCTGGTTCACCACCGGCAACCTCACGGCCGCCTACCTCTCCCTCGCCGCCGCCCGCCCCCTGCCCCGCACCGGCGACCCCGCCCGCTACTGGACCGCCCTCATCACCGCAGGCGAACTCCTCACCACCACCCCCGGCCCCGACACCCGCATCAAACTCGCCCTCACCCACTGCCGCGCCCAAGCGGCGAAGTGCCTTTCCGGGTAGTGCGGTGATCACTCACTGAGTACTGTGAGCCGTCGAACAGTTGGGCAGCTGTCGGCTGCCCTCGTGACTCCGCGCTCGACCGCGAGGTGGTTCGCGGCATCGGAGCGGGCGACGCACGTGCCGCCGACGCCACGGAGGTCAGAAAGTGAGCAGACAGATGCAACCGACGTTCGTCCTGGTTCACGGAGCTTTCGCGAACTCCTTCTCCTTCGCGCCGCTCCAAGCCGAACTCGGCCTCCTCGGACACCGATCCGTCGCCGTCGACCTTCCGGGGCACGGCTTCGCCGCGACCTACCTGCGGGCCTACCAGGCGCCGCAGGACCTCGAAGGGCTCGCCACCGCGCCCGGGGCCATCAAGGGCGTCACGCTCGCCGACAACGTCGCGCACCTCATCGGGATACTGGAGCGGGCCAAGCGGAACGGGCCCGTCGTCCTCGTCTCCCACAGCCGCGGCGGCCTGACGGCCACCGTCGCGGCCAACCAGCGGCCCGACCTGATCGACCGCATCGTCTACGTCTCCGCGTGGTGCCCCGTCAACCTCGATGTCGGCGCCTACTACGCCGAGCCCGAGATGGCCACGGCCGACGCCGCTGGGCTGGCCTCGGGGATGGTCGGGAACCCCGCCGAACTCGGGCTGCTGCGCGTCAACTTCCGCACCGCCGACCCCGGTGTCCTCGCGACCTTCAAGGCGGCTTTCCTCGCCGACGGGACGGACGAGGAGTTCCTGGCGTTCCTCAACACCTTCCAGCCCGACGAGAACCTCGACGTCGGCACCCCCGACGACCGGGCACAGGCCGACACCTGGGGGCGCATCCCCAAGACGTACGTCCGGCTGACCGAGGACGCCGGCATCCCGCTCGCCATGCAGGACCGGATGATCCGCGAGGGCGACGCGCTGACGCCGGAGAACCCCTACGACGTCCGCACGCTCCCCGGCAGCCACCTGAAGTGGCTGGTCGACCCGGCACCGGCCGCCCGGGTCCTGGGCGAACTCGCCGCACTCCTGCCCACCGAAGCCTGACCGGACCGTCACGACTCCCGCGCCGAGGTAGCCGCACCCTGGCCTGAACCGGACTGGGTACGGCCACCCCGGCCCATGGCCCCGCACAGGAAGTCGGCCCCGCCGACTTCTGGTGTTCCGAAGGAATCGGCCCGGGACCTGTCCGGCCGTTCACAGACCGGATATGACAGGTCATCGCGCCCTGCGCGCGGCCTCACGGGTCAGTCACCTCACTTGCGGCCGGCGCACGCCACTGAGCGGCCGCTTCCGCACGCCCGGGCGGACACGGCAAGGCCGCCTCCACCCGAGCAAGCGCGGTTACCAGCCCCGTCGCCCGACGTCATGGAGTCGGGCCGTGCTATGACCGGATCGAGTGACCTTCCAACGGATCACCTTGCGTGATCAACGGCCAACCCGGTGTGCTGGCCGCGCGAGGCCGATGGCCGATCCCCGGCGAGGAGTCACTTCCATGAAGACACCGGTCAACACCGACATCACGGTCCGGGAGAAGTCCGCCTGGATCCGCTGGCTGCCGAACGCCCTGCCCGCCGCGGGCTACATCGGCCTGAAGAACTCCTCGGACGAACGCCTCGACATCACCAGGATCGCCAGCCCCGACTACCGGAGCATCGAGATCTGCCAGACCGTCACCGCCGCCGGGGCCTCGAAGACGGTCAAGCACGACCGGGTCACCCTCTCCGCCAAGGGCGGGTTCGCCTTCGCGCCGGGCGGCTACCACCTCGCGCTGGAGAAGCCGACCCGCCTGATCACCCCCGGCGACAACGCCCGGATCGTCTTCTTCCTCGGCGACGGCAAGGTCTTCAAGGTCAGGATTCCCGTCCGCACCTCCCCCGAGCCGCACTGACCCGCGCCCGCGCCGCCACCAGGAGACCCGGACATGACCACGTACCACCTCGACCTCGGCGACAACCGGACGGAAGCGCTCGCGTCCGTCACCAAGCTCACCCTCGTCGACATCGAACTCGACATCGACGCCTGCCTCGCCGGCAACTACCAGGCCCCCGTGCCGCTGTGGGGCAGTGTGGTCCTCACACGCGGCGCCCTCCGCGACGAGGCCACCACCGAGTGGGTCGAGGACGTCGGGAACACCAGCACCCGCCAGGACGCCATCCTCGTCGCCGGCGACCCCGCCGACCCCGCGTCCCCCCGCGTCCGACTCGTCGCCGCCTGGACCAGCGCCACCTACCACCTGGACGAGGACGACGACCCCGACGCCTTCGCCGTCAGCTTCGCCGACATCGCCGTCGAGAGGTAGCCGCCCCACGCCCGCCCGTGCACCCGGCCGCAGCCCTTCTCTTCGGCCCTGCGCTCGCACAGCCGACGGGTCCGCGCCCGCTCCCGGCGATCACGGGCGGAGCCGGTCGAGCCGTCCGGGTCTGACGCAGGACCGGCTGTCAGAGCCGGTCGTCCGACGACGCGGGACGGTCCTCCCTCCGGCCGCGCAGCGCCCGCCGGGCCTCCTCGGCCGACGGGGTGTCGCCGCCGAGCCGGGCCACCTCGGCCAGCGCCGCGCGATGGGCCACCTCGTGGGCCCGGGCCGGGTCCGTCTCGGTGTCCGGGATCACGCCGGTGCCCTCCCAGTTGCCGCCCGACACCGGGTTGATCGAGCGGGCGGTCGGGATGGTGGCCTCCAGGTGGGGGTGGAGCGTGAAGCCCCGGCGGGGGTTGGCGCCACCGCCGGACACCTCGCCGATCACCACGGCACGGCCGCGCTGCTGGAGGTCGTACGCGAGCTCCTCACCGCCCGAGAAGGTGGCCTTGCTGATCAGCACGTAGAGCGGCTTGCTGCCGCCGAAGCGCGGGCCGGGCACCAGCGCGGGGCTCCAGAACTGCCGCTCGGCGTCCTCCTCGCGGTCGTAGAGGGTGTTGAGGTGCGTCGGGTCGTCGAAGAGGTGGCCGCAGACGTGGGCGGTCGTGGACGGGTGGCCGCCGACGCACTCGCGCAGGTCCAGGATCAGTGCCTCGGCCCGCGCGACCAGGGTGAACGCGGCGTTCAGCGACTCGCCGGTCATGTCGAGCGGGAAGATGATCGGTGCGAGCTTCAGCAGGGCGACGCCACCCTCCAGGCGCTCGATCCGGGGTATGCCGCCGAGCGAGAGATCGGCGGCCCGCGCCAGCTCGGCGAGGACGGCGCCGTCCTCCTTCTCCGCCGGGATCGCGTGCGGGTGGAACTTCAGCCGCAGATGGCCGTCACCGTTGACCGACTGGAGGTCCTCGGTGACCAGCCGGCCGAGCGTCTCCGGGTCTTCGGCCCGGTGGTAGCGGCCCCGGGACAGCGCGTCGCCGAGGACCCCGGCGATCCGCTCGCCGATCTCGGGGAAGACGTAGAGCCCGGTCGTGAGCCGGCTCAACTCGGTGACGATCTCGGCGATCTCGACCGACTGGAGCTGCGTCATGTGCTGTCCCCCGCTGGTGACTGTCGATCAGGTGGGGGACGAGTAGAGCACGCGGCTTGCAAAAGCGTCAAGAAAGTTGGACGCTTTACGCATGGAGGACCAGACCCAGGAGCAGGAACTCACCATCGAGAGCCCTCAGCAGTACAAGGCGCTCTCCCACCCACTGCGCCAACGGCTGCTGCTGGCACTCGGCGGACAGCCCGCCACGGTCGGCCGGCTGGCGGCGGCGCTGGACAGCAGCAAGGGCACGGTGGCGCACCATCTCAAGGTGCTGCAGGACGCCGGCGTCGTCCGCATCGTGGAGACCCGGAAGGTGCGCGGCGGCAGCGAGCACCTCTACCAGCGCACCGCCCGGCGGATCACGGTGGCCGGGCAGGACGCCGGGCCGACCACCGCCCTGCTCGGGGCGGTGGCGGAGGAGTGCGTCAAGGCCCCACAGGAGCCACTGCTGGTACTGCGGCACCTCCGGCTGACCGCCGACCAGGCCGCACGCCTCGGCGCCGCCCTCCAGGCCCTGGTGAACGAGGCCGCCGAGGCCCCGGAAGGTGAGCCGGTGCACGGCGTGCTGGTGGCACTCTACGAACAGGCCGCCGGGCGCGACTGACCGCCCGGCCCGGCCGGGGCACGTGCTGTCCGGCCACCTCGCCGACCGGAGGAACACGGCGGCACGAGGGATCTTCGTCGCCGGCCCGCCGCCGGGCCGGCCAAGGCGGTGGTGAGCAGGCCCGAGGCCACCGCGCAGGAAGTCGGCCCCGCCGACTTCCTGCGCGACGCCCTGCTGAAGCGCCGCCTACAGCGCCGCCCGGTACGCCTCCAGCCGCTCGGCCAGCTCCTTCGGGTGACCGAGCATGGGGCAGTGGTCGCCCGGCATCTCGTCCGGCCGGAAGCCGAGCCGCTCCTCGACGTGCCGCCGCAGGAACGCGGCCGGGAAGAACCGGTCGTCGGAGGACATCAGGAACCTGGTCGGCACCTGCGGCCAGGCGTCCACCGGCCACGGCGTCCCGAACGGAGCCGGCGACTGCTGCCGCTGGTGCTCCGCGATGAACTCCTCCGCCAGTGCGGCCGAAGTGTCGTGCACGACCAGGGAGCGCACGTCCTCCTCCGCGCCCTCCGCCACGCCCCGGGCGGCGTCGGATTCCCTCCGGTCCGCCCAGTAGCCGGTGTTCTCCCACCACGCGCCCGGCGACGCACCGGGGGCCGGCACCTGGGCCTGGAGCATGACCAGCAGGTCCACCGGCAGTCGCTCGCACACCAGCGGACCCGTGAAGCCGCCGAACGAGTGGGCGACCAGCACGAGTTGGCCCGTCCGCTCGCCGATCGCCGCCACCACCGCGTCCGCGTACTCGGCGAGGCCGGCCGCCTCGTCCTCGCACGGCAGGTCCGGCGCGACCACCTCATGGCCCCGCTCCCGCAACTCGGCCGCCAGCGGCCCCCAGTACCAGGCATCGACAGCCGCGGCATGGATCAGAACGTACGTCGCCATGATCAGTCCCCCTCAGGAATCGGTCACTCCCCGCACCGCGCCCGAGCCTACCGACCGGTCCGCGCCCGAACCTCCGGGCGGCACCCGCATACTCATCCCAATGACCATCCGTGAACGGCCCGTTGGGGGAAGTCCTTGTTCCACGACACCCGCCCGCGCAGCATCCGCATACCGACCCACCGCGAGACCGCCGAGGAGTGGGGCGAGCAGATCGCCGTCCTCCGCGCCGCTCCGCCCGGGTGGTCCTTCCTGCTCGGGCGCCTGTCCTCCGACGGCTACCTCTGCCACCTGGACCTCAACTACCACCTGGACGGCGAGCTCGTCGCCGTCGTCCAGACCTCGCGGCCCGTTCCGGCCGGCCACCGGGTGGGCTCCCTCACCACCCCGCAGTCCCAGCTCTCCACCTTCCTGGCCAATTCGGACCGCCTCGACCCCAGAACCCACCTGGCCCCGCTCGACGGCCCGCCCACCCCGGGCGAGGTGCTGCTCCACGGCGTCCCCACCCCCGTCGAGGTCCACCACAGCCACGGCTGCCGCAGCGCCCTGATCCCCCGGCTCCCCTCCCAGCAGGGCTACGTGATCGTCACCGCCACCGCCGCACACTGGGCCTCCGCCACCGACCTCGCCCTCCGGCCCCCGGCGGCGTTCTGAGCGCCCCCGCGCGATTCACTCGAACGGGGCGGCGCAGGGGGCGCCCCGATCTGATTCGTCGTCACGAATGCGCCGATGGCGGAGTGTTCACACCAATCATGCACAGGGAATCCCCGGCACGGCGGCGAGGCCGGGGTTAGCCTGTGGCCATGGTTGCAAACTACAAGGAAGAAGTAGCCATGTCCGACGCGGAGTTCGTCAGCGGTCCCGCCCTGATCCTCCGGTCCCTCGCCTCCGACCCCTCCCGGCCGGCCATCACCTCCGCCGACGGCGTCGAGCTCACCGCCGGCGACTTCGCCGCCACCACCTACCGCCTCGCCCACGAGCTGACCGCCCGGGGCGTCACCGTCGGCAGCACCGTGACCCTGCTGACCGGCAACACCCCCGAGGCCCTGAGCGCCCGGTACGCCGCGGGCCTCGCGGGCGCCCGGGTGGTGAACCTGTACGACGGCATGAGCACCCCGATCCTCGCCGAGATCACGGCGAGCGTCGACACCACCGTGCTGCTCGTGGACGCCGAACGCTACGCCGCCGCAGCCGAGTTGCTCCCACTGATCGACGTGCCGACCGTCCTCACCCTCGGCCCCGGGCCCGGCGGCGCCCCCGCCGCCGTCGGCGCGGACGTGATCGCCGCCTCCGCCCACCGCCCCGCCGAACCGCCGGCCGTCCGGATCGGCCCCGACGACGACCTCGGCATCCGCCACACCGGCGGCACCACCGGCATCCCGAAGGGCATCCTCAGCCTGCACGGGCCCTACCGCCGCGTCTTCGACGCCCCGATCGGCAGCGACCCCGCCGACGGCGCACCCCGGCTCCTCGCCGCCACCCCGCTCGCCCACCTCGCGGGCATCATGTGCGACCTGACGCTCTACCACGGCGGCGCGGTGATCCTCCAGCGCTCCTTCGAGCCCGGCGCGGTGCTCGCCGCCATCGAGCGCGAACGCATCACCGACCTCTGGCTGCTGCCGCCGCTGCTCTACCAGCTGCTCGACCACCCGGCGATCGGCCGCACCGACCTGTCCAGCCTGCGGCAGATCGCGTACGGGGGCTGCGCCGCCTCGCCGACCCGGATCCGCGAGGCGCTCAAGGTGTTCGGGCCCGTCCTGACGGGCGCCTACGGGATGTCGGAGGCGCAGATGATCTCCGTGCTCACCCCGCAGGAGCACGACCGGATCGGCCCGGGCAGCACCCAGGTCCCGGTCGGCCGGCCCGCCCCGGGCGTCGAGGTGGCGATCCGCTCGCCCGACGGCACCGACCTGCCGACCGGCGAGCAGGGCGAGATCCACCTGCGCTCCGACACCGTCATGGCCGGGTACTGGAAGCGGCCCGACCTCACCTCCGCGGTACTGCGGGACGGCTGGCTGGACACCGGCGACGTCGGCTACTTCGACAAGGACGGCTACCTCTACCTCTCCGACCGGGTCAAGGACCTGATCATCGTGGTCGGCGGGCACGTCTACCCCTCCGAGGTGGAGGACCTCCTGCTCACCCACCCGACGGTCGCCCGCTGCGCCGTCTTCGGGGTCCGCGACGACCAGGAGGCGGAGCACGTCCACGTCGCCGTCGTCCCCACCCCGGGACAGCGGCCGGAGCTGGACGAACTCCGCGCCTTCGTCACCGAACGCAAGGGGCGGATCTACGCGCCCGAGGCTCTGCACCTCGTGGACGAGATCCCGCTGACGCCCGTCGGCAAGCCGGACAGGAAGCGCCTGCGCGAGGTCGCCGCGGACTGAGGACACCAGGGGTGGCGGCGCCGGGGTTCCGCGCCTTGCCTCCCGACTTCACCCCAAGGTGGGGTTTGGCTCAACGAACCACGGCCCCCGTGCCGAGAAGCCAACGGGGTGGCGGCGCTGAGGGCCGCCACCCCGCCCCGCCCGTCCGCCTCCGGCACCTCCCGGCCCGTACGCGCCAGTTCGCCGACGCCGGCGGCGTCGGCCCGGTGCACGGCGTCGGATCGTGGCGGCGCTTCCCGTCGGAGCGGCGGTCGACGCTCAGCCCTCCTCCCGGCCCCGGAACGCCCGGCGGTACTCCCTCGGTGCGACGCCGACCCGGTCCACGAAGACCGGCCGCAGCGAGACCGCCGAGGCGAAGCCGCAGTGGGTGGCGACGGTGTCGACGGGCAGGTCGGTCTCCTCCAGGAGGCGCTGGGCGGTGAGGATACGCTGGTCGAGGAGCCAGCGCATCGGGGTGGTGCCGGTGGTGGCGGTGAAGTGGCGGGCGAAGGTCCGTTCGGACATCAGCGCGGCGGCGGCCATCCGGCGCACCGTCCAGGGGGTGTCGAGGGAGGCCAGGACCTCCGCGCGGAGCCGGGCGAGCGGGTCGTCGTCGGCGGCGGCGTCCGGGACCGGGGAGGGGATGAACTGGGCCTGGCCGCCCGCCCGGAAGGGGGCGGTGACCATGGCCCGGGCGATGGTGGCGGCGGCCTGCTGGCCGTGGGCGGTGCGGACGAGGTGGAGGCAGAGGTCGATGCCCGCCGCGACGCCGGCCGAGGTCCACAGGCCCTCGCCGCCGGTGAAGAGCACCTCGGGCCGGACCGTCACCGCCGGGAATCGGCGGGCGAGTTCGGGGACGAGCGCCCAGTGGGTGGTGGCCTCGCGGCCGTCCAGCAGGCCGGCCTCGGCGAGGACGAAGGCGCCCGCGCAGAGCGAGGCGATCGGGACGCCGGCGACGGCGACGGCCCGCAGGGCCTCCAGGATCTCCGGGCTCCGCCGGGCGGCCGGGTCCTCGACGCCCGGCACCACCACCAGATCGCACGCGGCCAGCGCCGCCGGCCCGTCGTCGGGAACCCGCTCCAGCCCGCCGCCCAGCCGCACCCGGGCGCCCTCCGGCCCGCAGACCCGCAGGTCGAAGGCGGGCAGGCCGAACCGGGCGGACCGGTCCGTCCACACCTCGGCGATCACGGCGTAGTCGAAGGCCCGGACACCGTCGAAGATCAGGCAACCCACCGTACGCATGGCAGAAATCTATCGAGGGGTGGCATGTGCGCCCATCACGACTTCCCGGTGACGCCGACCACCATGGACGGCATGACGAACACCGATGCCTTCGACGCCCCGCTCACCCTCGACCCCGACGCCGTCCTGCTGCTCATCGACGTCCAGAAGGGCTTCGAGGCCCCGGACTTCGGCCCCCGCGACAACCCGCAGGCCGAGCAGCGGATGGCCGAGCTGATCGCCGTCTGGCAGGCCACCGGCCGTCCGATCGTCACCGTGCAGCACTCCGCCCCGGTCGGCCCGCTGGCCGAGGGCACCCCGGGGTACGAGCTGAAGGACTTCGTCGCCGAGCTCACCCCCGCGCTGCACGTCACCAAGACCGTCAACAGCGCCTTCTACGGCACCCCCGACCTGCACGCCTGGCTCCAGGAGCGCGGCGCCCGGCAGGTGGTGGTCACCGGGATCATCACCAACGTGTGCAACGAGACCACCGCCCGGATGGCCGGCAACCTCGGCTACGACGCGATCTTCCCCACCGACGCCATGCACTCCTTCGACATGACCGGCCCCGACGGCACCACCATCCCCGCCGCCGAACTCGCCCGCGCCACGGCGACGACCCTGCACGCGATGCGCTTCGCCAAGGTCGTGACGACCAAGGACGTCACCGCAGCCGCTACGGCCTGAACAGCGGCTCGTAGGCGTTTCCCTCCTCGGCGTTGAGCAGCACGTACGAGGCCCCGAGGCCCAGCGCGAGCTCCCGCAGCCGCGCCAGGGCCTCGGCGGCGGAGGGGACGTCGAGCCCGAGCGCGGCGGCCGCCGCGTCCCGCTCGGCGTAGAGCCCGGGCTCGTCCTCCAGGTACTCCTCGGCCGCCTCCGCGCTCTCCTGCGCCGTCAGCCGCGGGCAGTCCCGCCACCACGGCACCGCCAGCAGCAGCCGGACCAGCTCCGGTACCCCGACGGCCAGCAGGGCGGCGCCGCCCTCGGAGTCGGCGTACAGCACCGGCCGCTCCTCGCCGCCCTCCCCGCAGAGGAAGAAGGTGCCGCCCGCGCCGTCCTTGGCCACCGGCTCCAGGGCCGCGCCCGAGGCGAGCACCACCTCCTCCCCGTGCTCGTAGACGTCGAGGGAGAAGTCGCCCGGCCAGGCCAGGAAGTCGGCGGCGGTGGAGTCGGCGCGGATCGCATCGAGGAGGGACATGGCGGCCACCTTACGGACCGCCGCGGACAGTCCTCAGGCCGTCGGCCGCCGCGCCGGGTACGCCTCCCTGCCCAGGGTGCCGGTGCCGCCGGTGACCAGCACGGGGGTTCCTCGTCGTGATCGTCTCCGATTCGTCCCGGGAAGGGAGTTGATCTCCCCACCGCAGCCGTTGTTGGGTGGCTCCTGCTGCCCTGCCCCCGGTGACGAAGGAATGTGACACGTGGACGAGACGGTGGACGGGAAATCCGCCCGAGTCGTGTTCTTCGAGGAGCACCGCCCGCACCTGCGCGCGGTCGCGTACCGGATGCTCGGCTCGGTCAGCGAGGCCGAGGACGCCCTCCAGGAGGCCTGGCTCCGCTACGACCGCACCGACACCTCCGAGGTGGCCAACCTCGGCGGCTGGCTGACCACGGTGGTCTCGCGGGTCTGCCTGAACCTGCTGCGCACCCGCGCCCAGCGCCGCGAGGAGCCCCTGGAGCCCGCCGGGCCCGGCGGCGAGCCGGGCCCGCCGCGCATCCCGGACCCACTGCTGCGGCGCGAGGGCGTGGTGGACCCGGAGCAGGAGGTGATGCTCGCGGACTCGGTCGGGCTGGCGCTGATGGTGGTGATGGAGTCGCTGGCGCCGGCCGAGCGGGTCGCCTTCGTGCTGCACGACCTGTTCGCGGTGCCGTTCGAGGAGATCGCCCCGCTGATCGAGAAGACCGCCGCCGCCACCCGCCAGCTGGCCAGCCGGGCCCGCCGCAAGGTGCAGGGGCAGGCGCCCGCGCCCGACCCCGACCTCGGCCGGCAGCGGGTGGCCGTGGACGCGTTCTTCGCCGCCGCCCGCAACGGCGACCTGGACGCGCTGGTCGCCGTGCTCGACCCGGACGTGGTGCTGCGCTCGGACGGCGGCACGGCGCTGGCCCGGCACACGGTGGTGCTCTCGGGCGCCGGCACGGTGGCCGGCCAGGCCGTCCTGTGGGGCACGCTGTCGCCGTTCGCCCGCCCGGCGCTGGTCAACGGGACCGCCGGGGCGGTGGTCATCGGCGACAACGGCCGGGCGCTGTCGATCATGGCGTTCACCGTGGTGGACGGCGCGATCGTCGCGATCGACGTGCTCACCGACCCGGAGCGGCTGGCGGCACTGGACCTCGCGGACTTCCGGGACGCGTAGGGCGCCCGGCAGCGGGGACGGAACGGGGTGGGAGGGCCGCGGCTCCCCCGCCCCGTTCCACACCCTGTGCCCCCGGCGGCACCCTCGGCGCACTCGACGCCGTCAGCGCCCGATCGCGCCGTCCAGCTGCTCGCGGATGATGTCCGCGTGCCCGGCGTGCCGCCCGGTCTCCTCGATCATGTGGACCAGCACCCACCGCAGCGACGGCCCCTCGGCGTCGTCCGGCCGCAGCGAGCGCACGCCCGGCCGGTCGAGGTCCGGGGCGCCTGCGGCCACCGCGTCGGACCGCTCGATCGCCTCCCGGTAGGCGGCGACCTCCGCGGCCACGGTCGCGCCGTCCAACGGCACCTCGTCCGACTCGCTCGGCTCCTCGCCCACGCCCCGGTAGGCCCAGGTGAACCAGTTGTCCTCGACCACGGCGAGGTGCCGCACCAGCCACAGCAGGCTCGTGCCGGAGGCGACGCCGGGGCGCCGGGCGTCCTCGTCGGAGATCCCGTCGAGCTTGGCGATCACCGCCGCGCGCAGGTAGTCGAGGAAGGCGAGCAGGGTGGACGGCTCGTCCGCGTTCATGCTCGGCGGACGGACGTCGGAGACCTTGGTCGGCTCGGTGTTCTTCTCGGTCACCGCGTCACCCTAGCCAGCGCTCCGGCACCCTGAGAAGGCGTCACCAGCCCTGCGCGGCCACCCAGTCCGCGAGGTGCCGGGCGCACTCGTCCACCGACTCCCTCCAGGTGTGCCCCGCGCCGTCCCCGGCCTCGTCGCTGACGTGCTTGACCAGCCGCACCGGCACCCCGGCCCGGTGCGCGACGGTGGCGACGGCGTAGCCCTCCATGTCCACCAGGTCGGCGTGCTCGGCGAGCCGGTCGCGGGCGGCCTCCTCGGAGACGAAGAGGTCGCCGGTGGCCAGCACCGGGCCGTCGCCCTTGCCGATCACCAGCGGGGCGCCGTACTCCCGCCCGGTGAGCGCGTGCAGGGCGGCGGTGTCCAGGTCGTGCTGGATCACCTGGACCACGTGGTGGGTGCCCTCCCAGCCCGGGCGCAGCGCGCCGGCCGTACCCAGGTTGATCACCTCGGAGGGCTTCTCGCCCTGCGCGAGGATGGTGGCCAGCGCGACGGCGGCGTTGACCTTCCCGATCCCGGTGAGCAGCACGGGCAGGCGGTCGTCCAGGTGGGCGGCCTCCTCGCGCACGGCGACGACGAGCAGCGGGCGGTCGGGCGAGATCGTTCCAAGCAGGCGCATACCTCCATCGTACGGAGCGAGGGGGCGCCGCACCCGGGATTGCGCGCCTGTAAACGGACCCCTGCGCTCCGCCCGGTCGGGGGAACCGCGTAGGGTGCGGCCCGCGTCGGACGGTTCGCCACCTCTCGGGAGGAGCTGCACGAGCGGCAGGAGCGGTACGGGCCGTACCGACGGCACGGACAGCACCAGCAGCACCAGCGGCACGAGCCGCCCCGGGGAGCGTGCACGACATGCTCAAGATCGGCGCAAGTCGGGTGTGGCCGGGGGGAGTCACGGCCATACTGCTGCCATCGGTCGGGCCCCGGGGACGGGCCCGGCCCCAGGGGAGGATGAGGCGGGTGGCAACACCAGTAGGCAACGGCGCGTCCGGCGCCGCGTTCCCGGCACGGCCGAACCAGCCGCCGGGGGCGCCGGGCGCACCGGTCGCGACAGCCGCACCGGCGACGACGGCCGGGACGGGGAGCCCGGCCGTCTCCGGAGCGGTCCTGCT
>NZ_JAHSQD010001000.1 GCF_020103755.1 Streptomyces sp. LS1784
CCCGGCCGCGGCCGCCAGGCCACCGCGGTGGTGGCGCTGCCCCGGCCCTGCCCGTCGGTGTGCAGCACCAGCCGCAGCTCGTTGCGCCCGTTGGCGTACGCCGGGTCGGTGGACGGCTGCACCGGGTCGACCGCGTCCTGGTAGTGCGGCCCGGAGGAGGCCGGGTCGGCCCCGCAGCTGCCGGTGTGCAGGTGCACCGGGAACTCGTGACCGGGGGCGAGCCCGGAGGCCGTCAGGGTGAGCGCCGTCCGCCCGGGCACCGAGTGGTCGGTGACGATCCGGGCGTGCGAGCCGTACGGCACCAGGTCGCTCGCGTAGCTGATCGCGGCCGGCGGGACGAAGGCGGTGGCCGGGTCGAAGTCGGCCTCGACGACGGTGACCGGCGAGGCGGCGGGGGCGAGCAGGGCCAGTGGCAGCAGGGCGGCGGCGAGCGGAGCGGTCATCGGTCGGGCCTTTCGGGGGCGGGGCGACGGGGCCCCCTGCTAAACGGCGCCGCCCCGGGAAGGACACCGCCCCGGGAAGGACACCGCCACCGAGGGCGCCCCCGCCCGGGAGCGCCGCCGCCCGTGCGGGCCGCGAGCCTCAGGCGGGCGGCTCGCGCCGGATCCCCCGGATCTCGCAGCGCGGCCCGCTGGCCCGCATCAGCCGCAGGTCGGCGGTGACCAGCGGCACCCCGTACCGCTCGGCGACCGCGACGTACGCGGCGTCGTCCGGGGTCAGGTTGTCCTTGAGCTCCCAGATCCGCCCGAGCAGCGGCGCCACCTCGACCTTGCGGACCTTGTGGGCCGCCACCTCCGCGAGTTCGCCGGTGACTTCGGCGACCCGTTCGGCGGTCAGTTCCTTGGCCAGGTAGAGGCCGCGCAGCGACTGCATCACCTCGATCACGATGTGCTCGGGCGCCAGCCACTCGCCGTCGGCGGCGAGTTCGGCCCGGGCGGCGGCCCCGCGCGGGCCCTCGTCGGCGAGCGCCAGCACCAGCGCGGACGCGTCCACCACGATCACCGGCCGACCCCCTTCGCCATGCGCCTCACCCGGCCAACCGTACCGGGAAGGCTCTCGGCCCTTCGGTCCGGGTGAGTTCGGTCCGGGTGAGGCGGTGAGGCCGTCGGCGGGCATGGTGCGCTCCGGCCGTCGTCGTGGAGCGGCCGGACCGTCTCCTCCCGTGACGACGTGGGGGCTGCGCCCGCTGTGCCTCATCGGACGCCTGAGCCCGGAAACCGCGTGACGATCAGCCCCCGGCCAGCAGCCCTGCCAGCAGGGAGACGGCGTTGGCGGTGCCGGCGGCGATCCAGGTCAGCGGGTCGCGCGGGCGCAGACCGGCGAGCGGGCACAGCAGCAGCGCCTCGACGGCGCAGACCGCCGCCTCGCTGAGCGCGAAGGTCGTCCAGTACGCTGCCGCCGGCCCGTCGGTCCAGTGCCGGAGGGTCCACCAGAGCAGTGGGTGCGTCACCAGGTTGACCAGGGCGGCGGCCGCGGCCGCCCGTCCGGGGCGGACCCGTCCGACGCGGACGAGGGCGACGGTGTAGACGGGTGTCTCGGTCAGCATGGTGAGGGCGAGGGCCACCGGGTAGCGCACGGCGGGGATCGTGCCATGAAGAGGGGGAACGTGGCGACCACGAGCGCAGGCGCGGCCACGAACGTCGGCGCACCCACGGCCGGGGGCGCCTGGCCCGCGCCCGGCCCGGCCGCCCGGCTGGGTGCCGC
>NZ_JAHSQD010001001.1 GCF_020103755.1 Streptomyces sp. LS1784
TAGCCTCCGCCTTTCAGTTGGGCCTGGCTGAGCTCGGTTGATGGCACTGGCGACGCGTTGTGCCTGTGTGGGGGTGTGGGGACATGCCGAGGTCCCGACGCGTGGCCGGTGTCTCCAAGGTCCTCGGTTCGTGGGTGGGCAGGGACGGTCGGGGAAATCAGGTGACGGGTCGGGGCAGGGCCTGCAGTCGTGTAAAGGCGGTTGCCAGGTCGTGGCGCCAGGGCCAGGTGGTGGCGATCCGCAGGTGTAGTCGGCGGGCGCCGCGGGTTATGCGGGCGGCGGCGTGCAGCAGCCGGTAGCGGAGCTTCTTCGGCTCGGATGTGGCCAACTCTCCCTCCAACAGGAGGACTTGGGTCCAGGCGAGCAGGTCTATGGCGGCCAGGGACAGTTCCAGCCAGGCGGCGTTGATCTGGAAGTGACGGGAGGGGAAGCGGCCGAATCCGGTGGTCTTGCCGCAGCGGATCCGATCTTCGATGCGGGCGTGCGCGCGGTGGCGGACCTCCAGTAGTTGCAGGGAGCCCTGGCCGTAGGGGGTGTCGGTGAGGAAGACCTGGTGGCGCATGCCCTCGTCCAGATCGAACAGCGTGAGCTGGGCGCCGGGGTGCGGGCGTTCGCGGCGGACGATGATCCGGGTGCCCTCGGGCAGGCCCGGCAGGTCGACCAGGCCGGTCAGCTCGGCGACCTCGGCGCCGTCGCGCAGGGAGCCGTCCTGTTCGAGGGCGGGATGCCAGACCTGCTCGGGCAGGTGGCGGATCGCCCGGCGGACCGGCTCGGTGATGGACCATCCGACGGAGAACGTCGCTCGGATCCCGCGGGAGCGCAGGGCTCGGATGTGGGCCAGGAAGGCTTTGGCGGAGCCGGCGCTGTCGGCGCGGATGAGGATCTCGGTGCCGTGGCGGTGGGCGTCGGGTATCTGGGCGAGCGCGGCATCGAGCACGGCGATGTGGTCGGCGGCGGTGTTGGCCGCGGCGTTGCCCGGCCGCAGCACACCTGCCAGGGCCTCGCCGGTGTTGTCGAGGAAGCACAGCAGCGGGTGGTAGCCGAAGCCGTGCTTGTAGGTCGGCGCCGCGTTCTCCTTCTCGGAATGGCAGGTGACCAGGGTGGCGTCGATGTCGAGGACCAGGCCTGGCAGTTCACGTCCGCCCGCGTGAGAAGCGGGGATGCCGTCGCGGGTCTCGCCGGCCTGCAGCCAGGCGATCTCGCGGGCGGCGGCGCGGGCCGAGCGCAATGCTGCGAGCGTGGCGGGGTCGATGCCAGCCAGCAGTCGCCACGCGGTCGGGGTGGAGGCGACCGATCCGAAGACTTCGGGCTGGTCGCGCAGCAGCGCGAGGTCGGCGATCGCCTCGCCGCCGTCGGCGAGCATCACCGCCAGATCGGCGGCGATCCGGCCCGGTTCGTGGCCGGTGCCGCGCGGCCGAAGCCGACGCAGGGCGTCGCCGAAGGCGTGCGTGAGGCCGGTGGCGTCGGCGAGATCGGCCAGCAGGCGCGATCCGGCGTGGTTGACGACTCCGCGTCCGTCGGTGGAGACGACGAGCCGGGGCCGTGACCCGGTAGTGTGCACGTAGAAAGTGCCTTCCTGCTGGGCTGACAGAGACCTTAGACAAGCCTCATCATCCCAGTTCAGAAGGCACTTTCGCGTTCCCGCTCATGATCCGGACACGGCCCCAAGTGAAACGCGCAGG
>NZ_JAHSQD010001002.1 GCF_020103755.1 Streptomyces sp. LS1784
GGGGAGGCCGGTTTCCGGGCCGCCTGGGAGCGCGGCCGGGCGTTGTCGCGGCCGGAGTCGCTGGCGCTGGAGGCGGGCTGACCGGCTCTTCGGAGTCGGCCGGGTGCGTGCCCGCCGCGCCACCCGCGGCGGGTGGCGCGGCAGGGCGGATGCGCGATCAGCCGCTGAACGGCGGGTGGGTGGGTGCGCAGACCGTGCCGGGGGCGGGGAGGACGCCGTCGACCAGGTAGCGGGCCTCGTGCCGGGCAGCACAGTCGCTGGGGTTGGCCAGCACGGTGTGGCCGTAGCCGTCGACGGTCAGCAGCTCCGCGCGGGCGAGCGAACGGGCCATCGCGCGGGACCCTTCGTACGGCATGGCCGGGTCCCCGGTGTTGGCGACGACCAGGATCGGCCGGGCGGTCGGGTGGTTCCAGGGGCCGTCGTACCGGTCGCGGTCCCGGGCGGGCCAGTCGGCGCAGCGCTCGTCGGCCCAGGCGAAGTAGGGGCCGGCCTCGCCGGAGCGGGCCCGGGCGGACGCGGCCAGGGCGGGATAGTCGGCCCGGGCGGGCGGGTTGGCACTGTCCGAGCACGCCACCGCGAGCGCCTGGTCCGGCGACTGGTGGAGGACGGGCGGCAGCGGTGCGGTCGGCGTGGCAGGCGCCTCGGTGGCGGCCCACAGCGCCTGGAGCGTCGTGCCGAGCCGGGTCCAGCCGGTGAGGGGGATGCCCGGGACGGGGTTCGTGGCGTAGAGCGAGAGGATCGTCGCCTCCACGGCCGAGCCGGCGGTGAAGGTCATGCCGTCGACCGCGACCGGCCGGGCGCGCAGCCGCTGGAGCAGCTCACCGTACCTGGCCCGGGTGGCGGCGGCCGTCCCGGCGGAGAAGGCGCAGGCCGGGGGACCGACCTGGGCGCACTGGTCGAGGAAGACGTCGAGGGTACGGCCGGCGGCCACGTCGCTGCCGTTGCGCAGCAGGGTACCCATGGTTGCGGCCTGCCCCCCGCGGCCGGTCGACCAGGCCACCGGGTCCGGTGCGCTGTCGAGGACCATGGCGCGGACCCGGCCGGGAAACAGGTTGGCGTAGGTGGCGCCGAGGTAGGTGCCGTACGAGGTGCCCAGGTAGGTGAGCCGTCGGTCACCGACCGCCCGGCGGAGCAGGTCCATGTCCCGGGCCACGTTCGCGGTGGAGACGTGCGGCAACAGGGCCGGGTTGCGGGCCGCACACTGCCGGGCGAGGCGCTGGTAGGCGTCGGCCCAGGCATGTTGCTGGTCCGCGCCCTCGGGGTAGCCGGCGGCGGTGCCGGCCAGCAGGGCCTGCTCGTCCGCCGAGTCGTCGAAGCACTGGACGGGAGCGCTACCACCGGTGCCGCGCGGGTCGAAGCTGACGATGTCGAAGCGCTTGCGCACCTCCTCGGGGAACTGGCCGAGCATCATGGGCAGGGCCGCGGTGCCGGGCACGGCCGGCCCGCCGGGGTTGTAGAACAGTGAGCCGATCCGGTGCGCCTGGTCGTCCGCCGGGTGCCGGATGACGGAGAGGTCGATCCCGGCGCCGCGCGGGTCGTGGTGGTCGAGCGGCACACGGGCGGTCGCGCACTGGAAGCCGTCCCCGCAGGTCGCCCACGTGAGTCGCGGCACCGGGGCGGTGTCCGGCGCGGCCACGGCGGTCGCCGGACACACGGCGGCCAGCAGCGCTGCCGCG
>NZ_JAHSQD010001003.1 GCF_020103755.1 Streptomyces sp. LS1784
TCGGCGGCGGCCGACCGCGGTCTGCTGCGCGCCGCGGGGCTGGCCACCGCCGCCGAGCTCCTCGACGGTCTGCGGGCCGCCGCGGTCAACCGGGACCGCGACGTCTTCGGCCGGATCGTCACGGACGACCACGAGGCCTTCGCCACCGCCTGGCTGACCGCCGCCTCCTACACCGAGGAGCTGGCCACGGCGCTGTGTGCGGCGGCCTGGTCCGGGGAGGGGTGAGGGCCGCCCGGGTGGAGGCAGGGGGGAGTGTGGCTCCGTGCTCCGGTCGGCGCCCTGAGCGTCGGCCGGGCAGGGTTTCACCGGAGTCGGCCGGAACCGAGCGGGCACGGAAGGCAGCCTCCCCGCGGACGGGGAGTCCCCTTGCTGCCGACTGCTCCACGAGGTGTCCCGGCACCGTCACGGCTGAGGCCCCGGAGCAGCGGTCGTCGGAGCGAGGACCCGGAAGGGGTATACGTCGAACTATTTGCACAGACCGATATTCCGCGCCAACTGGCATACTTGTCCCAGGAAGACACCGGAGGAGCTCTCGCGCAGGGCCTCGTCCGGCGCACGGTACGCCCAGCGCGACGGAAGGGTAGGCGAGTCATGGGAATCCGCGACGATGCGGCCGAGGTCCGGGCCCGTGGCTGGCGGACGCTCGCCGCGCTGCACGGCATGATCGACACCGCGCTGGAGAAGGCGCTCCAGGCCGAGTTCAAGCTCTCGGTGGTCGAGTACACGGTGCTGGAGGCGCTCTCCCGCCAGGACGGCTGGCACATGCGGATGCAGCAGCTGGCCCGCGCGGCGGCGCTGAGCAGCAGCGCGACCACCCGGCTGGTGAGCCGTCTGGAGGACCGGGGCCTGCTCAGCCGCTTCCTCTGCGCGGACGACCGGCGCGGCATCTACACCGAGCTGACGCCCGAGGGTCGCGACCTGCTGACAGCCGCCCGCCCGGTGCACGACGCCGCCCTGGAGACGACGCTGGCCGAGGCCACCGAGGTCCCCGAGCTCGCCCCGCTGGTCGAGTCGCTCGCCGAGCTCCACCCGGCCCACACCAACGCCTGAGCCCACACCAACGCCTGAGCCCACACCAACGCCTGAGCCCACACCAACGCCTGAGCCCACACCAACGCCTGAGCCCACACCAACGCCTGAGCCAACGCCCACGCTTGACCCAACGCCCACGCCTGAGCCCGGACCGGCGCCTGAGGCCGATCCGGCCTGCCCGTGCAGGGGCCCGCGCAGGCCCCGCCCCGGCCCGACTGCTCCGGCAGCCGGCCGAGGCCGCGCCAGGGCACGGTGTGCCGCGCCGTCACTGCTGTTCCTCGGCTCCCCGGACGACGTTGCGGGCCCGCCGCGGCAGGACCCGCGGGGTGCCCGGTTCGCCGTCGGGGCCGCCGCCAGGGCCGTTGTCGGGCAGCGCCGCGGTGCCGTGGTCCACCGTGGGACTGCCCGACAGTTCGTACATGCGCGGCAGTACGGGACGGGGCACGACCACCGCGCCGGGCAGTCCGGGGATCTCGGCACCGACCGGAAGGCCCCCGTTGGCAGGTGCGTCGGTGCGGACGGCACCGCCGACCCCCGCGGCGCCCGGACCGGCGACGTCCGTGGTGCGCGCCGCCGGGGCCTGGGGCGTGACCGGGGCGTAGGGGACGGCAGGAGCTCCCGGGGCGCCGAAGGGCCCCGGAGCC
>NZ_JAHSQD010001004.1 GCF_020103755.1 Streptomyces sp. LS1784
AGCGCCGTCGGCGTCGCCAGCCCGAGCGCGCACGGACAGGCCACCACCAGCACCGCGACCGCCGCCGTCACCGCTGCCTGCGGGGCCGCGCCCGCGCCCAGCCAGAAGCCCAGCACGCTCGCCGCGACCGCCAGCACGCAGGGCACGAACACCCCGGCCACCGCGTCCGCCAACCGCTGCGCCCGCGCCTTGCCGGCCTGGGCCTGCGCCACCAGCGCGGTGATCCGGGCCAGTTGGGTGTCCGTGCCGACCGCCGTGGCCCGGACCACCAGCGCACCGCCGACGTTCACCGTCGCGCCCGCCACCCGGTCCCCGGGGCCGACCTCGACCGGCACGCTCTCCCCGGTCAGCAGGCTCAGGTCGAGCGCCGAACCGCCCTCGACCACCACCCCGTCGGTGGCCACCCGCTCGCCCGGCCGTACCACGAACTCCTGCCCGGGCAGCAGCAGTTCGATCGGTACCAGGCGCTCCTCGCCGCCCTCCTCCCGCAGGCACACCTGCTTGGCGCCCAGTTCGGCCAGCGCCCGCAGCGCGGACCCGCTGCGCCGGCGCACCCGGCCCTCCAGCAGCCGCCCGGCGAGCACGAACAGCGGCACGCCGACCGCCGCCTCCAGGTACACGTGCGCGGCGCCGCCGCCGTCGGCGGTCAGCGAGAACGGCATCCGCATGTCCGGATCGCCGGCCCCGCCGAACAGCAGCGCGTACGCCGACCAGCCGAAGGAGGCCACCACACCCAGGCTGACCAGGGTGTCCATGGTCGCCGCCGCGTGCCGCAGCCCCTGCCAGGCCCGGCGGTGGAAACCGGCCGACCCCCAGGTCACCACCGGCACGGCGAGCGCGAAGCAGACCCACTGCCAGGCGGTGAACTGCGTCGACGGCACCATCGACAGCACCAGCACCGGGACGGCCGCCAGAGCGGTGACCAGCAGCCGCCACCGCTCGTCCGGCTCCTCCGCCGTCACCCCGACCGGCGCCCCCGCGGGCAGCGGTTCGGCGGTGTAACCCGCCCGCTCGACCGCCGCCACCAGCTCCGCGACCGGCACCCCGGCCGGATGCAGCACCCGGGCCCGGCCGGTCGCCAGGTTCACCCCGGCCGTCACCCCGTCGATCCGGGCCAGCCGCTTCTCCACCCGGCCCACGCAGGCGGCGCAGGTCATCCCGCCGACCGCCAGGTCGGTGGCGACCACGGGCTCCGCGGCCGCGCTCACCGCATCCCGCCCATGTCGTGCCCACCCGTCCCGGGCGACGCCCCACCCCCGTCACTCGGCCGCAACCCGGGCGCCACCGGCCCGACCTGCCGCCCCACCCCGTAGGCCACCACGAACACCACCACCAGCAGCAGGACGAACCCCGCCAGCACACTCAACGGCCGGACACCCGGCGATTTCGCACTCACGCCCCAGCAGTCGGACGGGCCGCGCGGTTGGTTCCCGTACGGTCCGAACTCCCGCACGAAGATCCCGCGCGAACAAGCGGATGACGGGTCGCGCCCCGACCGGGCGGCGTCCGGACGATGGCCGACCTGCCGCCGGCCCGGTTCGGCGGCCTCGGCGCCGTGTCCTTCGCGCAGGTCCCGCTGCCGGAGAGCGGCCACGCCGCCGGTCGGCCCCGGGGCCGATCACGGATCAGGGCCGCACGCTGCGCGGCCCGGTCACGGCGGC
>NZ_JAHSQD010001005.1 GCF_020103755.1 Streptomyces sp. LS1784
CGTCCGGCCCTGGCGTCGGCCCGCCGACGCCGACGCGCCCGCGCCCACCCGGGCCCTCGGCCTGTTCGGCGACCTCGGCGCGCAGCGCTACCTGCAACTCCAGGGCCGGCAGGCGGCCGCCGTCGCCGCCCTGGACGCGGTGCCCGAACAGCGGCGAGGCGAGGACTGGCAGGCCCTGCTCGGCGAGTCGCTGGTCAGCCAGGCCCGCGAGCACCACCGCAACCAGGACTGGCGCGAGGCCCTGGACAGCCTCACCCGCGCCCGGGCCGTCCCCGGCGCCCGGCTGCCCACCGACGCTGCCGCGATCGCCGCCGAGTCCGGCGTCCGGGCCGCCCGCGCGCTGCTCAAGAACAGCCTGGACGACCAGGCAGGAGCCGCCGAACTCCTGGAGAAGGCACTGGTGTTGGCACCCGACGACCCCGAGGTGCGGGGCGACCTCGGCGCCACCTACGCCCAGTGGGCACGCAAGATCAACAACGAGGACAAGGACTACCCCCGCGCCCTCGCCCTCCTGGAGAAGAGCCTGGAACTGGTCCCCGGCGACCCGACCGCCCGGCACTTCCTGGAGGCCGCCCTCGGCAACCGGGCCGGCCAGCTCAGCCGCCCCGACGCCACCGAGGCGGAGCTGGAGGAGGCCGTCGAGGCCTGGCGGGCGCTGATCGAACTCAACCCCGACCCGGACAACCGGCTCGGCCTCGCCTTCGTGCTGCGTCACCTCGCCCGCTCTGCCGCCTTCGCCGATGACCGCCGGCGCGCCGTCGAGTGGATGGCCGAGGCGCTGCGGGCCGACCCGGAATGGGAGGGCGGGGTCGACCACGAGGCCCCGCGCCGGGTCTCGGTGATGCTCGCCAACCACGTGATGGACGCCATGCAGGACCAGCCGTTCACCGACCAGGCCGCGATGCTCCAGAAGGCCAGGTCCTACGACGACTCCACCGACATCCGACGGCTGATGGTCAGCGTCTGGCGCGGCAAGGCCATCGGCCACTACGAGGGCCACCGCTACCGCGCGGCGATCAAGCTGCTGGAGGAGGCTCTCGAACTCTCCGGCACTCCGGAGGACACCGACAAGCTGCACCGCGAACTCGGCATCGTCTACGGCTCGTTCGCCGTCCAGCGGGCCAACGCCCGGCAGCTGCGCGAGGCCCGCGACCTGGCCCGCAAGGCCGTCGAGCACAGCCCGGACGACATCGAGCTGCACGCGATGCAGATGCGGATCAACTCGCTCTACTGACGGCAACCGCACGGCAGTTGGCGTCGTCCTAGACCGTACGCCGCAGCCGTGCCGGCACCCGCGCCGTCCCCGCCACCGTGAGGAGAGAGACCGCCCGCCATGCCACTGCACGAACCGTCGCCGTACGAGGTCCTGGGCATCCCGCTCACGGCCGGCGTGCGCGAGATCAACCTCGCCGTCGGACCGGCGATGCGGGCCGGCCGGTACAGCCGCCAGCAGATCCAGGAGGCCGCCGCGCTGCTGCGCAACCCGGACCGGCGCCTGGAGGCGGACCTCCAGCAGCCCCTCCCGCCGGAGCCGGTCGACCAGGCCGCCGAGCTGCTGGCCCCCGCGCTCGCCGAACCGCTGCTGGTGATCGAGCGCCCGCCGCTGCCGCCCGCCGCCCTGCCCGCCCTCCACCGCG
>NZ_JAHSQD010001006.1 GCF_020103755.1 Streptomyces sp. LS1784
CCCTCGGCGCACCGAGCCGCGCCCTCAGCCGCGACCCCGCCCGCCTGGCCGCCGCGCTCGACGAGCGCACGCTCGCCCGCACCGCCACCCTCCCGGCCGACGCCGCCGATCCGGCCTCCCTGCGCGCGGCCTTCCGCGGCGCACACCAGCTCTTCCTCACCATGGCCAACGGCCCGCAGCAGGTCCGGTACGAGCTGAACGCGATCGAGGCGGCGATCGACTGCGGCGTGGAACACATCGTCAAGGTCTCCGCGCCCGCCGCCGAGCCGGACTCCCCCGTCGCCGTCTCCCGCGGCCACCACCTGATCGAGGAACGGCTGCGGTCCTCCGGCATCACCACCACCGTCCTGCGGCCGTACGCGTTCATGCAGAAGCTGCTGCTCCTGGCGCCCGGCATCGCCGCCACCGGGGTGGTGCACGGCGCGCTGGGGCAGGCGCGGTGCAACTACGTGGACGTCCGGGACATCGGGGACGCCGCGGCCGAGGTGCTCACCCGCCCCGAGCTGGCCGGCGGCCGCTACCCGCTCACCGGTGGACGGGCCTACAGCCACCCGGAGCTCACCGCGCTGCTGGGCGAACTGCTCGGCCGGCCGGTCCGCTACCTCGACCTGAGCCCGTCCGAGCTGCACGCCCACCTGGTCGGCCGGGCCGGGATGCCGGACTGGCTGGCCACCCACGTGGTGGAGATCCAGCAACTCGCGGTGGCCCGCAAGGAGACGCCCGACGACACCTTCCTCCGCCTCGCCGGACGCGCTCCGCGCACCCTGGAGGCCTTCCTCGGCGAGAACCTGCACCGGTTCCGCTGACCGGCGGGCAGCACGGCGGGCCGGGCCCGGACCGGCAGGGCCGGCCCGAAGGACCCGGCCCGCCACCCGAAGGGAGCAGCATTCACTGTGTCATGGATCACGATCGAAAAATCGACCTGACGAACCGTCAATTCGACTGACGCGTTGTCACTTCGGGGAAGATAAGCCTCAGTTTGTGAACTGACGTGTCATCAGATTCAGCCATTCCGGAGCCAGTTGGGCCGAGTGTCCGCTCCTGCCCGGTCGCCGCCCCGGGGCTAGCATCGGTCGGGTTGTCCGCTCCGGCCCCGGAGTGGGATCACCCGGTCAGGCGGTGCTCCCACCGCCCCACGGGCCGGGCATCGGTCGGAACGGGGCGAGGACGAGGAGCGCACGGCTGCCATGACAGCTGAACCGAGCCACCCGGAGCAGTACGCCACGCCGCCACAGGAGCCGACGCCGCAGGCCGAGCCCGTGCACGGAGCGCAGGTGGAGCCGGGGCCACCGGCCGACCCGGCGCGCGCCCTGTTCCCCGGCCGCCCGGCGGCCGCCCCGCGCACCCTGGTCGACGTGCTGGACGCCACCGTGCGCGCCCACCCCGACGAGCCCGCCCTGGACGACGGGCAGACCGTGCTCAGCTACCGCGTGCTGGCCGCCGAGGTCGAGCAGCTGCGCCGCCGGCTGGCCGCCGCCGGGATCGGCCCGGGCGACCGGGTCGGCGTGCGCGTGCCCTCGGGCACCAACGACCTGTACGTCTCGATCCTCGCGGTGCTCGCCGCCGGGGCCGCCTACGTCCCGGTGGACGCCGAGGACCCGGACGAGCGCGCCGAGCTGGTCTTCGGCGAGGCCGCC
>NZ_JAHSQD010001007.1 GCF_020103755.1 Streptomyces sp. LS1784
CCGCCGTGCGGACACCTGGCGGTCGGGGCCGCCACCCCGGCCGGGCTCCGCCCGCTGCCCGTCCGGCCGGGGCGTCCTGTCGACGGCCTGTGCCGCAGGAGGCGGAGGTCCCGGTGCGGCGCGGGCCGCTCAGTAGGACTGGAGCTCGATCAAGTGGCCGTCCGGGTCGCGCAGATGGGCGCTGCGCAGGTCGGGGCCCCACTCGGGGCGGTCGGTCGCCGGCGCGGCCGGGGTGCCGCCGTGGCGCAGACAGAGATCGAGGGCGGCGTCCACGTCGTCCACCCGGAGGACCAGCATCGCGGCGTCCTGTGCGGGGGCGGCGGGGTGGGCGGGCAGTTCGGCGGTGCCGAGGGCGGTGGCCATCGCGGCGCGGTCGAAGAGCACCAGGAGGGCGTGGTCGGCGAGGTCCCAGTTGGCGTACGGGCCTTCGGGTGCGCCCTTGACCAGGGTGGCGCCGGTGAGCGGCGGAAGGACCGCGCGGTAGAAGCCGAAGCACTCGGCGAAGCGGGTGACGAGCAGTCGGGGGTACAGGGCGTCCACGGGCGAACTCCTGGCAAGGGGGGGCGGTGAGGGAGCGAGGCAATTGATGGGTCTGAACCCACTATAGGGAGAGGCCCTAGACTTCCGCCATGGCCTCCGAGAACCCGCACCCCGCCGCCGAGCTCCCCCCGACTCTGCTGGACCTCAGCACCTATCTGCTCTCCAGGGTCGGCAAGGCGGCGCGCGGCCGGCTGGCCGAGCGGCTGGCCGAACGCGGCCTGAGGCTCTGGGACATGGCGGTGCTGGCCGCGCTCGCCGACTTCGGCCCACAGGCCCAGCGGGACCTGGTGCGGCGGCTGGCCATCGACCCGAGTGACCTGGCCAAGGTTGCCGACCAGCTTGCCGCAGCCGGGTACGTCGAGCGCGCCAGGGACCAGGTCGACCGGCGGCGGGTCTCCGTCTCGGTCACCGACGCCGGACTCGCGCTGCTCGCCGAACTGGACGCGCAGGCGCGGGCGGTGCAGGACGAGGTGCTCGCGCCGCTGGACGCGGGGGAGCGGCAGGCGTTGCAGGGGCTGTTGCTGCGGGTGCACCACGGGATGGGGGAGTGGCGCGGCGGCCTGTGACCGGCCGGCCCGGTGGAGAGGCCGGTGGAGACCCGGCCGATGGGTCAGCCGGCGGGTTGCCCCGGGCGGCGGGCGCCGGCGAACTCGCCCGCCCAGCGCGGGACGTCGAGCACGTTCTCGACCCGGGCGACCAGGGTGCCCGTCCGCTCGGCGTGGATCATTGCGCCCTCGCCGACATGGATCCCGACGTGGTGCAGCGGCGCGTCGGGCCGGGAGAAGAACAGCAGGTCGCCCGGGGTGAGCGCGTCGCGCTCCACCGGAGCGCTGAGGTGGAACTGTGCGACGGTGTAGTGCCCGAGCTCGACGGCGCCCTGGCTGGCCCGGTACCAGCAGTAGAGCGACAGGCCGCTGCAGTCGAAGCCGACCGTCTTCTCGCCCAGGCACACTCCGTCCAGCCAGCCGTTCTGCTCGTCGCAGAAGCCGAGGCTCGCGCCAAGCCGGTCGCCGCCGCCCCAGGCGTACGGCACGCCGAGCTGGCCCGCGGCCACGGCGGCGACCCGGCCGCCCAGCGCCTCGGCCGACAGCGGCGGG
>NZ_JAHSQD010001008.1 GCF_020103755.1 Streptomyces sp. LS1784
GCACCGCACCCACCGGTGCCCCGGCGCCACCGGCCCCCGCGGGCTCCGCCGCCGCGGACACCCCGTCCGCGAGCGCCTCGGCGACACCCGACGAGCCCCCCGCGCCCTTCCACGTCAGCGTCCTCAACAACAACTGGGGCAGCCCCTGCGACCAGTGGTTCCTCTCCGCCCGCTCCCCCGCCCAGGTGACCCCGCCCCCGTCGTCCTCCGGCCGGATCGACAGCTGGGCCGCCTCCCAGCGGCTGGTCCCGGCCGGGCACCTGCGCATCGAGCTGACCGCCCTGGGCGACAGCTCGGACACCGTCGTGCTGAACACCATGTCCGTGCAGGTGGTCAGCACCCGGCCCGCCCCCAAGTGGAACGCCTACACGCCCGGGTCCGGCTGCGGCGGCGGGCTCGAACCGGCGTCCTTCGCGGTCGACCTCGACGCGGCCACGCCGCGCCTCGTCCCCGTCCCCGGCCGGGAGGGCGAGCGGAAGACCGGCACGAAGGACTTCCCGTACCGGATCTCGGCCACCGACCCGCAGGTCATCGACGTGGACGCCTCCACCCGGTCCCAGGACGTCAGCTGGTTCCTCGAACTGGTGTGGACCGCCAAGGACGGCCGCAAGGGCACGATGCGGGTGGACCTCGGCGACCAGCAGCCGTTCCGCACCGTGGGCAGGCAGGGCGCGCCGAACTACTTCCACAACGGCACCTCCTGGGCCCCGGCCCACAACGAGGGCTGAGTCCGGCCGACGGCGGGGGGGCAGGAGGCGGAGGCCGGGAGCGGGAGGGCTGCGGCGGGAGGGCGGGGGCGGGAGATGCCCGTGGAGGCGTCCGCCCCCTGGCCTACGTCAGCGGCATTGACATAGCCTCTGCGCATGACCGACCGCGTAGTCCCCGAACCGCAGCGACGCCGGCGCCGCCCCACCAAGCAGGGCGTGGTGCTGTCCGCCGAGCTGATCGTCGACACCGCGATCCGGCTGATCGGCCAGCACGGCGCCGAGGCACTCACGGTGCGAAGGCTCGGCGCCGCGCTCGGCGCCGACCCGAGCGCGGTCTACCGTTACTTCCACAGCACCGACGACCTGCTGATCGCCATCGCCGACGAACTCATCGGCCGCGCCCAGCACGGCTGGCAGCCCACCGGCGACTGGCGCACCGACCTGCGCGCCATCGGCCTGCGCATCCACGCCAGCTACCAGGCCCACCCACAGGCCGCCATCCTCGCCGCCCACCGCACCACCGGCCGCACCCACGAGATCGCCGCCGTCGAGGCGATCCTCGGCGTCCTGCGCACGGCGGGCTTCCCGGACCCGGAGGCCGTCCGGATCTACCACGCCTTCGTCGACCAGAGCCTCGGCTTCGCCGCGCTGGACGCCGCCGCGCTCGCCCTCCCGGCCGCCGCCCAGAACGCCGACCTCCAGGTCTGGCAGGCCTCCTACGCCCGGCTCGACGCCGCCGACCACCCGCACATCGCGGCCACCGCCCACCTGCTCACCGCCGACATGCCCCGCAGCGGCTACCCGTACGCCCTCGACCTGCTGCTGGAGGCGGCCGAGGCCCGGCTGCGGGCGGCGGGCGGCTGAGGCTCGCGGGCCACCGGTGGGCCACGGCCCGCCGGTGGCGAACGCCGCGCCGGAAC
>NZ_JAHSQD010001009.1 GCF_020103755.1 Streptomyces sp. LS1784
CGGGCGGGCGGGCGCAGCGCCCAGACCTCGGCGGCCGGGGCGAGGGCGCGGGCGAGCGGGGTGTAGGCGGTGGCGTCGCCGCCGGCGTGGGGGAAGCAGAACAGCCGGTACGGGCGGTGCGGTTGGGGCACGGGGACGAACAGCCAGTCGCCCTCGACGCGGGGCCGTACCCGCAGTGCGGTGGTCATGCGCCGACCACCCTGGCACGGGCGGTCAGGGCGGGCCGGGGGGCGGCGGTGCCGGCCGCGACGGCCCGTTCGACGGTGGCGGTGAAGGCGGCCAGGTCGGCCGAGTCCAGCAGATGGCGCAGCTGGAGTTCGATGCCGAGGCGGCGGCGCAGCAGGTGGACGACCCGCAGCGCGGCGATCGAGTGGCCGCCGAGCGAGAAGAAGTCGTCGCCGGGCCGGACGTCGGTGACGCCGAGCACGGTGCTCCAGACCTCGGCGACCTGCTCCGCCACTCCCCCGGCGCTCGCCGGTGATCCCTCCTCGACAGCGGCCGGGGCGGGCAGCGCCGCCAGGTCGACCTTGCCGTTCGGGGTGAGCGGCAGGGCGTCCAGCACGGTGATCACCGAGGGCACCAGGTGCGCGGGCACGGTGGCCCGCAGCCGCTCGGTCAGCTCGGCGGCGGTGACGGAGCCGGTGACGTAGCCGGCGAGCCTGCGGTCGCCGGGGGCGGGCTCGTGGACGGTGACGGCGGCGGCCCGGACGCCCGCCAGCCCGGCCAGGGCGTGCTCGACCTCGCCGAGCTCGACGCGGTAGCCGCGCAGCTTGACCTGCCGGTCCACCCGGCCGACGTACTCCAGCCGGCCGCCCTCGCCGCGCCGGGCCTGGTCGCCGGTGCGGTACATCCGGGCGCCGGGCCCGCCGGACGGGTCGGCGACGAAGCGCTCGGCGGTCAGTCCGGGCCGCCCGACGTAGCCGTGGGCGAGCCCGGGCCCGGCCAGGTACAGCTCGCCGACCACGCCGTCGGGGACCGGGGCGAGCTTCTCGTCCAGCAGGTACAGGCGCACGTCGGGCATCGGCTCGCCCAGGTGCGGGCCGGGGCCGCTGATCGGCGCGGTGACGGCCTCGACGGTGCACTCGGTGGGCCCGTACAGGTTGAGGGCGTCGATGCCGCCGTCGGCCAGTTCCCGCCAGGTGCGCTCGGGGACGGCCTCGCCGCCCATGAAGAGCCGCGGCACCCGGGCGCCGGCGAACGGCTCGCGCAGCAGCTCCCAGTGCGAGGGGGTCAGGTCGAAGTCGGTGACGGCGTGCTCGGCGAGCAGGGCGGCCAGCCGGGCCGGGTCGGCGCGGTGTTCCTCGCCGATGACCAGAACGGTGTCGCCGCGGCAGATCCGGCTCCACTGCGGGACGGAGGCGTCGAAGGAGATGCTGGCGTTCCAGCCGACCACGCCGGGTTCGGCGCGCAGGGCGCCGGTGGCCTCCAGACCCTCGATCAGTCCGGCGACGGCGCCGCGCGGCACCTCGACGCCCTTGGGCCGGCCGGTGGAGCCGGAGGTGTAGATGACGTAGGCCGGGTCGAGCGGGTGGGCCCCGGCCGGCAGCTCGGGCCCGTCGGCTGCGGCGTCCGGGCGCAGCACCGGCACGCCCTCGGCGGCCGGCAGGCCGTCGGCGCTGATC
>NZ_JAHSQD010000101.1 GCF_020103755.1 Streptomyces sp. LS1784
ACAAGCTGAAGAACTTCCGCGCCGTCGCGACCAGATATGACAAGCGCGTCTACGTCTTCCTCGGCACGGTCACCGTCGCGGCACTGGCCATCTGGCTCCGCTCATGATCGACCGGACAGGACCTAGTCAGCGGCCTGCCGCGCAGGCTGTGGGTGAGCCGGGAGAACAGCCGGTGTTCGACCTTGTTCCATTTTGAAGTCGCGGGCGGGAAGTGCATGACGGTGACGCTCAGTCCGCACTCGTCGGCGAAGGCAGCCAGGTCGTTCTTGAACAGGTGGGAGTCGGCCGAGTTCGCTCCTCCGGAGTCGGCGGTGACCAGTAGGCGGGTGGCACCGGGGTAGTCGAGACGCCCTTGGTGGTTCCACCAGCGGCGCAGGGACTCCACCGCGAAGGCGGCGGTGTTGCGGTCGGTGCCCACGTTGACCCAGCCGGTGTCGCGTCCCAGGTCGTAGACGCCGTAGGGGATGGCGATCGGGGTGTCCGGGTCCAGGAAGTCGTGGTCCGGCGCGGTGATCGGCCGGCCTTTGGGACGCCAGGTGCGGCCGGAACGGGCGAAGTCGCCGATCGGCTCCTTCTTCTTCGCATCCACGCTCACCACTGGCAGGCCCTGCTCCAGGAAGCGCTCGACGGCGGTGTTGATGTGGCGGAACTGGGCGTCGCGGTCCGGGACATGGCCGCCGGCCCGGGTCTTGGCCATGCCCTGCAGGCTGAAGCCCAGTCCGCGTAGCAGGTCACCCACCACCGGCGCGCTGACCGGATGCCCCGCCTCGGTCAACTCCCGAGCCAGGTCCCGCAGCGAGGCGGTGGTCCAGCGCAGCGGCGAGACCGGGTCGCCCACCTCCCGCGGCTCGATCAACGCCTCCAGTGCCGCCACCAGGCCCGGGTCGCGCTCGGCAGCCGACTTGCGCCCGCCACCAGGTCGGCGCACCCGTCCCAGCACCTCCGCCCCGCCCGCGAATTCGTCGCACCCCCGAGCGACGGTCGACTCCGACACCTCCGCCAGCCTGGCCACCGCCGCGATCCCACCATGCCCCAGAGCCTCGGCCTCCGAGGCCAGGTAGAGGCGGCGCTGCCGCTCGTCCAGATGCGGCAACACTGCCGCGAACTTCACATCCAGCACAGCCAGGACATCATCCGGAATCGCCACAGCAGCTCATCTACCATGCCCATCCGGGAAGTTGGCCCAAAACCGGCAGTAGTTAACTTACGGGTCCTGATCCGCTTCCGTTTCGTTGAGGACCACCACGGCGCCTTCGGCGTCAAGCGGATCTGCCGGGCGCTGGGGATCGCCCGCTCCTCCTTCTACGCCTGGCGGGCCCGCGAACAGGACCGTCGCGCCCGCGAACGGGCCGAAGACCTCCTGGCCGCCGAGATCGCGGTGATCCACCTCGCCTCCCGGGGCGCCTACGGCGTCCCGCGCGTTCACGCGGAACTTCGCCGCCAGGGCCGGGCGGTGAACCGGAAGAAAGTGGAACGGATCATGCGCGAGCGCGGGATCACGGGCGTCACCCGCCGCCGACGCCGTGGTCTGACCCGCCAGGCCCGCAAGCCGGTGTTCGCCCCGGACCTTGTCGGGCGCGACTTCACCGCGCCCCGCCCGGGGATGCGACTGGTCGGCGACATGACCTTCCTGCCGACCGAGGAGGGCTGGCTCTACCTGACCACCTGCATCGACCTGGCCACCCGCGAGGTGGTCGGCTACGCGATGGCCGACCACCACCGCGCCGAACTGCCGGTGGCCGCGCTGCGGATGGCTGCCGGCCGAGGCGGTCTGGAGCGCGGCTGTGCCTTCCACACGGACCGCGGCAGCGAATATACGTCGAGTGAATTCCGCAGCGAGATAGGCAAGTTGGACATGCGGCAGTCGATGGGAAGGGTCGGCTCCTGTTACGATAACGCCGCTGCCGAGAGCTTCTTCGCCGTACTGAAGGAGGAGATCGGCACCCGGGTCTGGCCCGACCGCGCCACCGCCCGGGCGGAGGTCTTCTCTTTCATCGAGACCTCTACAACCGCAGGCGCCTACGCAAACACCCCGAGTGGGGCTACCTCACGCCACTCGAGACCCGCCAGCGGCACCGGCAAGGTCACACCCTCGCAGCGTAGACGGAGAGTGTCCAACCGCAGGGTGGAACTTCACTACGGCGCTTTCCCCACCGGCCCGGACCTTCTCACCACTCGACCAGCGCGAATCCCGCCGACATACCGCCGCCGAAGCCGGCCAGGAGGATCAGGTCGCCGGGGGTGAAGGCGCCAGCGCGGGCGGCCGCGTCCAGGGTGATCGGGATGGAGGCGGCTCCCGTGTTGGCGTAGTGCGTCAGGGTGCGGTGCATGGTCGCGCGAGGCAGTGCCAGGTCGGCGAAGACGCTGTCCAGCATGGTGCCGTTGGCCTGGTGCGGTACGAAGTGGTCGATGTCGTCGGGCGCGACACCGCATTCGTGCAGGAATCCCTTGACCAGCTGCGGCAGGTGGTCACCGACGAAGTTCCGCACGCCTCGCCCGTCCATCGCGAAGTACTGGAGCCCTGCGTCGAGGACCGTCTGGTCCACCGGCATGCGGCTGCCGCCGGCGGGCACCTCGATGAGCCCCGACAGTTCGCCGAACGAGTGCAGTGAGAGGTGCCGGACACGTGGTCCGTGGTCGACCGGCGCCCCCAGGACCACGGCTCCGGCGCCGTCCCCGAACAGGATCACGGTCCTGCGGTCGGCCCGGTTCAGGATGCGGGAGTACAGGTCCGCACCGATGACCAGCGCATGGCCGCCGGTGCGGGCGAGTACGCCCTCGGCCGCGGAGAGCGCGAACACCGTGCCGGAGCAGACCGCGTTGACGTCGAACGCGGCCGCGCCGCTCGCGCCGAGCCGCTGCTGGACGTAGGCGGCGGTGGGCGGTTGCGGCCGGTCGGGTGTGGACGTGGCGACCACGATCACGGACAGCTCCTCGGCGGAGATGCCGGCCGACCTCAGCGCGGCACGCCCCGCGGCGGTGGCCAGGTCCGAGGTGGCCTGGCCGTCGGCAGCCCATCGTCGTTCCCGGATGCCGGTCCTGTCGGTGATCCACGCGTCGTCGACCCCCGCCGCCGCCGCGGCCTCGTCATTGGACACGATTCGCTCCGGCACATAGGCACCCGTACCGAGAATCCTGACGTCGGTCATACGGCTGCCCTCCCCTCAAATGGATGGAGAACGGTGTGTGTAGAACTGGCCTGCGGCCGTGGCGGGCGCGTGCGGGAGCAGCCGCGGAGGCTGCCCCCGCACGCATGGGACCGCAGGTGTTCGGGATCGCAGGTGTTCTAGCGCGCCTGGTAGATGCGCTTGTGACCGCTGACGCCGGCCAGCCGGAAGGGCCCGGTGGTCTGCTGCGGGGTGGGGTGGTCTCCTCCGTCGGCCGGGAAGGACCACTCGTGCAGCTCGCGGTAGCGGGCGTGGTCGACCGGCTTGCGCCTGGCTATCGCCGCCAGGTTCGCTGCGGTCCGCAGGTGTTCGCGGTAGCCGGGGACGGCCGTGCCCGCGAAGAACTCGGCGACGCTGCCGGAACCGTAGCTGAGGAAGCCGATGGGCCGGTCGGTCAGGTCGTCCGCCTGGTCGAGCAGCGCGGCGAGCGCGAGGTACACCGAGGCGGTGTAGCTGTTGCCGATGGAGGTGTTGTAGGCCACGGTCTGCCCGATGGCGTGCTCGATGTCGGCCTGGTCGGCGCTGTGGCCCGCGTGGTTGAGCAGGTGGCGGTGTGCCTTGTAGGCCATCTTTGTGAACGGCTGGTGGTAGCAGAACGCGGCGAACTCGTCGAGTGTGCGCCCGCCCTGCTCGCCGTAGTCCTTCCAGCTGCCTGCGACCGCCTGCAGGTACGCTTCGACGGATTCCTGCCCGTCGACGAGGGCGGTGGTGCGGTAGTTCGGCCGCCAGAAGTCCATCACGTCGGCGGTGAACAGGCCCGAGGCGTTCTCGATGCAGACCAGGGCGGGGTCGGCGCTGACCAGCATCGCCACCGCGGCGGCACCCTGGGTCGCCTCGCCGGGGCTGTCCAGTTCGTACTTGGAGACGTCGCTCGCGATCACCAGGACCTGCTGGTCGGGGTCGCGTCGTACGAGTCCGATGGCGAATTGCAGGGCGGCCGTGGCTCCGTAGCAGGCCTGCTTCAGTTCGACGACGCGGCAGGCCGATTGCAGGCCGAGCAGTGAATGCACGTAGATGCCGGCGGACTTCGCCTGGTCGATCGAGGATTCCGTCGCGAAGACCACCGTCCGGATCCGTTCGGAACCGTGCCGGGCGATGATCGGGGCCGCGGCGGCGGCCCCCAGGGTCACGATGTCCTCGTCCGCGGCGCACACGCTCATCGACCGCTGGCCGATGCCTATGTGGTACTTGCCGATCTCCGTGCCGTTGTACTCGGCGAGTGCCGCGTGCGACAGGACGTATTCGGTCGTCGCGAAGGAGAGATCGTGGATTCCGAAGGAAGCGGCGTTGGACATGTTCAGGCACCGACCTTTGCTGTCTTGTTGTCGCGCTCCAGTTCGACGTGTGCACGCATGAGTTCACCCGGGTTGGTCTGCGCCGCGAGCAGCGAGAGCTCGCCGCAGAGGACCGTCGCCGCCGCGATGACGGCGAGCCGGCGCGCGTTCTCGCCGGGGGCGCGGTCCACGCGGCAGCCGAGGCGGGTCAGGTTCGTCTCCACGAACTCCAGGCCCTTGCCGTTGCCCACGGTGCCGACGATCAGGTTGGGCAGATTGCAGGAGAAGTAGAGGTCACCGTCGCGGTCCTCGGCCAGGGTGACGCCCTGGGAGCCCTCGACGATGTTGGCCGCGTCCTGCCCGGTGGCCAGGTAGAAGCCGAGCAGCATGTTGGCGTAGTGGGCGTTGGCCGAGCGGATGCCGCCGGCCAGCAGGGTCCCGAGCAGGTTCTTGCGGATGTTCAGCTGGACGATCCTGGCGGCAGTGGTGTGCAGGACGCCTTCCACCACGTCGCGCGGGACGAGCAGTTCCGTGACCACGTTCTTCCCGCGGCCGAGGATGCCGTTGATCGCGGTCGCCTTCTTGTCCGTGCAGTAGTTCCCGGAGATCGATCCGTAGGAGATTCCCGGAACGGTCCGCAGCAGGTGCGTCAGCAGATTGTCGGAGGCGAGCGTGGCCATGTTGTGGCCGGAGGCGTCGCCGGTGCTGAACTCGAACCGGATGAACAGCAGGTTGCCCGCGATCTCGTGCCGGACGGTGAGCAGCTCGGCGAACCGGCTACAGCTGCGGACCACGGCGCGCAGTTCCTCGATCTGCGCCTCGATGGCGCGGGCGGCCGTGTACGCGGTCTGGGCGTCGGTCGCCTCGACGAGCACCGAGCGGGTCATGCGCTCGTCAACGAGGGTGGCGACGATGCCCTGCTCGGTGAGCATGGACACCTTCGCGCCGCGGCCCACGGAGGGCCACAGCGGTGTCTCGTAGGTGGCGAGGGGAACGTGGGTCTCGGTGTTGGCGACGTTCCCGGAGACTCGAAGGGGTCCGACCCACTTCATGGGGACCCTGGCAATGGCGTGTGTGTCGGTCACTGTGCTTTTCCTGTCGCGTTGTGAAGGGTGTCGGCCGATCGGGAACGCCGGGCGAGTCGCCCCGTGTCGATGCCCCGGTCGGCGCAGAAGGAACGGAGGGTGCCGTGGATGATCAGGTCGTTGCTCGCGAGGTCCGCGGGAGTGCGCGCGCCGAGCATGGTCTGGAGGGCCGCGAGCTGGTCCAGCCAGTTCGTGAGCTGCTCGATCAGCGCCTCGGGACCGCCGTCGAGCAGGGTGCGCAGGAACACTCCGGAGGCCCCGACGCCGGAGGCGCCCAGGGCCAGGGCGCGGGCGACGTCGAGGGGATGGCGGACGCCGCCGGAGGCGAGCACGGGAAGACCGGCGCTCTGAGCGTCCAGGAGACAGGCGGCGGTGGACTGGCCCCAGTCGTGGAGGAACGCGTAGTCGCCGAGCGGTCGCCGGCCGTTCTCGATCCGGGCGAAGTCGGTGCCGCCCCGGCCGCCGACGTCCGCCGCGTGGACCCCCAGTTGTCGCAGCAGCAGGACGGTTTCCCGGCTCAGGCCGTTGCCGACCTCCTTGACGATCACGGGTACGTCAACGGCCGCCGCGATCTTCTCGATCTGCGGGACCCAGGACCCGAAGGACCGGTCGCCTTCCGGCATGGCCGTTTCCTGCGCCGTGTTGACGTGGATCTGCAGGGCGTCGGCCTCCAGCAGATCGAGGGCACGCCGGGTGTCGTCGACCGATGCCGTCGCGTTGACATTTGCTATGACAAAACCGTGGGGGTTCTCCTGGCGCAGGACGCGGAAGGTGTCGGCGCACGTCGGGTCCTTCAAGTAGGCGTGCACCGAGCCCGACGCGATGGGTACCCCGGTCTCGCGGGCCGCTATCGCCAGACCTCGGTTGATGACGCCGGTCTTGGCGGTCCCGCCGGTCATCGCGTTGATGTAGAGCGGCACCTGCCAGGAGATCCCGGCGAAGGTCGTGTCCAGGGACACCTGCGGCCGGTCGATGCCGGCCAGGGCGTGATGGACGAAGGACACCTCGTCGAACTGGTTGATCCCGCTGCGGGTGTCCTGCTGCTCGATGGCGAGCCGGACGTGGTCGTCCTTGCGCTGAGCGCTCATTTCTCGGTCCCTTCCGGGGCGGGCCGGACGGGCAGGGGCAGCACCCCGGCCGCGGCCCACCGCTGCCGTACATGTGAGATGTCGTGCATGGCCTCGGCATCGAGCAGCGCGATGCCGCAGTCGCCGCCGCCCGCGCCCGACGGCTTGGCGGCACCGCCGACGGTTTCGGCGACCGTGCACAGGGCCGTCAGCTCGGGTGTGAAGATGCCGAGCCCGACTTCGTCGTCGAGGCGGGCCAACTCCCGCCGGGCACGGCGGATCTGGTACAGCAGGCTTTGGTCGTCGCCGGCCTCGAGAGCGGTGATCGAGGCGCGTACGAAGTCGGTGGAGGTCTCCACGAACGCGCGGTGCGACGCGGTGCCGCGCCAGATCCGGCGGTGCAGACCGGACACGAGCGAGGCGGTGGAGGCCGGGTTGCCGGTCCAGCCGACTTCGAGGGCGAGGCCGCGCGGGGCCGGAAGCCTCCGGACCGAGTGGCCCGGCCAGGGCGTGCGCAACGCCTCCTCGACGCCGTACCGGCGGGTGAGGTCGAGCACGAAGGCCCGGTCGGGTGCCTGGTACGCGATCCAGCCGCCCCAGGTACTGGCGGCGAGGTCACCGCCGGAGCCCACGGGGTCGATCCCGACCGAGGAGATCACGGCCAGGCGGTACCGGGCGTCGGGTGAGAGGTCCAGTCCGCACAGGGACGTGATGGCGTCGATCGTGGCCACGGTCACCGCGCCGCTCGACCCCAGGCCGTACTTGCGGCCGTTGTCATGCAGCCGGCTGCCGATCGAGAGGTCCAGCCCGGGCATGGGCAGGCCGCGTTCGGCCAGCAGTCGTCCCACGGTCTCGACCGCTGCCACCACGTGCGTCAGTGCGCCCCGCGCGCCGTGTCCGTCGGCTTCCCCGTTCTCCGTGCCGGGAGCGTGGAGCCGGCCGTCGAGCCATCGCCAGTTCACCGCCCGGGGGACGAGATCGGAGGAGATCACGATGTCGGCCGTTTCGGAGAGGGTCACCGTGGCGGTGATCTCCCGGTCCACGGCCACCACGATGGCCGGGGTGCCGGGCTCCACCACCGCGTACTCGCCCGTGACGAACAGCTTGCCGGGCGCACTGCGGACGACCGTTCGCCCGGAGGTCATCGTCCGCCCGCGTCCACCAGGCGGGCGCCCTGTCCGGGCCCGGCGATGTGCACGGTGCCGCCCGCGGCAGCGTCGCGCACGGCCTCGGCGACCCGGTCGGCGTCCGTACGACGGCAGAGCACCTTGACGTTCGGTCCGGCGTCCATGGTCGCGTAGGCCGGTATGCCGTCGCGCCGCAGCCCCAGCACGCTGTCGAGGACGGTGAGCGAGGCGGGCGCGAGGTAGCGCACTGCAGGGCGCGCGCCCAGCATGGTCGCGTGCATGCCGAGAGAGTTGCGCTCAGCGATCTCACCCACCGCGTCGAGGTCGCCGCGCAGGAGCGCCGCCCTCATCTCGGTCAAGTCGTCCCGGCTCGACGCGGCCCAAGGCTCGAACAGGGGCGAGGTCTCGACGGTGCGGCGCATCGCCGCGCGGCTGGACACCTCCTTGGGGCCAGCGTTGACCACCGCGATGACCAGTGCGGGGTCGAGGTCGCCCGTCCGTACCGGCTCGGCGTAGGAGCTGAGGTCGGCCTCCGCGGGCGGCGCCGTGGGGTTGCCAGCGTTCCAGACGGCGAAGCCGCCGAAGATCGACCGCGAGGCCGAGCCGGAACCGCGGCGGGCCAGGCGGGAGAGACCGGTGCCGTCGAGGTCCAGTCCGTACGCGGCAGCGGCGGCGACGGCGAGCGCGGCGAAGCCGCTGGCGGAGGACGCCAGGCCCGCCCCGGTGGGTACGGTGTTGCGGGTGTCGACGACGGCCCGGTGCGTGAGCCCGGCCCGCCGGCGCACCAGGTCGAGGAACCCGGCGATGCGCCGCCGCTCCTCGCCCGCCGCGGGTACGCCGTTGAAGGTCACTTCGTCGTCCGAAGCCTCGGCGTCGAGGTGGACCCGGGTGGTCGTGGGGAAGATGTCAAGAGTCATCGACAGACTGCTGGTCCACGGCAGGAAGAGGCGCTCGTCGCGCTTCCCCCAGTACTTGATCAGCGCGATGTTCGGGTGCGCGACGGCGGTGGCCCCGTTCGCGCCCTGCCGGTCCTGCAGGCGGCGCACGGTGATCTGTTGCTCAGACATGCGTGACGAGCCTCCTCAGTGGGACGATCCACGTCTGCACGGCCCCCGCTTCGTGCAGCCGCCGGGTGACCTCTCTCGCCTGCTCGGGCTGGGTCAGAGCGAGGACGCAGCCGCCCAGTCCACCCCCGGTGATCTTGGCGCCGAGGCTTCCTGCGGCGAGCGCGGCACTCACCATCCCCTCGATCCGGTCAGTGCTCAGCCCGGCCTCGCGGAGCATTCCGTGGTACTCCGTCAGCAGGAAGCCGAGCTCCTCCGGCCGGCCGGCGGCGAGGGTGGTCACGGCTTCGCTGGTCAGTTCCGACGCCCGGCGGACGAACCGCTCCTGTGCTCCGGCGTGGAGTCGGAACCTCTCCCGCAGCTTGTCGACCGCTTCCTTGGTGCTGCCGACGGTGCCGCTGTCCGCGATGACAAACAGCGCGTCGCAGCCCACCAGCAGCGTGCGGGCCTCGCCCGCGTGGAACAGCAACGGCGCGCTCGCGCCGACGGTGATGGCGTCGACGCCGCTGGCCTTGCCGTGCACCACGTTCTCGGCGGTCTGCACCAGGTCGAACACCGTCCGCTGCGAGACCTCGCGGCCGCAGAGGTCGGCCAGGGCGAGGACGACGGCACGGGCGCAGGCCGCGCTGGAGCCGAGCCCCCTGCCGAGCGGGATCGAACCGTCGATGATCACATCGAGATGCCGGCCGTCGTCGATGCCCGTGGATGCCCTGAAGTCGGTGGTCAGCCGACGCAGCCCCTCGGATGCCTGCGTTCCGACCTCCTTCCAGGCGGATCCGGTCATCGTGAAGGACACACCTGCCGGTTCTTCACCGCGGGTGGAGAACCCGACGCTGGCGGTGATCGACAGCTGCGGAACGGGCAGGGCGAGCGCCGGGGCTCCGTAGACGACCGCGTGCTCCCCCAGCAAAATGGCCTTGGCATGGGCGTGGCCGGTGCCGACCGAGCGAGCACGGCGGCTGTCCGCTGTCCCTGCCGCCGAGGCCGGTGGAGTCGACGTGCTCAGCTCCCCTTGTCGAAATTCCATTGAGATCGCGTCATCCAGATTTCTAGGAAGGAATGAAGTAAGCCCGTTCGACCGCGCGCCGCGTCATGCCCGGGCCACCCCCGGACCACCGTGGCCGGCGGTCGCGGCCGCCGGCGCGAGCGATGTCATCGCGCAGGGCGGGCCAGGGCGTCGAGCCGCACCCGACGGTGCGTGCTCGCGGAACCGCGTCCCTGGCGGGTGCCGGGCCGGTTCTCCCCCGGTCGCCCCCGGCAGCGGGTTCCGGACGGGGTGGGCTCGCGAGGCGAGCGACGCGTGTGGCGGCGCCGGGACGGTGGCGACCCGCGCCGACGTGGTGCTCAGGTGGTCCGGAGTGTCGTGGTGGTGACGAAGGTTTCGAGGGTCTTCCTGACCCCGTCCGGGAACGGGGTCTCGTCCAGGACCCGCCGGGCACGCTGCACACGATCGGTGATCATCTGCTCTACCTTGTCGGCGGCGCCCGTGGCCCGCAGGATCCCGCGAACCGTCTCGGCGCCTGCCTCGTCCAGGCCCGGGTCGCCGACCAGGGACCTCAGCACCCGCGCCTGCTCGGCGCCGGCGGCGTGGAGGGCGTGTGCCATCAGAGCGGTCGCCTTGCCCTCCCGCAGGTCGTCCAGGACCGACTTGCCGGTCTTGGACGGGTCGCCGAAGACGCCGAGGAGGTCGTCGCGCAATTGGAAGGCCTCGCCGATCGGAAGGGCGTAGGCGGTGAAGACGTCCAGCAGGGCCTGGTCCGCTCCGGCAAGGACCGCGCCGATGTGCAGCGGCCGCTCCACGGTGTACTTCGCCGTCTTGTAGCGGATCACGGCCAGCGACCGTTCGACGTCCTCGTTGGGCTTCCCGGTGGCCAGCAGGTCCAGGTACTGACCGATCATCACCTCGGTGCGCATGGCGTCCAGCAGCGGTCGGACGGCGACCAATCGCTCGTGGTCGATGCCGCTGGAGTACAGCAGCTCGTCCGACCACACCATGACCAGGTCGCCGAGCAGGATCGCGCTATTGGTGCCGAACCGCTCGGCGGTCGTGGCGTCCGCACCCGTCTCCAGCGTCCGGTGGAGGGTCGGACGGCCACGCCGGGTGTCGGAGGCGTCCATCACGTCGTCGTGGATGAGGGTGAAGGCGTGGAAGAGTTCGAGCGAGGCCGCCGCGCCGATGACGGGCCCCGTGTCGCCGTATCCGCCCGCCGCGTGCCAGCCCACCATGCACAAGAGCGGCCGGATGCGCTTGCCGCCGGCGGTCAGGAAGCCACGCAGGTGCTCGATGAGCGAGACCAGGTGGGGTTGCCTGTCGCAGTTGGCGTCGAGGAAGGCGTTCAATCGCTCGTCGATCAGGCCGCGCAGATGAACCGAGTCCAGGGCATCGGCTCCCAGCTCGCGAAGGCTGGTGGTCGAGTTCATGTCGTTACTCCTGTTCGTCAAGACCATGTGGCCGCGTCCGCGAGGACGTGGCATGGGAGGGAAAGCGCCGAGAGGCATCACTTTCCGGCCGGGCGAAGGAGGGTCCCGGCAGTCGCCGGGCCGCACCGCAGGTGCGGGTCGCCGAGGGAGGGGCGAGTGGTGGGTGTTCGGGCCGCGCCGGATGGCATGCCCTCCGTACATGCGGGTTCACATGGTGGAGGGCATGCCGGGCAGGGGTGGGCCCGGTGCGGCACCCGCCGGGCCCCTGTCGGTCGAACGGAACGGGTTCAGCTCGCGGCGGACTGCGGCTCGCGTGCCGGCTGCCGACGGGTCGGCACCACCGTGAGCTGGTCGGGACGCAGGCTCATCCGCACGAGGGCGCGCGTGGGGCGGGTGCCCGGGGCGCGGTCCAGCTTCCAGTACTGGGCCACGGTGGCCACGATGACCTGGGCCTCGGTGAGGGCGAACGCGTCACCGATGCACTTGCGGTTCCCGGCGCCGAAGGGCAGGTAGGCGCCCTTGCGCGGAGTGGTCGACATGGTGAGCCACCGGTCCGGCTCGAAGCTGTCGGGGGCGTCGAAGTAGCGGGCGTCCCGGTTCAGCAGGAAGGGGCTGTACGACAGCTCGGTGCCGGCCGGCACGGGCAGCCCGCCGAGCGTGGTGTCGACAGCGGCACGACGGCTGAGCAGCCAGGCCGGCGGGTAGAGGCGCAGACCCTCGGCGACGACGTTGCGGGTGTACGGCAGCTTCTTCAGGTCCTCGGCCGTCACCGGGCGGCCGGCCAGCACCTCGTCGAGCTCCGCGTGCAACTTGGCGGCGACCTGCGGGTTCTCGTGCAGCAGGTGGAAGATCCACGACATCAGGACGGCGGTGGTCTCCGCGCCTCCGAGGAGCAGGGTGATGGACTGGTCGTGCAGCTCCTGGTCGGTGAAGCGGTGCCCCTCCTCGTCGACCTCCGTCATCATCGTGCGCAACAGACCGCCGCCGTCGCCCGAGCGGCGGTAGCGGTCGATGGTCTCGTTCACCACCTGGTGCAGCTGCGCCTCCGCCCGCTTGTAGCGCTGGTTGCCGGGAGTGGGCAGGAAGGACAGCGCCGGCAGCGGGTTGAGCATGCGGAAGAACATGCCGTCGATCACGGTGTTCAGGGCCGTCGGGAGACCGTGGTGACCGCCCCGGCGCACCTCGCCCTCACCGGGCTCGGAGAAGAGGCAGCTCAGCGCCACGTCGGCGCTGAGGTTGCCCATCTGCATCAGGAGGTCGACGTTCTTGCCTTCCGGCCATTCATGAGCCGACACGGCTGCCTGCTTCTGCATGATGCCGACGTACTCGGCGATGCGCGCAGGGTGGAAGGACGGCTGGATCAGGCGTCGCTGCTTGCGATGGACGAGGCCGTCGACCGTGACCAGCCCGTCTCCGAGGACCGTGCGCACGCGGTCCATCACGGGACCGCCCTTGACGAAGTCCTTGACCTTGTCGGTCAGCATCTCGTGGACCAGATCAGGGTGGCACGCGATGTACATGGGGGTCGGCCCCACCATGATCTTCACGAGATCGCCCTGCTCGGGCAGTGATCGGAGGAAGGTGAGCGGGTCGCTGCGCAGCTGATTCGCGTGCCCGAGCACGGGCAGGGCATTCGGTGCGCTGCCCTTCGTGTAGCTGCGGGTTTCCTGGCCTGTCACGGAACAAACCTCCATGCGGTTAGTGGCGAACTTGTGGACCTGTCGGACTTTGCTTCGCCGCTGTCACTTCTCCAACTGGTCCCACCACCAGGCGATCTGTGGAATCGGCAGGGGCGCAGGGTTGGCGTCAGCCGGCTCGTCGGCCCAGAGCAGGCCGTAGCCACCGAAGTCCTGTTCTTCGCCGGTCTCCGGGTCGACAGGCGCGCAGTAACGGGTGGTGAAGTCCGCCCAGATGATGTGCCCGCGAATCCAGTAGCCGATCTCGTGGACGTATCGCCGCAGTTCCGGGCGGGCGGTCGCGGAGACCTGGTCACGCAGATTCAGATAAAGGGACATGATTCGGTCGCGCAGCGCGCGGACCTCGGCGACCGCTTCCTCGGGCGTGCATTGCCGGTCGCGCACCATGATGCTGATGGCGTTCTGGTCGAACAAGCCCTGGAGATTCTCCCGGTGAATGGAGATCAGGTCGTTGTCGAGACCGACGATGACGGATACGGCTTCGGAGGCGGCGCGCACCCGGGGATCGAGGCGTTCGGCTGCGGTCAGTTCGTAGCCGCCGCCGATCGGAGTGAGTGCGGTCAGCCAGGGGCCGGCCACATCGTTGCCACGCATGATCAGGTAGTCGCCCAGTTCGGGGAGTTCACCGAGGCTCTGGTTCGCACATTTCCACAGCACGCCGTCGAAGTAGCTGCAGAAACCCTGGCGCAGGTGCTCGAGCTGGCCCGGGGTCGACACGGTGGAGATGTGGTTCCAGAAGTCCTGGAAGGAGGAGAGGTACGCGTCTCCGGGCGGCACGACGGACTTGGGCGAGGCAAGGATGTGCTTGAGACGGCTGACGTGGACCGTCAGCGGTGCGGGCTGGTCCAGCCCCGGGATCACGTCGAGGTCGTCGTCCCAGGCGCCGCCCCAGTACATGACATAGGTGATGATCTCGGCGCACCGGTCGAGGACGTACGGCATGCAGTGTGCGGTGTACGAACCCGCATTCATGCGCGGCAGCCAGTCACCCTCCTTGCGGAACCCTTGCCGGAACATCCAGGCGACGGCGCCGGCATCTATTTCCTCCGGCTTGTCGTACACGGCGTCGGGCAAAGGGCAGAAAAATGGCGGAACGCCAAGTGTGCGGCGCACGGTTGTCATGCCAAAAATCCCTTCGGGCAGGACTGAGCGGCAGGAATGTCACAGTAATGCTGGGGTGGCCCTCGGAATAAACCCGGAGCATTGGACGGCCTTGGGCGGCGGGGCTGTGTGCGACCCACTACGGACCCAAATGGCGCGGACTCGAGGAACAGCACTCAATGTCAGCGCCTCAACCCCCCGCGGCATTCATTGACGTCCCACTGCCGCACCCCTCGGCAGTCATCGACGTCTCGCTGCCGTCCCCCCTCGGCAGTCCTCGACGCCTCACTGCCGTCAGAAACTAAACAGGACAGTTAGATTCGAACCATAGGGTGGCTTGATCCAGATCGAGCGATCAGGCGTTCGAAACATCCCGAGCGCGCCGCGATGTCCGATATTTAATTATTTCGCCTCCATGCTGGGTGCGACCCCTATGGCGGGAATGTGGTGCGCGCGCCATAGGCCATTCACCTGAATATACCCCCGGACAAGGAGGCTCCTTTTCCGGCTAAATGGAGCTCCCAGCGTATGACCCACGTCACATGGCTGGATTTCGATCATCACATGCCGGAACCGGGAATCTCGTCCGTCGGCTCCACGCTCGCCACCGGGAGGACCCACCGGCCCCGGACACCGTCCGGCTCGCCGTCGACGCCGGGACCCGGAACGCCCCCTGGATGTGGTCTCCGTTCGACGCGTCCGGGGCGGGGCCGTTCGGCGGCCCTCTTCGGGGCGCGACGGAGGTGGAGTTCTCACCGGTGAGCCGGACGGACATGCTCTCGTCCGCCCACTCGGCGACGGAGCCGTGGACCGCGGCCCGGGGTGGGGCGGGGCGCGGCGGGAAGCCATCCGGGAGGTGGCGCCCCGGGGCCCCCGTGCGGTCCACGGACGAGCTGCCGTCCGATCACCGGCCGGACCGGAGATGTCCGGCGGGGCTCTCGTGAACGGGCGCGAGTTGGAAGGGTGAACCGCCGCCGAGGCGGTGGCCGTGCCCGCGAGGGGCAGCGCGACGGCCATGACCAGGGCCGCGACGGCCGCGGCGCGGACGCGAAGGGGAATACGGGACATGCGAGTCCTCCTGAGTCGTCCGCCGGCGGCCCCGTCCGGAAGCCGCCGAGTCCGTGACCGGACCTGATATACGGTCAGGGATACTGGTAGACAAACGATCAACGACCTCGTCGGCATACAGTCAACGCCCTGGTCAACACGGTCGCGGCACCCCGGGCAGCACCTGAGCCCAGCGTCCCGGCAGACAATCGATGGACAACGGGCCGGCAACAAGGCGCGGCCGTCAGCGTCGGCGGCGGGGAGCCCGCTCGGTGATCCGCTCCACCAGCACGGCCCGACGGACGCGGCGGGGCGGCATCGGTGTGAATCCGCGGCACGAAGAGCCCGCCAGCCGGGCACGAAGGGGCAGGGCTGCTCATGCTGGTGGGCATGTCTCATCACCTCAGCGGCCCCAACCTCCGCTCCCCTGGACGACGCCCGCCTCGACATGACGGACCTGTTCGCCTTCACCGTGCCTGGCGACCGGACCGTGCTGATCCTGAACGTCAACCCGGTCGCCCCCATCGGCGGCCAGGCGTTCCACCCGGACGCCGTCTACCGCGTCAACGTCGACACCGACGGCGACCACCGCTCCGACGTGGCGTATAGCTTCGTCTTCTCCCCGCCTGAGGACGGCCGCCAGAGCGTCACCGTCCTGCGGGCCACGGGCGAGCAGGCCCGCTCCCACGAGGCCCTCGGCCAGGAGCTCTTCATCGACGTGCCGGTGAACTTCGGCGCCGAGACCACCGCGGCGCACTCCGGGCCGTACACGTTCTACGCCGGGTTCCGCAGCGACCCGTTCTTCGCCGACCTCGACGGCATCGTCGCCAAGTTCCAGTGGACCGGCGTGGACTGGGGTGCCGACAAGAACGTCTTCGCCATCGTCCTGGAAGTGCCGAACGCCGAACTCGGCACACACCCCGAGATCGGCGTCTGGGGCCGGGTCAGCCTGCGCCAGAACGGGCAGCTGACGTCCGTGGACCGCGGCGCCCACCCCTCCCTGACCGCGTACTTCAACGCGGAAGAGGTCAAGGACGCCTACAACGCCGGCGAGCCCGCCGACGACTGGGCCACCTACCGCGAACCCTGGTCCGCCGTCCTCCAGCACTTCGGGGACTACGACCCGCAGGCCGCCGAACAGGCCCTACGCACCGTCCTGCCGGGCGTCGGGCCGAGGCGGCTTCGTGCCGTGCCGCCCCCGGAGCCCGGGGAGGACTGCGGGTGCCGTACTCGGCTTCCGCCATCAGTTACTCAAGGGCGGCCCGACCAAGCAGCCCCCGGGGCGGCGACCGGCCCCCGAGGGGCGCGGCGCGGCCCCGGGGGCTGCTTGCGATTCAAGGATGGAGGGACTTCGTGGAGCAGGTGTCACATGGCGACGGCCTTCACCGCGTCGGGGGACTTCTCCCGAACACCGGGACGGTACAGCGCGAAGGTCACGACGAGCCCGACGGCTGCGAGGCCGGCCGCCCACCAGTACGCGGTGGAGTAGCCGTGCAACGCCGCCCCGGCGATCACCTCGGGCGTGGCCTGCCGGCTGCTGAGATAGCTGCCCGCGGCGGTCGCCGCGAGCGTGTTGAGAACGGCGATCCCCAACGAACCACCGATCTGCTGCGAGGTGTTGACCGCCGCGGAGGCCACCCCGGCGTCATCCTCGTGAACCCGGTAGGTGGCCAGGTCGATCGCCGGCGCGTAGACCAGGCCGAGACCGAGGCCCAGGACGAGCAGCGGCGGCAGAATGCCTCCCGTGTAGGTGCTGTCCAGATCCAGGCGGGTGAACCAGACCATGCCCACGCCCAGCAGCGCCATCCCGAGGGGAATCACGATCTTCGGCCCCACCCGGGGCATCAGGACCCCCACGGCCAAGGCGGAGGCAACGACCAGTGCGGCGGGGATGGGCAGGAAGGCGAGCCCCGCCTCGACCGGGGTGTACTTGAGCGTCTGCTGCATGTAGTAGGCGAGGAACAACGCGACCGCGTACATGCCTCCGGTGGCGACCAGAATGGCGATCTGGGAGGCGCCTCGATCCCTGTCGAGGAGGATGCGCAGGGGCAGCAGCGGCCCGGCCGTCGTCGACTGCCAGTACGCGAAGAGGGCGATCAGGGCGAGGCCTCCGACCAGCAGACCCCAGCTGGCGGGAGAACTCCACCCGCGCGACTCGGCGTTGGAGAACCCGTAGACCAGGCCGAAGAGCCCCAGGGTGACGAGTACCGCACCGGGGACGTCGAGCTTGGGGCGCTGCTCCGCCCGCGACTGACGCTCGATCAGCAGCAGACCGCCCAGGAGCGCCACCGCCGCGAACGCCAGGTTGATGTAGAGGGTCCAACGCCAGTTGAGGTACTCGGTCAGCAGGCCGCCGAGCAGGTTGCCGAGCGCGCCGCCGGCGCCCGCGATGGCACCGAAGATCGCGAAGGCCCGGCCCCGCTCCTTGACGTCGGTGAAGATGGTCGTCAGCAGGGAGAGGGCCGCCGGGGCCAGCAGGGCACCCGAGATGCCCTGGATCGCCCTGGCCAGCACCAGGAGTTCGAAGCTGCCGGCGGCTCCGCCGAGCGCCGAGGCGGCGGCGAATCCGATGACACCCGCGAGAAAGGCCTGCTTGCGGCCGAAGAGATCGGCGACACGCCCGCCGATCAGCAGCAAGCTGCCGAAGGTGAGTGCGTAGGCGGTGACGACCCACTGCCTGTCGTTGTCGGAGAAGCCCAGGTCGGCCTGGGCGGACGGCAGCGCGATGTTCACGATGGTGGCGTCCAGCATGATCATCAACTGGGCCAGGCCAATCACGGCCAGCGCCCACCACCGCAGCGAGGACCGCGGGGACGGGGGGCCTGATTCGGGCGGGATGCCGGTGAGCTCAGTGGTGGATGCCGACATGGCGGTGCCACTCCGTTCGAAATAGATTGACTAACTGGATGGTTAATATTCCGAGGCAAGGCTGCCCGAGATCCGACGGCCCGTCAACACGACTTCGGAAAAAGAGCGATGGCCGGATGCGACGGAGGTCCGCGAGGGTCACTCCGCGAGTCGGATCCGGATGCCCACCGCGCGGTACCCGGACCCCTTCAGTCGGCTGCCCAGCAAGCCGACCCGCGCGACGAGGCCGTACTTGCGCTTCATCAGGTCGAGGTAGTGGACGGTATCCCGGTCTGCGGGCAACTCGGCGACACCGGGCACGGATTCCCCCTTCGGGACTCCCCGCCAGTTGCAGGGGGCGACGGTCACTCGGCCGCTGTTGCGGATCCGTTTGACCTTGCCGGCGCCGGCCGCGCTCCACACGGCCAGGCAGTCCCCGTCCCCCATCACCCACACCGGAGTGGGCACGGCCCGCCCATCCCGGCGGAACGTCGTGAGAAGTACGCACCTGGATGCCGCCAGTCGTTCAACCGAACTGCCCGGCAAGGATGCTGAGGCGGATGGTGAGGTGGTCACCGCGATAGCGTAACTGGTTAGTTAACTCACTGTCGCCGCGAACCGACGTGGCGCCCGTCCCCAAGATGAGGAGTGCTGCGTGCTGAACTTCGCCTTGGCCGTGCTCGCCGGATTCGCCCTGGGCACCCCGGCCGTACCCTTCGGCCTCTCCTCCCTCCCCCCGCCCGTCGCGCTCGTCGCCGTACTCCTCGGCGCGGCCGGATGCCTGCTGTCCGCCGTCTTCGCGGCCGGGTGGCTGCGTACCCGCTGGCTGCTCTGGCGCTCGAAGCGGCGGCCCGTCACCGCAGGGCCGCCGCCCGAGAACCGCCGCAACCGCCGGAACCGCCTTGACGGCCCCACCGGCCGACGGGCCCGGCGCCTGGTGAACCGGTACGGCGTGATCGGCTTCGGCATCATCGGGCCTGCGCTCTTCGGCACCTGGGGATCGGCCATGCTTGGCACGGCGCTGGGCCTGCCCCGGTGGCGGCTGATCGGCTGGCTGATGGCCGGTGTCACCCTGTGGTGCACCGTCATGCTGCTCGCCTCCGAGGCAGTGATCGACGCCTTCGGACTGCGGTGACGACACACGCTGCGTACCGGTCCCTGATCGCGAGGAGCACGTCGCCGCGGCCCCCCGGCCTGCCTCGTCGTGGGTCTGCGCATCGCGCCGACCGTCGGCCCGGTCATCGTCGGGCGGTGGCAACTCACCGTTCCGGCGAGGCACTTCTCCCCCTCACCGGTTCACCCGGAGCAAGACCACCGACGGGGCTCCCGAACGAATCGCCTCATGTCTCAAACGAATCCACCGTGGTTCCAGCGGCGAACGCGCTCACCTGGCGAGGGCACCGGGTCCTACGCCCCGGCAAGATCCAGTAGGCGCTGTTAGCATGACTCCCATGTCCCGAGCCGAGGCCACGAAGGCGCGCATCCTCCACGCAGCAACCCAGGAGTTCGCGGCGTACGGGATCGCGGGAGCCCGCGTCGACCGGATCGCCAAGGTCGCCTCGGCGAACAAGAACCTCATCTACGTCTACTTCTGCAACAAGGACGGGCTCTTCGACGCCGTCTTCGACGCACACCTCGGGCGCGGCCTCGACATGGTGCCCTTCACGCCTGACGACCTGCCGGGCTACGCCGGGCGGCTGTTCGACTTCTACCAGAAGCACCCCGAGGTGCTCCGCCTGGCGACCTGGCACCGGCTGGAACGCGGCACTGCCGTGGAACGGGACCCTGCCGTCGCCAAGCAGACCCACGACGACAAGCTCGCCTCCTTGGAAGCGGCTCGGAAGGGCGGAGTGGGCACACCGGGCTTCACCCCGGCCACACTTCTCACCCTCGTCCTGGCCATCGCCTCGGCCTGGAGCCCGACGAATGCCGCGAGCATGCCGGCGACGACTGTCCTGGCGTCGGACCCGGAGGACTGCCGGAACGCGATCATGGAGGCCGTGCGGCGCCTCCTGTGAGGGGCGGCGTGCATCACTCGCCTCCGCCACGTACCGCGGTGACCGCACACGTTCGCCGGGTTGCCGGGTCACGCGGCGGGGATGGGTCGGGATGCGCGCACCTGACCCGCTACGTTGCCGTGCCGGCGTCAGGGCGGTGCGTTCACGGGCGCCGGAGCGCCGGGTCCGCCCAGTGCGCCACGTCCGCACAGTCCTTGGCCGACCGGAACGCCCTGTCCACCTTCGCCCACACCAACGCGTCCCACTCGCCCTGCCGCTCGGTCAGCCACGGGCCCAGGTCCGGACGCTTCCACGGCGTGATCTCCGCCGAGACGTCCAGGTCCTCGAACGACCCGACAACCTCCCACTCCTTTGACAGCGCATGCCGCGTCGCCGACTCGGCCTGCACCAGGTGCGAGACCTTGCCCTCGTCCCCGTGCGTGTCCGACACACGCGAACCCACCACCGCCCGAACCGGCACCGAAGCCGTCATGCTGCTCACAGGAGGTCCCCTAGGGCCTGTGTGATGTTGTGATCAATCAATGGTCAGCAGGAGATCATCGATCCAGATCATCGAGGCGCGGAGGTGAAGGCCGGCGAGGTAGCTTTCCGGGCTCTTGTCATACCGGGTCGCGATGCCTCGCCAGGCCTTCAGTTTGTTGAAAAGACG
>NZ_JAHSQD010001010.1 GCF_020103755.1 Streptomyces sp. LS1784
GGGACGTGGCTGAAGGCCTGGGGGAAGTTGCCGACCTGGCGCTTGAGCCGTGGGTCCCACTCCTCGGCGAGCAGGCCCAGGTCGTTGCGCAGTGCCAGTAGCCGGTCGAAGAGTTCGCGGGCCTCTTGGACCCGGCCGATCATGGCGAGGTCGTCGGCGAGCCAGAACGAGCAGGCCAGGAAGGCGCCTTCGTGGCCGGAGAGGCCGTCGACGTTGTTGCCGGACTCGTCGTGGGTGGGGTAGCGCAGCACGAAGCCGTCCTCGGTGGACAGTTCGCGCTGGATCGCCTCGATGGTGCCGATGACGCGCTTGTCGTCCGGGGGGAGGAAGCCGACCTGGGGGATCAGCAGCAGTGAGGCGTCCAGTTCCGTGCCGCCGTAGTACTGGGTGAAGGTGTTGCGTTCGGGGTCGTAGCCCTTCTCGCAGACGTCCGCGTGGATCTCGGCGCGTAGCGTGCGCCAGCGCTCCAGGTGGCCGCCGGGGGCGTCTTCGGGGGTCTGTTCCAGCAGTTTGATGGTCCGGTCGACGGCGACCCAGGCCATGACCTTGGAGTGGACGAAGTGTCGGCGCGGGCCGCGGACCTCCCAGATGCCCTCGTCGGGGTTCTGCCAGTGGTCCTCCAGGTATTCGATCAGGCGCAGCTGGAGGTGGTGGGCGTGGTCGTTGCGGACCAGGCCGGTCATGTGGGCGAGGTGGAGGGCTTCGACGACCTCGCCGTAGACGTCGAGCTGGAGTTGTCCGGCGGCGCCGTTGCCGACGCGGACGGGCTGGGAGCCTTCGTAGCCGGGCAGCCAGTCGAGGGAGGATTCGGTGAGTTCGCGTTCGCCGGCGATGCCGTACATGATCTGGAGGTTTTCGGGGTCGCCGGCGACGGCGCGCAGCAGCCATTCGCGCCAGGCGCGTGCTTCCTCGCGGTAGCCGGTGCGCAGGAGTGAGGAGAGGGTGATGGCGGCGTCGCGCAGCCAGGTGTAGCGGTAGTCCCAGTTGCGGACGCCGCCGATGTCCTCCGGGAGGGAGGTGGTGGGGGCGGCGACGATGCCGCCGGTGGGGGCGTAGGTGAGGCCCTTGAGGGTGATGAGGGAGCGGATCACGGCCTCGCGGTAGGGGCCCTGGTAGGTGCACTGGTCGGCCCACTCGTGCCAGAAGTCGGCGGTGGCGTCCAGCAGCTGTTCGGCGTCGGGGGTCCTGGGCGGGTCGAGGTGGGAGGCCTGCCAGGTGAGGGCGAAGGCGATCCGTTCGCCGGCGCTGACGGCGAAGTCGGCGTAGGTGGTGAGGTCTCGGCCGTAGGTCTCGGCCTCGCCGTCCAGCCAGACGGAGTCGGGTCCGGCGACGGCGACGGTGCGGTGGCCGCCGTCGGCCTGCTCGACGCGGTGCACCCAGGGCACCACCCGGCCGTAGGAGAAACGCATCCGCAGCGCCGAGCGCATCCGCACGGTGCCGCAGACGCCCTCGACGATCCGGATCACCTGGGGGACGGCGTCCTTGCCGGCCAGCGGGCGCGGCGGCATGAAGTCGATCACCCGGACGGTGCCGCCCTGGGTGTCCCACTCCTGTTCCAGGATCAGCGAGTCGCCCCGGTAGTGGCGGCGGTCGGCGGGCAGGGCGGGGGCGGCGGCG
>NZ_JAHSQD010001011.1 GCF_020103755.1 Streptomyces sp. LS1784
GCCGCCGCGGCTGCCGCCGCGGGGGTCCGCCAGGTGGTGTTCACCAGCGTCGCCTCGACCTCCGGCGCGGCGTTCGCGGCCCCGGGGAAGCGGCGCGTCGAGCAGTACCTGCGCGAGCGGTTCCCGCTGGTGACCGTGCTGCGCCCGGTGCGGTTCATGACGAACTACTTCGGGACCGGCGTCGGCCTCGACGGGATCGTCGACGGCGTCCACCGGCACCTGTTCGCCCCGCACGAGCCCCTGCAGGTCATCGCCCCGGAGGACATCGCCGAGTTCGCGGCCCTGGCCTTCGAACAGCCGGAGCGGTTCGCCGGACGGACCCTGGAGCTGGCCGGCGACGACCTCACCCCGGTCGAGGCCGCCGCCGCGATCAGTGCCGCGACCGGCACCCCGGTGCGCTACGAGTGGGTCACCCACGAGGAGGCGGCCGCGCTGAACCCGGAGTTCGCCGAGGTCCGCCGGCAGTGGGCCGCCGGACACCGCTGGCACGCCGACATCGAGGCGCTGCGCGTCATCCACCCCGGACTGCGCACCCTTGCCGACTGGCTCGCCGAAACCGGCGCCGCCGCCCTGCGTGCCCACCGAATCGGCGCGCGGTAGCGCCATCCCGTACCGGTGGCGGCACCCGCCCCGCCCCGGGCGCTCCGGCCCCGCCGACGCGCACCACGTGAGGAGGGGCACCGCGCGGTACGGCGGGCTCCTCCGCGGGGCCCGGCCGTCCGGACCGACCCCGCAACCGTCGCCCTTCCCGCAGCGTCTATGCTCGTCGACCGTGCTCGTTCGAACACGGCGAGCAATCGAGCTACCTCGCGGACCGTGCGGGTCAGCCGAGCCGCGCCGCGATCGACCGCGCGCACTCCACGGACTCGGTGCCGGCCGTGTCCACCTCCAGGTCGTAGCGCACCCCCTGGTGGACGGTCTCGGCCTGGGCCTCGGCCATCCCCGTGACCCGATCGCCTCGGGTGACCTCGCGCCACGCCGCGATCTCCGCCTCGCACCGCACCCCGACCCAGAGCACCTCGATGCCCGTCAGGGCCCGCTGCCACCGCTGCTGGGAGGCAGGGCCGCCGAGGAAGACCTCGTCCACGATCACCCGCGCCCCGGCGCGGACCATGGCCGCGATCCCCGCCATCCAGGCGTCCTCCAGCTCCCGGAAGCCGTTCCCCACCGACACCGAGCCGTCCGCGCCGATGTCGATCCCCGCCTCCGAAGCCAGGATGGACGGGGGCATGCCCTGGATCAGCGTGTCGACCCCGAACGTCAGCCACGGGTCCGGCAGGACGGCTTGGAGGCAGCGGGCCAGACCGGTCTTCCCCGAACTGGAACCGCCGTTGAGAATGATCACTTGAGTCGCCATCGCGCCACTCTAGGGGTGGTTCGGGGACCAACCCAACCGGTTTTCGGACGGGATCGTCCTGGCCGTCGAGGCCGGCCAGGGCCCGCAGGCCCGCGCACCAGTTCATCCGAACCAGTCATGTGCGAAGGACGGGGCTAGGCCGTGTCCTGTCGATCAGTTGAGTCGTTGATATGACTATGGGGAGTAGGGGTGATCTGACTGACAGTCAATGGGAGCGGCTCCGGCCGCTGCTGCCGGTGAGCAACGGGCGTTGTGGCAGG
>NZ_JAHSQD010001012.1 GCF_020103755.1 Streptomyces sp. LS1784
AGGTCGGCTGGCTGCTGGGCGGCCCGCGCCGCTGCGTCGGGGCCTGGCTGGCCGGGGCGACGGAGCGGACGCCCTGCCCGCACCACGCGGTGATCGATCCGGGCGGCGGCGCGACGCAGTGCCCGGCCTGCCAGAGCGTGGACCGCGGCCTCGCCCTCGCCCGGGACCAGATCCTCGACGACGGCCGCACCTACCTGCTCTACCTCGCCTGGTTCGGCGAGGGGCTGCTCAAGGTCGGCCTGACCGCCGAGCAGCGCGGCGACAGCCGGCTGCTCGAACAGGGCGCGCTGGCCTACGCGTTCACCGCCCGTGGCGCCCTGCCGGCGATCCGGCGCGCCGAACTCACCGTCGCCGCCTCGGGCCTGGCCCGCGAGCGGTACAAGTCCCGGCTCAAGAGCGACCACTGGTGGTCGCACGGCGACGCCCCGTACCGCCGTACGGTGCTCACCGAGGCCCGCGCCCGGGCACACGGGCTGCTGGTCGGCCACGCCCTGGAACTGCTCGCCGACCGTCCGGTGGTCGACCACGTCGAGCGCTACGGCCTGGCCGGCGGCGCCCCGGAGGCGTACCGGGAGATCGCCGGGCTGGCCGACGGCGCGGTCGTCGCGGGCCGGCTCCGGCCGCCGGTGGGCCGGCACCTCTTCCTCGACCAGGCGGACGGCTCCGGCCCGCTGCTGCTGGACACCCGGCTGCTCACCGGCTGGACGCTCAGCCCGGTCGCCGGCCGCGGCTCCGAGGGGCTGACCCTCCACGAGCGCCTGCGTCCGCCGGAGCCGGACACCCAGGAGGCGCTGTTCTGAGAAGTTCCGCGAGATCCCGTGGACCCGCTCCGACCATGGTGGTTGCGTAATAAAACCGCAAGGGCCTAGCCTCGGCCTTGCGGTTTTAATTTGCTACCACTTTGGAGCGGATCCAGCCCATGATCGCTGCCCACGAGACCTTCGACGGCACCTTCCCGTACCGACCGCACGTCAGCACGGCCCCCGGCTTCCCCATGCACTACGTGGACGAGGGTGCCGGCCCCGTGGTGCTCTGCCTGCACGGTGAACCCACCTGGGGCTACCTCTTCCGGGACCTGATCCGCCGGCTGGCCCCGACCCACCGGGTGGTCGTCCCCGACCACATGGGCTTCGGCAAGAGTGCCACTCCGGCCGACCGCAGCTACTGGCTGCAGGACCACGTCGACAACCTGGAGGCGCTGGTCCTGGATCTCGGCCTGCGTGAAATCACCCTGGTCATGCACGACTTCGGCGGACCGGTCGGCATGGGCCTGGCCGCCCGCCACCCCGGGCTGATCGCCCGGGTGGTGAGCGTCAACGGGCCCACGCCGTTCGGCCAGCCCGGCCTCGGCGCGGCGCTCGCCGCCAACGCGGCCGAGTCCCCGTGGTTCGGCTGGATCGCCCGGGCGCACGCGGACGGCAGTCTTGGCGCCGTCCTCGGCGAACTCGGCTACACGATCCTCAGCACCCTGAAGCTCAACGGCTTCCAGAACAACGCCCTGATCACCGACACCTGGCTGGCCGCCTACGGCGCGGCCTTCCCCTCCCGCGCGGAGGCCGCGGGCGCGATCGGCTGGGCGGAGGGCTTCGCGACCGGGGCGCACGCCTTCGCGGCC
>NZ_JAHSQD010001013.1 GCF_020103755.1 Streptomyces sp. LS1784
AGGACGGCGGCGGTCGACCCGGCCACCACGCCGATCAGGGCCTGCCGGCGGCGGCGCAGCCGGCCTCGCCCGCGGGCGATCACCGCCGAGGTGTCGAGTGCGGCGGGCGGCGCAGGGGCCTCGGCGAGGGCGCTCAGCCGGGCGGTCAGATCACGCTGCTCGTGCGACCTCATGACGTCCTCTCGGCGGTGGTGGGGCGGGTGGCGAGCGTCGTCCGGAGGGTGGCGAGAGCCCGTGAGGTCTGGCTCTTCACGTTGCCCGAAGAACAGCTCATCGCGTCGGCGGTCTGATCGACCGTGAGGTCGCAGTAGTACCGGAGCACCACGGTGGCCCGCTGCTTGGGCGGCAGCGCGGCCAGCGCCTCGCGCAGGTCGAGCCGGGCGTCGAGGTCGGCTGCCACCGCCGCGACGTCCACCGGCGCCGCCGTCCGCGAGGTCCGCCGCCACCAGGGCGAGCGCTGCTCGGCGAGGAAGGTGTTGACCAGCACCCTGCGGGCGTAGCCGTCCAGGTTCTCGACCCGGCCGGCCCGTGACCAGTTCACGTACAGCTTGGTCGCGCACTCCTGCACCAGGTCGTCGGCCCGGTGCCAGTCCCCGCACAGCAGATAGGCGACCTTGCGCAGCCAGCCGCTCCGGGAGGCCACGTACTCCGTGAACTCCACGTCGCGCGTCTGCTTCGCCATCCGCACCCCCTCTCGTCGTGGCGGCGACGCCTTGCCGCGCCGTCCGCCGCTCTAATGCGGGCACCGGTCGGAAGGTTGCATGGGGAGTGCGCACGTAGGCTTTCCGGCATGCCCAACGGCCGGTACTCGCTCCACACAGCCACGACTCCCTTTGGCCACGACCACGTCCTGCTCGGTGAGGAGCGCTTCAGCTGCGCCCCCGGGGCGGCCGGGTGGCGGTACGTCTCCAAGACCTACGCGCCGGACGGCCGGGTGCTCGGCAGCACCGACCTCACGCTGGACTCGCGCGCCCGGCCGCTGCGGATGGAGCTGCGGGCCGGCGGCTGGCAGGTGCGCGGCGGGGCGGTGGACGGGGTGGCCTGGGTCCGTACCGACGCGGCCGACCCGGGCGGCGAGCACGCGGCCGAGGGCCACGACCGGGCGCACGCCTTCACCGGCCGCTCGCCCGGCTTCCTGGTCGCCACCGCCCGGCTGCTGCGGCTGCGGGAGGGGGCGAGCGCGCGGGTGCGGCTGGTGGCCTTCACCGAGCCGGTGCTGGCGCCGCGCACCCTCGACCAGGGGTGGCTGCTGGAGGGCGTCGACACGCACCCGACGGATTCCGGGCCGCTGCTGGTCGAGCGCTACCAGGTGGCGGACCTGGAGACGGGGGAGCAGCAGGTCGTGCACCTGGCCGGGGACGTGGTGCTGGCGGCGGAGGGGATCGAGCTGGAGGAGCTGGAGTCGCCGCCGAACGCCTGGCGGGTGGGGGCGGAGGAGGAGTAGCGGGCCCCGTACGGCCGTGGCGGCCCGCCTCAGGCGGGCGGGGCGAAGCCGGTGTCGGCCGCGGGCTTGTCGGCGGGGGACTTGGCGAGGGACGGAGCCGCCGGGGCGGCGGGTGCAGTGGGTGCGGCCGGTGCGGCGGGCTGCACGGGCACCGGCGGTGCGGCGGG
>NZ_JAHSQD010001014.1 GCF_020103755.1 Streptomyces sp. LS1784
CGCGCGGCGCTCGCCGCCCTGCCCGCGCTCGCCCTGTGGGGCGCGGACGACCGGACGCTCGCCGCCCGGTACTTCCTGCCGCTGTTCGCCGAGGCGTTCCCCCGCGGCCGGGCCGTCGAACTGCCCGGCGTCGGCCACTACAGCCCCGAGGACGCCCCGGACGTCGTCGGCGAGCTGGTGCAGCGCTTCCTCACCGAAACCGCCGCCGCCTGACCCGGCCGGCACCCCCGTCCCGCCCGGGCCGGACGGGACGGGGACCTCCGGCGCCCCGGACCGCCGGACGCCGGGAGGCCGGTCAGCCGCTGATCAGGGCGAGGAGCTGGTTCGCCAGGCCCAGCGCGGGCGCGGCGGCCTCGCCGAGGCTCTGGGCCAGACCGGCGAGCAGCAGCAGGGTGTTGCGCCGACGGCCCGGCTCCTCGGCGGCGGGGCTGTTCAGCACCGGCAGGGCCTCGGTGAGGCTCTGCCGGTCCGCCTCGCGGAGCCGGCCGTCCTGGGACAGCTCGGCGACCACGGCGGCGAGCCGGGAGAACAGCGCGGCGACCTCCGGCGGCAGCGCCTCGCCGCCGACCGGCCCGTTGTTGTGCTGGATGCCGACGACGTTGGTGCCGCCGTGGATGGTGACCTGATCGCCGACGTGGACGTTCGGGCCGTTACCGAGGCCGTTGTCGCTCATTTGCTGACTCCCGTGTGTCCCTGGCCGCCGTAGATGTTGACGCTGTCGCCGAACTGGTAGTGCCGCAGGTCGACGACGACGCTGCTGACGTACTGCTGGAACTCGATCTGCGGGTTCTCGATCGCCTGCGTGATGGTGGCCTGCAACGTGTGCGCGGGCTCCGGCGACTGCCAGGCCAGCAGCGCGGTCGGCGGCCCCGCGGTGTCGACCGTCAGCGCATGCAGGCGCGGCTGGACCAGGACCGGCAGGGTGGCGATGAGGAAGTAGAACACCACGAGCATCGACGCCACCCCGATGACCCAGCCCGGGCCGGAGTTGCCGTCGCTGTCGTAGGAGCGCGACGAGCCGCCGAGACTCATGATCATCAGGGCCCCGAGCGCGGCCAGGCCGACGATCGCCGTGAACTTGAGGAACCGCCGGACCGCGGCCGCCTTCTCCGGCACGATGACGGTGGTGCTGACCCGGGCGATCGTCGCCAGCGGGTACGCCGCGGTGCCGACCCAGAGGATGCGCCTGGTCACGGCCACCCGGGTGGTGGCGCGGGACGGCGCGGCCAGCAGGGACGGGGCCGGCGCGGCCTCCGGCGGAGGTGCCGACGGCGGCGGCGGGATGAACGGGGTGGAGCCGGTCTGGCCGGCCCGGGTCGGATCGGGTGGATCGGTCGGCTGCATGGACATGTCCCCCAAGGCTGTCGTGCGCGGGACGACAATTAACCAGCACGCCCGGTGGTCGCACAAGTTCTTTGTTGCAAGCGGCACATGACGAACCGTAGGCGAGTCCACGGGCGTGGCCCGCGGTGGTCAGCCCAGCTTGCTGCGCACCACACCGGGGCCGGACCTGGCCCGCCGGGACAGCGGCGGCCGGGACGGGCGGACGTCGAAGCGCGCCGGCTGCTCGGCTGCCTCGGCGGCCCGCC
>NZ_JAHSQD010001015.1 GCF_020103755.1 Streptomyces sp. LS1784
TGACGGCGAGCACCGCGTCGCCCGGGCGGATCGCGGCGCCGGGCGCGGCCAGCGGCGAGCGGGCCCGGGGGTCGGAGGACTCCCCGGGCAGGATCCGGGCGATCCGCCACCGCTCGCCGTCCCGGACCAGGTCGGCACCGAGCAGGCCCTGGCGCCGGGCCGGCTCGGTGTACCGGCCGTACGGCAGCACGTAGGCGTGCGAGGTGCCGAGTTCGCCGTGCACCTCCCAGAACAGGTCGACCAGTTCGTCGTGCGAGCCGACCCGCTCGACCAGCGGCCGGTAGCGCTCCAGCACCCCGGCCCAGTCGACGCCGGAGAGGTCGGGGCGCCAGAAGTTGTCCCGCATCAGCCGGCCGTTCTCGGCGAACATCTGCCGCCACTCGGCGGCCGGGTCGACGGTCACCCGCAGCCGGGCGAGGTCGACGGTGGTCTCCTCGTCGTCGCCGCCCTTGTGGTCGGCCGGGACGATCCGCAGCTCTCCCTCGTCCAGCACGGCCGCCCGGGTGCCGTCCGCGCTGACCGCGAAGTCGTCCAGGCCGTGCACCAGCTGCTCGACCCGGCGCTTCCTCAGGTCGAAGCGCTCCAGCACCGGGCGGGGCCGGTCGTCGTCCAACGAGGCTGCCTCGTCACCGAGTTCGCCCATCAGCGGGGCCCTGGTCCAGAGCACGCCGTCCTTGGCGGCGGCCAGCTCCTCGAAGCGGCCGCCCTCGACCGGGAAGGGCACGATCCGGTCGGCGATGCCGTCCAGGTCCACCCTGGTCACGGGCGCGGCGTCGGCCGACGCCTCCTCGCCGTCCGCCTTCCTGGCCTTCGGCTCGTCCTCCTCCCCGCCGAGCGGGCGCCCGGCCCGCTGCGGCCCGAACGGGGAGGGCGTGTCGGCGGCCAGCGTGACCAGGTAGGGGCGGCAGCCGTTCGGGAAGGACAGGTCGAAGACGTGCGCGTCGTAGACCGGGTCGAAGTTGCGCACCGACAGGAAGGCCAGGTAGCGGCCGTCCGCGGTGAAGGAGGGCGAGGTGTCCACGAAGCGCGGCTGGGTGACCTCGCCGACCGTCCGGGTGGCCAGGTTGGCCAGCACGATCTGGCGCAGCGAGTGCGGGCCCATCCCGCGCACCGGGCGCGACCAGGCCAGCCAGGCCGAGTCCGGGCTGAAGGCCGGCCCGCCGGGCTCGCCGTCGGCGCTGCGGTCCAGCTCGTGCACGGCGCCGTCGGCCAGCGCGACCAGCAGTACCCGGCCGTCGTGCACGCCGAGCGCGGCCTGCTTGCCGTCCGGGGAGACCACCAGCGAGTTGACCCGGCCGAGCTGCCCCGCGGCCAGCCGGCGGCGCTCGGCACCGTGCAGGTCGGGGGCGTACTCCAGGGCGTCCTCGCCCTCGGCGTCGGACACCCACAGCACGCCCTGGGCGCCGTCCTCGCCCGGCACCACCCGGACCAGGCGCCCGCGCACGCCAGGGGTCTCGTCCAGCACCCGGGCCGGGCCCTCGCGGTGGGTCAGCCAGTGCACGCTGCCGCGCACCACCACGGCACTGCCCCGGCCGGTGCGGTCGGGGGCGACGGACTCCAGCCAGTGCGCGGCGGGCACCGGGCG
>NZ_JAHSQD010001016.1 GCF_020103755.1 Streptomyces sp. LS1784
GAACGCCGCGGGCCTGGCCCGGCTCGCCCGCCGGATCGAGCCCGCCGTCGGCTGGGCCGACCTGGTGCTGCCCGCCCCCACCGCGGGCCGGCTGCGCGAACTCGTGCTGCGGGCCCGGCACCGCGACCAGGTGCTCGGACGCTGGCGGATGCGTCCGGGCGGCGGCCGGGGGAACGGGGTGATCGCCCTGTTCGCCGGGGAGTCCGGCACCGGCAAGACGATGTCGGCCGAGGTGGTCGCTGCCGAGCTCGGCATGGAGCTGTACGTGGTGGACCTCGCCACCGTGGTGGACAAGTACATCGGAGAGACCGAGAAGAACCTGGAACGCATCTTCACCGAGGCCGCGCAGGTGAACGGCGTCCTGCTGTTCGACGAGGCGGACGCGCTGTTCGGGAAGCGCTCGGAGGTCAAGGACGCCCGCGACCGGCACGCCAACGTGGAGACGGCGTACCTGCTCCAGCGGATGGAGTCCTTCGACGGGATCGCGGTGCTGACGTCCAACCTGCGGGCCAACCTCGACGAGGCGTTCACCCGGCGGCTGGACGTCATCGCGGAGTTCCCGCTGCCGGACGAGGTACAGCGGCGCCTGCTGTGGGACCGCTGCCTGGGGCCGTTGGTGCCCCGCGGCGACGACCTCGACCTGGACTTCTGCGCCCGGCACTTCGAGCTCACCGGCGGCTCCATCCGGGCCTGCGCGGTCTCCGCGGCCTACCGGGCCGCCGGGACGGGCACCCCGCTGGGCATGGCGCAGCTGGTCTCCGCGGTGGTCGGCGAGTACCGCAAGCTCGGCCGGCTGGTGCTGGCGAGCGAGTTCGGGCCGTGGCTGGGCGTCCTCGGGGACACCGGGCACGGCTGAACGCCCCCGGGCTACGGAGGCTGCCGGGCGCCTGTGGGGACCACCGGCGGTGTCCGCGGGGGCAGCGGTTCCTGCCCCCGGTACGGGACCTGTGGACATGTTTCCGGGTGGCGCCCGGGCAGCAGACTCGGGGGCGAATGACCGGCGAAATGATTGGCCAGCCGAAGGAGCGCGTATGCCGTCGTACCTCACCCCGGGCGTGTACGTGGAGGAGGTCCAGTCCGGTGCCCGGCCGATCGAGGGCGTCGGCACGGCCGTCGCCGCGTTCGTCGGCTTCGCCGAGACCGGCCCGTTCCACGAGCCCACGCTGGTGACCAACTGGGACCAGTACGTCCAGCGGTTCGGCGGCTTCACCGAGGGCACCTACCTGGCGCACGCGGTGTACGGCTTCTTCGCCAACGGCGGCGGCTCCGCCTACGTCGTGCGGGTCGGCGACCCGGCCCGGCAGGCGCCCGGCGCCGCCCCCGCCGTCGCCGCGGCCCCGCCCGTCGAGATCGCGGGCTTCCTCTTCTCCGCCCTGCCGGGCGCGGGCGCCGACGTGTCCGTCGAGGTCGCCGACCCGGAGGGGGAGAACGTCCCCGACGACCGGTTCCGGCTGCTGGTGCGCCGGGGCGCCGAGGTCGTGGAGACCTACGACGTCTCGACCCGCAAGAGCACCAAGGGCTACGTCGTCACCCAGCTGCGGGAGTCGAAGCTGGTCGCCGTCGCCGAACAGCCCGGCACCGCGCC
>NZ_JAHSQD010001017.1 GCF_020103755.1 Streptomyces sp. LS1784
ACCACCCCTGCGACCGAAACCCCGACACCGCCCCCGCCCGCGCCCGCCGACGCCGCCACCAGCCTGGCCGGCCGCACCGTCCTGCTCGACCCCGGCCACAACCCCGGCAACTCCGCCCACACCGCCGAGATCAACCGTCAGGTGGACATCGGCAACACCCGCAAGGAGTGCGACACCACCGGGACCGAGACCAACGCCGGCTACACCGAGGCCGAGTACACCCTGGACGTCTCCCGCCGGGCCCGCGCCATCCTGGCCGCCCAGGGTGCCAGGGTGGTGCTGGTGCAGGACGGCGACCGCCCGTGGGGCCCGTGCATCGACGAACGCGCCCGCGCGGGCGCCGACGCGCACGCCGACGTCGCGGTCTCGGTGCACGGGGACGGCGGCCCGGCGAGCGGAAGCGGATTCCACGTGATCATGCCCGCCCGGGTGGTGGCCGGGAAGGCGGACAACACGGCGATCGTCGCCCCCTCGCACCGGCTCGGCCTCCTGCTGCGCGAGCGGTTCCACGCCGCGACCGGTGAGCCGTACGCGGACTACATCGCCAGGGACGGCCTGGACACCCGCTCCGACCTGGGCGGCCTCAACCTCTCCACGGTCCCCAAGGTGTTCATCGAGTGCGGTAACATGCGCAACTCGACGGACGCGAAGCGGATGACGGACCCTCAGTGGCGCCAGCAGGCGGCCCAGGGGATCGCCGACGCGCTGACCGCGTTCCTGACGACCCAAGAGAAGACCGAAGAGCGGTAAGGAAGTTGGGTCGCGCATCGGCGGAGGACGACACTCCGCCCGGACCGCGCGGTTTGCAACGACTTCGCCCCATTCCCGGTCCCGCCGTGCACCGGCAGGACGGTTGGGCCTAGGCTTCTGGTCCGTTCGGGAGTTTCGGCCGGTCAGCCCGACCGCACGAACCACCGTCCACGACACGTCAACGAGGGGAACGTTAGTGAATCTGCGCGCTCTCACCAGGGGAGACGCCGCCGTCGCAGGCGCGGCCGTCCTGCTCTTCATCGCCTCCTTCCTGCCCTACTGGACCGTGGACTGCTCCGGCAGCCGGTACTGCCCCTCGTCGCAGAACGCGTGGAGCACGGACCTGTTCCCCATCCTGCCCTCGATCTACCTCCTCGGCATCGCCGCAGCGGTGCTGATCCTGGTGCAGCGCTTCCAGGGGGCGGCCGCGGCCAACCGTCAGGTGCTCGGCCTGCGGCTGGACCAGTGGGGCATCGGCTTCGCCGTCTCGGCGCTGTGGACCTCGGTCTGGGCGCTCGGCGGCGGCACCTCCAGCACCATCGTCAGCCACGGCTTCGGCGCCTGGCTCGGCTTCATCTCGCTGATCGTGCTGGCCGGCGCGGCAGCCGCGAGCCCCCTGGTGCCCGCGCTGAAGGCCCCGCTGGTCTCCGACCGCCCGGCGGCCGTCCCCGGCCAGTACGGCTACCCGGTTCCGGGCCAGCCCGGCCACCCGGGTGCGCCCGGCCAGCCCGGTCAGTACGGCTACCCGGCCCAGGGCCACGACCCGGCGTTCGGCGGCCAGGGCGGCTACGGCTACCCGGGTGCCGGCCAGCCCCAGCCCGGCCAGCCG
>NZ_JAHSQD010001018.1 GCF_020103755.1 Streptomyces sp. LS1784
CAGCCCCGACGGCCGGCTCGGTCGCGGCCGCGCTGCGGGCCACCCGCCCGCCGCTCGGCGGGGACGAGGTCCTGGACACCGTGCGCTCGCTGCGCGCCGAACTGGTGGGTGCGGGCCCGCTGGACCGGTTGCTGGCGGCGCCCGACGTCACGGACGTCCTGGTGAACGGTCCGGACGAGGTGTGGGTCGACCGTGGCGGCGGCCTGCAGCGAGCCACCGGAATCCGCTTCGCCGACGCCGAGGCGGTGCGGCGGCTGGCCCACCGGCTGGCCACCGCGGCAGGCCGGCGGTTGGACGACGCCCGCCCGTGGGTGGACGCCCGGCTGCCGGACGGCACCCGGCTGCACGCCGTGCTTCCGCCGATCGCGGCCGGCTGCACGCACATCTCGCTGCGGGTCTGCCGTCCCCGGCCGTTCACGCTCGACGAGTTGGTGGCGGGCGGGTCGCTGCCACCGGAGGGTGCGGAACTGCTCGCGGGCATCGTGCGGGCCCGGCTGTCGCTGCTCGTGTCCGGCGGGACGGGCTCGGGGAAGACCACGCTCCTGTCCGCCCTGCTCGGCCTGGTCGGGCCGGACGAGCGGATCGTGGTCGCCGAGGACTCCGCCGAGCTGCAACCGGACCACCCGCACGTGGTCCGGTTGCAGAGCCGGCCGCCCAACCAGGAGGGGCTGGGCGAGCTCACCCTGCGGGACCTCGTCCGCCAGGCGCTGCGGATGCGCCCGGACCGGCTGGTGATCGGCGAGGTCCGTGGGGCCGAGGTGTCGGACCTGCTGGCCGCGCTGAACACCGGGCACGAGGGCGGCTGCGGCACGGTCCACGCCAACACGGCGGCGGACGTGCCGGTGCGGCTGGAGGCACTGGGCTCGCTCGCCGGTCTCGACCGGCCGGCGCTCCACAGCCAACTGAGGGCCGCGCTCGACGTGGTGGTGCACCTGGTCCGCGATCCGGCCTCGGGGCGGCGCAGGGTGGCGGAGATCCACACGCTGACCGCGGCCGGCGACGGGTCGGCCGTGACCACACCTGCGGTGGCCTTCCCGACATCCGGCGGCTTGCGCCCCGGCACGGGATGGGAGCGGCTGGTCGGACTGCTGGCGGCACGCGGGGTGTCGCTCGGATCGGGGCGGTCGTGATCGCGGTGACGGCGGCCGGGCCGGCGGGTGCGGACGTGCAGGTCGTGGAACTCGTCTTCGCCCTGCTGCTGAGCGGGTGTGCCGTGGGCGCCGTCGTGCTGCTCGGCGGCGCGGTCCGGAAAGACCGACGACAACGGAGGTGAACGGCATGACGCAGAGTCAACTCGCGCTCTGCTGGACGGCGGTGCTGTGCCTGGTGGCCGTCGCCGCGTGGCGCGCGGTGCAGGAGCAGTTGCCGGGCGGGCGGCGCTCCAGGCTGGTGCTGGCGGGTAGCGGGCCTCCGGTGCGGGTGCCGGGCCCGGAGGTCGCGGCGCCGGCCCGGGGCCGGCTTCCGGAGTTCCTGGTGCCCGAACTGCTGCTCCTGCCAATGGGATTGGCTGCCGGGAAGGCCGCGGAGTCGCCGGTGCCGGTGCTCGCGGCGGCCCTCGCCGTCCTGCCGCTGC
>NZ_JAHSQD010001019.1 GCF_020103755.1 Streptomyces sp. LS1784
GGGGGCGTGTGCCGGCAGGCCGAGCGCGGGCGGGCACCAGCGCCGCACCGCGAGGCCCAGCGCGCTGTCGAAGGGCGAACAGCCGGGCGCGGGCGGGCGGTCGGACTCGGTGAGCAGCCCGGCCAGGGCGTCGTCGGCGAGCTCGACCGCCACCACGCTGTGGCAGTGGTGGTCGACCAGCGCGGGCCCCTCCGGCCGGGCCACGCTCAGTACCGCCAGCGGGTGGCCGCGACCAACTCCTCGGGCGTGACGGCCGCGTACTGCTCCTGCTCCGCCCGGCGCACCGCCAGCACCGCCTGGTAGAGCGGCTCGCCGAGCGCCTCGCGCAGCACTGCGGAGCGCTCGTACGCGGCGACCGCCTCGGCCGGGCCCGTCGGCAGCCGGGGCACGGTGCCGGGCTCGGCGGCGGCTGGGTCCCCGGTGAACTCCGGTGGCAGCGCGCGGCGCTGGTCCATCCCGGCGAGGCCGGCCGCGATCACCCCGCCGACCGCCAGGTACGGGTTGGCGCTCGCGTCGAAGCACTTGACCTCGGCGTTGGCGGCGGCGGCCCGCTCCCCGGTGGAGCCGGTCACCAGGCGCAGCGCGGCCTCGCGGTTCTCCAGGCCCCAGCACTGGTAGGCGCCGGCCCAGTGCGACGGCACCAGTCGCAGGTACCCGGCCGGGCTGGAGCAGCCCAGCACCAGCAGTTCGGGCAGCGCGTCGAGCACCCCGGCGAGGAAGCCCTCGGCCTCCGCGGTCAGGCCGTACGGACCGGGGCCACCGTGGCCGAGGTTGCGCCCGTCCCGCCAGAGGCTGACGTGCAGGTGCCCGCCGTTGCCGACGCCGCCCGCCTCGACCACCGGGGCGAAGGAGGCCCGCAGGCCGTGCCGGGCGGAGACGGCCCGGACGGTGTGCCGGACCAGGACGGAGGTGTCGGCGGCGGCGACCGGGCCCTCGGGGGCGACCGAGACCTCGAACTGGCCCGGGGAGTACTCGGGGTGGATCTGCAGGACCCTCAGCCCCTGCCGGCCGAGGGCGCCCAGGACGTCGCGCAGGTAGTCGGAGAGGTCGGTGACCCGGTGCATCCCGTACGCCGGGCCGTGCGTCGGGTACTGCGGCTCCTCCTGCGGGGCGCCGGCCAGGGCGACCGTCCACTCGACCTCGATGCCGGCCTTGAGGCTCAGGCCGCGCGCGGCCGCCACGGCCTGGACCCGGCGGGCGAACAGCCGCTGACAGCCGGGGTGCGGGGCCCCGGCCTGGGTGTACCTGTCCCCCGGGGCCCAGGCCCAGCCGGGCTGGGCGGCCAACGAGACGATCCGGTCGAGGTCCGGGTAGAGCCTGAGGTCCCCGGTGGGGCCGCCGATGATCGGACTGGTGGTGATCGTGTCGTCGGCGAGGAACACGTCGAAGCAGGGCGCGGTGCCGACGCCCCACTGCGCGGCGTGCGCCAGACCGGCGAGCGGCACGGCCTTGACCCGGGTGACGCCGGCGTTGTCCACCCAGGTGACGGCCACCGCCTCGACGGCCTCGGTGCGCAGCCGGTCGGCGGCCTCCTCGGCGCGCTCGGCCCGCTCGGCGCGCGGTGGCAGCGC
>NZ_JAHSQD010000102.1 GCF_020103755.1 Streptomyces sp. LS1784
CCCGCTTGGCGCCCGGCGCCGTCCGGCCGACCGCGAGCGCCTCCACCGTCCGCAGCCGCCCGGCCCGCAGCGCCGGTACCAGCGCGGTGCCCGCCACGGCGCCCAGGGCCACCACCGCGACCACGGCGTCCACCCAGACCGGGATGCCGAGCAGTCCGCCGCGCAGGGCCTTGTGGGCCAGCCCGAGGACCGGTACGGACAGCAGGTTGCCGACGAGCACGCCGAGCGCCGTGCCGACCCCGGCGGGGATCAGCGCCTGGCCGACGTAAGCGCGCGCCACCTGGGCCGGGGTGAAGCCGAGGGACTTGAGGATGCCGATCCGTCGGGTGGCGGCACTGACGGCGCCGCTGACCACGACCCCGATGATCAGCACCGACATGGCCAGACCGAGCACCCCGAAGGCCGTGACGAACGGGACGAAGGTCGAGGCCGTCCGGTTCGCCTCCTCCTGGGCGGGCCGGTAGGAGGTGGCCTTGGCGAGCGCCCCGCCCGGGACCGCGGCGGCCAGCGCGGCGCGGCCCGCCTCCACCTCCGCGTCGCTGCCGGCGTGGGCGAGGCGGTAGAGGTACTGGGTGGCGGGCGCGGTGCCGGGCGCCGTCAGCCCGGCCACCTGCTCCGGGGCGACCCAGCCGTCCGCGCTCCAGGAGACCGAGGCGGCCAGGCCGACGACCTTGAGCGACGGGTGCCCCGGCAGGTCCGGGAAGTCCATGCTGTCGCCGACCGCCAGCGGGGAGTGCCCGTCCAGGAACACCACCTCGCCGGGGCCCTCGATCCAGCGGCCGTTGGTGACCCGCAGGTCGTCCAGTGGGCCGCTCGCGGCGCGGCCCACCAGCGTCATCGGCGGCAGCAGGCTCCCGGCCGGGGGGATCCGGGCCCCGGAGCCGGAGCGCGGCTGGACGGTGACCGCCTGGTAGGGGCCGGCCGAGGCCGTCACGCCGGACGCGTGGGCCGTCGCCGCGAGCTGGGCGGGGCTCGCCCTGGCCGGGTCGTACAGCACGTTGAGGTGCGCGCCGTGCTGGTCGGCGAAGGAGCGCTGGTACGGGCCCCGGGCGGCGACCAGCAAGCCGAGCGCGAGCATGCACGCCGTCACGGACATCATCGTGGTGAGCACCATGACCAGGGTCTGCACCCGCCTGCGGCCGACCCCGGCGCGCACCACCTTGCCGAGCGCGCTCATCGGCCACCGCCCGGCACCGGCACGACCGCCGTGTCCCGGACCAGCCGGCCGTCGAGCAGCTCGATCGTCCGGTCGGCGCAGGCCTCGGCGAGCGCGGTGTCATGGGTGACCAGCAGGATCGTCTGGCCCTCCTCGTTGAGCCCGCGCAGCAGGTCGCGGACGTCGGCGGCCGAGGCGGTGTCCAGCGCCCCGGTGGGCTCGTCGGCCAGCAGCAGCGGCGGACGGTTCATCAGCGCCCTGGCCACCGCGACCCGTTGCCGCTCGCCGCCGGAGAGCCGGCCGGGGAAGGCCCTGGCGTGCCGGGCCACCCCCAGCCGCTCCAGCAGCTCCCCGGCCCGGGCCCGGGCCTGCTCCCTCCGCATCCCGGCCAGCTGGGCCGGGAGCAGCACGTTGTCCTCCACGTTCAGGTCGTCCAGCAGGTTGAAGAACTGGAACACCATGCCGATCCGCGTCCGCCGGTACTCGGCCAGCGCGGCCTCGCCGAGCCGGTGCACGGCCACGCCGTCCACCTCCACCTCGCCCTCGCTCGGGCGGTCGAGGCCGGCGATCAGGTTCAGCAGGGTGGACTTGCCGCTGCCCGATCGGCCGAGCACGGCCAGCGCCTCGCCGGCCCGGACCTCCAGGTCGAGCCCGGCCAGGGCGGGACGGGCGGCGTCGGATCGGTCGTACGTCTTGTCGACGCCGCGGATCCGGATGATCGGCGCGTTCACGGGCCCTCCACTGTTCTGGGTCCGGCACCGGGAAGGACCCTGGCCGGCTGACGGAACACGACGCTACGAATCGGAGTCGGGGTGCGGACAGCCGTCTGGACGGCCTCTCGGAGGTGTATCCAGATACACCCCGAACCGGGTGTTCAGGCCTAGAGCGCCGGACGCCCCGGCCGGGCAGACTGACCCATCGAAAGATCGGAACCGGGGTCCGCAGCGGGCTTCGGAGCCGCGGCTTCGAGGCCGCGGCTCCGGGCCTCCCGACGGGGGCCACGGAAGGGAAGGGGGCGCGTCATGAACGCGGGAGTGCTGAACGGACCGGCCTTGCGGGTCGGCCGGGCCTGCACGGACGGGGTGCGTGCCTGGTACGCGGCGACGCTGGCCGTGACGGGCTTCCTCGCGCTGCTGGCCGGGCCGGTGCTGCTGGCCACCGCACTGTTCGGTCCGGACGAGCCCCCGGACTTCCACCCGGGCGGGCCGCTGATCCTGGCGGTGCCGATGGCGCCGGTCGCCCTCTGGGTGCTCTGCTGGGCCACCGGGGGCGGCGGCCGGGCGGTCGGCGCCGCGCTGTTCGCCCCCGGGGCGATAGCGCTGATGGCGACGCACATCTACGGCGGCGCCGCACCCGGCGGCCGGTCCGGCTCGCTCTGGCTGGCGCCCTCGCTGCTGGTGCTCGGGCTGTTCGGCGCCCGCTGGATCGCAACGGAGAGCAGGCGGACGGTCGGGAAGTGGAGCGGGCGGCCGATCGCGGTGCCGTACCGCCGACCGGTCGGCGCCGGGCCCTGGCGGCGGCTGCGCGCCGGCGGCTGGCTCACCGACCCGGCGACCTGGCGGGACGTCGCCTGGACGCTGCTCACCGGCACGGCCGTGCTGCTCACCGCCGCGATCGTCCTGCTGGCCCCGGTCGCCCTGGAGGTCTTCGGCCGGAACGGACGGTTCTTCGCGCTGGGCATCGTCTACGCGATGGGCCTGACCGTCGCCCCGCTGGCCGTCCTGTGGGCCGCCCCACCGGCTCTGCGGATCCACGAGAAGGCCGCCCGGGCCCTGCTCGGGCCCTCCCGGCGGGCCGAACTCGCCCGCCAGGTCAGCCACCTGGCCCGGACCAGGGCGGACACCATCGACGCCGGGGCCGCCGAGCTGCGCCGGATCGAGCGGGACCTGCACGACGGGGCGCAGGCCCGGCTGGTGGCACTGGGCATGCTGCTGACCGTGGCCGAGCAGCTGAAGCACGACCCGGACGCCCTCGGGCCGCTGCTGGCCGAAGCCCGGACGTCCTCGGTGAAGGCGCTGAGCGAGCTGCGGGACCTCGTCCGGGGCATCCACCCGCCGGTTCTGGCCGACCGCGGCCTGGCCGACGCGGTGCAGGCAACGGCACTGGACCTGCCCCTGCCGGTCAGCTTCACCGGCGGCCTGCAGGGCCGGGCCCCCGCTCCGGTGGAGTCGGCCGCCTACTTCGCGGTGACGGAACTGCTGGCCAACGTGGTGAAGCATGCCGGGGCCTCGCACGTGTGGATCGAGATAGGGCACAGTGACGGGCTGCTGCGGATATCGGTGACCGACGACGGGCGCGGCGGCGCCGACCCGTCCCGGGGAACCGGCCTCAGCGGAACCGAACGCCGACTGGCCGCCTTCGACGGGGTGCTCGCGATCAGCAGCCCTTCCGGTGGGCCGACCATTGTGAACCTGGAGATCCCGTGCGCGTTGTCATCGCCGAAGACCTCTTCCTCCTTCGGGACGGCCTGACCCGACTGCTGGAGGCCAACGGCATGAAGGTCACCGCGGCGGTGGAGAACGGCGAGCAGCTGCTCGCCGCGGTGGCCGCGGACCGGCCCGACATCGCCGTGGTCGACGTCCGGCTGCCGCCGAGCTTCACCGACGAGGGACTGCGGGCCGCACTGGCGGCCCGTCAGGCTCACCCGGGCCTGCCCGTCCTGGTGCTGTCGCAGTTCGTGGAGCAGCTGTACGCGCGCGAGCTGCTGGCCGGCAGCACCGGTGGGATCGGCTACCTGCTCAAGGACCGGGTGATGGACGGCAGCCAGTTCATCGACGCCGTCCGGCGGGTCGCCCAGGGCGGCACCGCGATGGATCCGGAGGTGATCACCCGGCTGCTCACCCACAACTCCTCGGCCGGCCCGGTCTCCACCCTCTCCCCGCGCGAGCGGCAGGTGCTGGCGCTCATGGCGGAGGGCCGGTCCAACGCGGCGATCGCCCAGCAGCTGGTGATCACCGAGCGGGCGGTCGCCAAGCACACCGCGTCGATCTTCGTCCGGCTCGGCCTCCAGCCCTCCGACGACGACAACCGTCGCGTCCTGGCCGTCCTGGCTTACCTCAACAACTCCTGAAAGGGGCCGTACCCCTTCGAAGCCGCGACTCCCGAAGCCGTAACCCCGCGAAGCCACGATTCCCGAAAGGAGCCGCCACGCTCCGGCAGCACCGCCCCACGCCTTGATAGATCACCGACAAGTGGTGAGTGGCGCTCCGCTGCAGGGGTCTCGCCTGCCGCGGAACGGGTCAATTAGGCTGATGAGGTGCTCATCCTTGTTCGCCGCCGCCACGTGGACCTGCTCCGCGTGACGACCATGTCCTGTCGACGCTCCGGCTGAACCTCGCGCCACCCACCCTCAACGGCGGCCCTGCCATGCCGCCACCACCTCCCGGCTCCCGGAGCACGCGCCGCACCAGGCGCTGCCCCGGCCGCCCCCGGTCGACCACCGGGACCAGCCGGGACGAGACCCAGCGGATGTCACACATGACGCAGCAGTACACACCCATATCCGAAACCGGCACCGACTCCACGCCGGCGGACGCCCTCCCGGTGATCGACCTCTCGCTCGCCGACGGCAGTCCGGAGGACCGTCGCCGTCTGCACGACGAGCTCCGCACCGCGGCCACCGGCGTCGGCTTCTTCCAGCTCGTCGGCCACGGCGTCACCCCGGGGGAAACCGCCGCGCTCGCCCGGGCCATGCGCGCCTTCTTCGCGCTCCCCGAGTCCGACCGGCTGGCCGTGAGCAACCTCAACTCCCCCCACTACCGGGGCTACACCCACACCGGTGACGAGCGCACCGGCGGCAGTCAGGACTGGCGCGACCAGCTGGACATCGGCGCCGAGCTGCCCCCGCACGTCCCCGGCACCGGCGAGCCCCCGTACTGGTGGCTGGAGGGGCCCAACCAGTGGCCCGAGGCGCTCCCCGAGCTGCGCACCGCCGCGCTCGGCTGGATCGACCACCTCGGCGAGGTCGCCCGCCGTCTGCTGCACGAGCTCCTCACCGCGATCGGCGCCCGCCCCGACTTCTACGACGAGGCCTTCGCGGACCACCCCCATCTGCGTCTCAAGCTGGTCCGCTACCCCGGCACCGCCCCGGACGGCGCAGGCCAGGGCGTCGGCGCCCACAAGGACTACGGCTTCATCACCCTGCTGCTGCAGGACACCGTCGGCGGCCTCCAGGTCGAGCGCGCGGACGGCACCTTCCTGGACGTCCCGCCACTCGACGGCGCCTTCGTCGTCAACCTCGGCGAGCTGCTGGAGGTGGCCACGGACGGTTACCTCAAGGCCACCAACCACCGTGTGGTCAGCCCGCCCGGTGCCCGCGAGCGCTTCTCGGTGCCGTTCTTCTACAACCCCCGCCTCGACGCCCACATCGAGCCGCTGGACTTCCCGCTCGCCCACCACGCCCCCGGCGCCACCGAGGACCCGGACAACCCGCTCTTCGCCGACTTCGGCCTCAACGAGTGGAAGGGCTACACCAGGGCCCACCCCGAGGTCACCCGCCGCCACCACGCCGACCTCATCGGCCCCGCGGCCCGTTGACCCGGCGCCCCCGGCCCGACCCCGCCGGCAGCCGAGCCGAGCCGACTTCGGCCTGAACGAGCCGAGCGGCTACACCCGCGCCCACCCGGACCACCCGCAACCGCCCGGACCACCCGCAACCGCTCCCGCCCCTGTCCCGCAGCCGAACCCGGCCGCAGGGCAGGGGCGTCGGCCGTCCGGAGCCCCCGCTCCGCCGGCCACAGCGCGCCCGATCCCGGTGGACCGCGGCGGCGGGCACTGTCACACTGCTGCTGTCACAGCGGGAATGTGCCAGCGCGGGAGGCAACAGATGGGGGAGCACGGCGCCGGGGTGGGCGAGGTGCGGCTGACGGTCGACGAGTTGGCGGCGCGGGCCGGGATGACGGTGCGGACCGTCCGGTTCTACGGGACGAAGGGGCTGCTGCCGCCGCCCGAGTTGGGGCCGCGCCGGGTGGGCCTGTACGGGGCGGCACACCTGGACCGGCTGGAGCTGATCGAGGAGTTGCAGCGCCAGGGACTGACGCTGGCCGCGATCGAGCGGTACCTGGCCCGGCTGCCCGAGGACAGTTCGCCCCTGGACCTGGCGATCCACCGGGCACTGGTCGCGTCCTGGACCCCCGAGGTGGCCGAGAAGTCGAGCCGCGCGCAGTTGGAACGGCGGGCCGGGCGCGGACTGTCGGAGGAACAGGTCGAACGGCTGGCGGCGATGGGGGCGCTGGAGCGGACCGACGACCCGGACCTGTTCCGGGTGGACCCCGGGCTGCTACCGCTGGGCGTGCGCATCCTGGACGTGCCGATCCCGCTGGAGACGCTGCTGGCCGCCCGCGCGGTGGTGCTGGAGCACAGCCGGGCGACGGCACGGGAGTTGCAGCGGCTGTTCCGGGAAACGGTGTGGAAGCCGTACCGGGAGAGCGAGCCGGCGCCGGACGAGCTGGCCCGGATGAAGGCGCTGACCGACCACATCCAGCCGATGGTCGCGCAGGCGCTGGTCACCGCGTTCCAGCGGTCGCTCCGGGAGGAACTGGGCGAGGAACTGGGCGAGGACCTGGCCGGCGAGCCCAAGTGATGCGCCGGGTGAGGCCGTACAGCACACGGCCCCACCCGGCACCACCACGTACCCGGCGAACCCTGCGAACCCGGCGGATCAGTCCGTGAACGTCCGCCCCTCGGCCGCCACCCGCTCCAGCAGCGCCGGCGGCGCGAACCGCTCGCCGTACGCGGCGGCGAGTTCGCGGGCCCGGGCAGCGAAGCCGGCCGGGCCGCCCCGGTACCCGTTGATGTACTGGAACACGCCGCCCGTCCAGGCCGGGAAGCCGATGCCGAGGATCGAGCCCACGTTGGCGTCGGCGACCGAGGTCAGCACGCCCTCCTCCAGGCAGCGCACCGAGTCCAGCGCCTCGCTGAACAGCATCCGCTCCTTGAGGTCCTCGAACGGCACCTCGGAGACACCGCCGCCGAAGTGCTCCAGCAGCCCCGGCCAGAGCCGCCCGCGCTTGCCGTCCTCACCGTACTCGTAGAAGCCCGCGCCGCCGCTGCGCCCCGGGCGGCCGAACTCGTCGACCATCCGGTCGACCACCGTGTCCGCCGGGTGCGGCGTCCAGGTGCCGCCGGCGGCCTCCACCGAGCGCCGGTGCTCGTCGCGGATCTTGCGCGGCAGGGTGAGGGTGAGCTCGTCCATCAGGGAGAGCACCTTGGCGGGGTAGCCGGCCTGGGCGGCGGCCTGCTCGACGCTGGCCGGGTGGACGCCCTCGCCGACCATGGCGACGCCCTCGTTGAGGAACTGGCCGATCACCCGCGAGGTGAAGAAGCCGCGCGAGTCGTTGACCACGATCGGGGTCCGGTCGATCTGCCGGACCAGGTCGAAGGCGCGGGCCAGCGCGGTGTCCCCGGTCCGCGGGCCGCGGATGATCTCGACCAGGCGCATCTTGTCGACCGGCGAGAAGAAGTGCAGCCCGATGAAGTCGTCCTGGCGCTCGACGCCTTCGGCGAGCAGGCCGATCGGCAGGGTGGAGGTGTTGGAGCAGAGCAGCGCGTCGGGGCCGACCACGCCCTCGATCTCCTGGAACACCTTGTGCTTGAGCTCGGTGTTCTCGAAGACCGCCTCGATCACCGCGTCGCAGCCGGCCAGGTCGGCGGCCTCGGCGGTGGGGGTGATCCGGGCCAGCAGCTCGTCGCGCTTGGCCTCGGTGGAGCGCCCGCGCGCGATTGCCTTGTTCAGCAGCCCCTCGGAGTAGGCCTTTCCGCGCTCGGCGGCCTCGACGCTGACGTCCTTGAGCACGACCTCGATGCCGGCCTTGGCGCAGGCGTAGGCGATGCCCGCGCCCATCATCCCGGCGCCGAGCACCGCGACCTTGCGGACCAGCCGCTTCTCGACGTCCTTCGGGCGCCCGGCACCGGAGTTGACCGCCTGCATGTCGAAGAACAGCGCCTGGATCATGTTCTTGCTGGTCTGACCGCAGGCGAGCTCGGTGAAGTAGCGGGCCTCGATCACCATCGCGGTGTCGACGTCCACCTGGGCGCTCTCCACGGCGGCGGCCAGGATGTTGCGCGGGGCGGGGTAGGGCGCGCCGTTCAGCTGCTTGCGCAGGTTGGCCGGGAAGGCGGGGAGGTTGGCCGCGAAGGCCGGGGTGGCCGGGGTGCCGCCGGGGATCTTGTAGCCCTTGACGTCCCAGGGCTGGACGGCGGTCGGGTTGGCCTCGATCCAGGCGCGTGCCCGGGCGGCCAGTTCCTCGGGGGTGTCGACCAGTTCGTGCACCAGACCGTTCTCCAGCGCCTGCGCCGGGCGGTACTGGCGGCCCTGGAGCAGGAACTTCAGCAGGGCGTCGGTGATGCCGAACAGCCGGACCGTACGGACCACTCCGCCGCCACCCGGAAGCAGGCCGAGGGTGACCTCGGGCAGGCCGATCCGGCTGGCCGGGGTGTCGAGCGCGATCCGGTGGTGGCAGGCGAGGGCGATCTCCAGGCCGCCGCCGAGCGCGCTGCCGTTGACGGCGGCGACGACGGGCTTGCCGAGGGTCTCCAGGGTGCGCAGCGCACGCTTGATCCGCAGCGACTTCTCGAAGACGGCCTCGGCGTCCTCGGGTCGGGCGGCGGAGAGCATCCGGAGGTCTCCCCCGGCGAAGAAGGTCTTCTTGCCGGAGGTGACGACCACGCCGCGCAGCGCGTCCCCCAGGTTCGCCAGCCGCTCGACGACGGTCTCGAAGTCGGCGGTGAAGGCCTCGTTCATGGTGTTGACGGACTGGGTGGGGTCGTCGAGGACGAGGGTGACCACGCCGTCCTGGTCCTGCTCCCAGCGGATGGTGGTGGTGTCGCTCATGGGTTCACGGTCTCCAGATCTGCAAAAGGAGGTGCCACGCGATGCGGGTACCCCCGGGCGAAGCCTGGGGGAGTGTCGCAAGAAGGGTGGCGGTGGGCGACGGGCGGGCTCAGATGCGCTCGACGATGGTGGCGATGCCCATGCCGCCGCCCACGCAGAGGGTGATCAGGCCGTAGCGCAGGTCGCGCCGCTCCAGTTCGTCGATCACGGTGCCGAGCAGCATCGCCCCGGTGGCGCCGAGCGGGTGGCCGAGCGCGATCGCACCGCCGTTGACGTTCACCTGGTCGTGGCGGAAGCCGAGTTCGCGGATGAAGCGGAGGGCGACCGCGGCGAAGGCCTCGTTGATCTCGACCAGGTCGATGTCGGCGGCGGTGAGCCCGGCCTTGGCGAGCGCCTTGTGGGTGGCCGGGGCGGGGCCGGTGAGCATGATGGTCGGCTCGGAGCCGGAGACGGCAGCGGAGACGATCCGGGCGCGCGGGCGCAGTCCGTACCGCTCGCCGACCTCGCGGTTGCCGATGGCCACCAGCGCGGCGCCGTCCACGATGCCGGAGGAGTTGCCCGCGTGGTGGACGTGGTCGATGGCTTCGACCCAGTGGTACTTCTGGAGGGCGACGGCGTCGAAGCCGCCGGCCTCGCCGATGGCGGCGAAGGAGGGCTTGAGGCCGGCCAGGGTCTCGACGGTGGTGCCGGGGCGGATGAACTCGTCGCGCTCCAGCACGACCAGGCCGTTGCGGTCGCGCACCGGGACGACCGAGCGGTCGAACAGGCCGTCCGCCTGGGCCTTGGCTGCGCGGGCCTGGGACTCGGCGGCGAAGGCGTCCACGTCGGTGCGGGAGAAGCCCTCGATGGTGGCGATGAGGTCGGCGCCGATGCCCTGCGGGGCGAAGTTGGTCTCGTAGGCGGTCATCGGGTCGGCGAACCAGGCGCCGCCGTCGGAGGCCATCTTCACCCGGGACATCGACTCCACGCCGCCGGCCAGGACCAGGTCCTCCCAGCCGGAGCGGACCTTGGCGGCGGCCAGGTTGACGGCTTCCAGGCCCGAGGCGCAGAAGCGGTTCTCCTGGACGCCGGCGACGGTGTCGGGCAGGCCGGCCGCGATGGCGGCGATCCGGGCGATGTCGGAGCCCTGGTCGCCGACCGGGCTGACCACGCCGAGCACGATGTCGTCGATCGCCGCCGGGTCCAACCCGGGGTAGCGGTTGCGCAGTTCGTGGATCAGTCCGACGACCAGGTCGATCGGCTTGGTGCCGTGCAGCGAGCCGGAGGCCTTGCCCCGGCCGCGCGGGGTGCGGATCGCGTCGTAGACGTACGCTTCGGTGGTCACGGTGGGAACGCCTTTCAGGGCAGGGGGCTTGAGGGGAACGCTCAGCCGAGGATGGAGCGGCCGACGATCTCCTTCATGATCTCGGTGGTGCCGCCGTAGATGGTCTGGATGCGGCCGTCGGTGAACGCCCGGGCGACCGGGAACTCGCTCATGTAGCCGTAGCCGCCGTGCAGTTGGAGGCAGCGGTCGGCGGTGCGCTTCTGCAGCTCGGTGGCCCACCACTTGGCCATCGAGGCGTCCGCCGGGGTGAGCGCCCAGCGGTTGTGCTCGGTGATGCAGCGGTCCACGAAGGCACGGGTGACGGCGCACTCGGTGGCCAGTTCGGCGATCTCGAAGCGGACGTGCTGGAGCTTGGCGAGCGGACGGCCGAAGGCCTCGCGCTGCTTGACGTAGTCGGTGGTGATCTCGACCAGGTACTCGGCGCCGGCGATCGCCGCGGCGGCGATGGTGAGCCGCTCCTGGGCGAGGTTCTGCATCAGGTGGACGAAGCCGCCGTGGAGCTCGCCGATCAGGTTCTCCTTCGGCACCCGGACGTCCTCGAAGAACAGCTCGGCGGTGTCCTGGGCCTTCTGGCCGATCTTGTCGAGGTTGCGGCCACGCTCGAAGCCGGGCGTGCCGCGTTCGACGGCCAGCAGGCTCAGCCCGTGCGCGCCGCCCTCCGGGGTGGTGCGGGCGACCACGATCACCAGGTCGGCGAGGATGCCGTTGGAGATGAAGGTCTTGGCGCCGTTGAGCAGGAAGTGGTCGCCCCGGTCGACCGCCTGGGTGCGGATGCCCTGGAGGTCGGAGCCGGTGCCGGGCTCGGTCATCGCGATCGCGGTGATCAGCTCGCCCGAGCAGAAGCCGGGCAGCCAGCGGCGCTTCTGCTCCTCGGTGGCGAGCGAAGTGAGGTACGGGCCGATGATGTCGTTGTGCAGGCCGATCGCCAGGCCGGAGGCACCGGCCCGGGCGAACTCCTCGGCCAGCACGGCGGCGTAGCGGAAGTCCGGGGTGCCGCCGCCGCCGTACTCCTCGGGGACGGCGAGGCCGAGCAGGCCCTGCCGGCCGGCCGCGAGCCAGGCGGAGCGGTCGACGATGCCGGCCTTCTCCCAGCGGTCGTAGTGCGGCAGCACCTCCTTCGCCAGGAAGGCGCGCACGGTGGCCCGGAAGTCGTCGTGCTGCTCGGTGAAGATCTCGCGCTGCAACGCTACTCTCCTTGCTCTGCCGAAGGGTTGAGAGAGGGGACGCCCCAGTCCCGGGCCACCTCGACGGTGTCCGCGCCCGGCCGGGCCGGCGGGCGGCGCAGGGCGCCCGGGGTGGCGGAGAAGCGCGGGGCCGGGGCGGGCTGGGTGACGCCGCCCGCCTCGACGTACGTCCCGCGCGCCGACAGGTGGGCGTCCACAGCTGCCTGACGCATCGTCAGCACCGGTTCCACGCAGGCGTCCGAGCCGGCGAAGACGTCCTCCCACTCGGCCCTGGTCCGGGTGGCGAAGCGGGCCGCGATCAGGGCGCGCAGTTCGGGCCAGCGGGCCGGGTCGTACTGACCGGGCGCGTCCGGGCCCAGCTCCAGCAGCCGGGCGAACTCCGCGTAGAAGCGCGGCTCCAGCGCGCCGACGGCCAGGTGCCCGCCGTCGGCCGTCCGGTACACCGCGTAGAACGGTGCGCCGCCGTCCAGCAGGTTGACGCCCCGGCGGTCCTGCCAGTGGCCGGCCGCGAGCAGGCCCCACAGCATGCTGCCGAGGTGCGCAGCGCCGTCCACGATCGCGGCGTCGACGACCTGGCCGGCGCCGGTGGCACGGGCGTGGTGCAGCCCGGCGAGCAGGCCGACGACCAGGTAGAGCGAGCCGCCCGCGTAGTCGCCCAGCAGATTGGCCGGGATGCCGGGCGCCTCCTCGGCCCCGCCCGGCGCCGCCACCATCCCGAGCACCCCGGCGACCGCCGCGTACCCGAGGTCGTGCCCGGCGGTCGCCGCCCGGGGGCCGTGTTGCCCCCAGCCGGTCATCCGCCCGTACACCAGCGCCGGGTTGCGCGCCAGGCACGCCTCGGGCCCCACCCCGAGCCGCTCCGCGACACCCGGCCGGTATCCCTCGATCAGCAGGTCCGCCCGCTCGACCAGGTCCAGCACCCGCCCGGGCCCTTCGGGGGACTTCAGGTCGATCAGCACCGAGCGCTTGTTGCGGTTGCTGAGGTCGTACGCCGGGTCCGTGCCGAGCGGCGAGGGCTCCGGCCGGTCCACCCGCACCACGTCCGCCCCGAGGTCCCCCAGCAGCATCGCCGCGAACGGCCCCGGCCCGATCCCGGCGAGCTCCACCACCCGCACACCCGCCAGCGGCCCCCCGGCCCCCGGCGCACCGCTCGCGTCACGCACTGGCTGCTGAGCCCTTCCGGTTGGGTTTGACAGTAAAGCTGTAACACTCGGGATGATAGGCAAGCGACCGGCCGGTAACAAGACCTCCGCCCTCGCGCCGAGCCGCCAATTCCCCCTTGACCAAGCCTTGGTGAATCCCCCCACTCCTCGCGCACCCGACACCACGGAGGGTGGGTCGGTGTACCGACAGTGGCCACCTGTACGGTCGTCATGCCGCAGAGGGGGAACGGCCGCTCTGCCGAATGGGGAGGATTGCACACACATGGGCAACCAGGGGTTCACCACGGGGCCGGTCGCCCCGGTCCTGGACTCGACGTCGGGCAACGCCGCGACGCCGCTGTACGCCAGGCTCGTCCTCGCAGGCGCCGGAAGCCCGTCCGCCTCCTCGCCCGGCGCAGGGACCACCCAGCTCGACACCCCGTACGAGCTCGCCGCCTCGGCCGGGATGGCCCGGCAGATCGCGACCGACCTCGACAGCGCCAACGGCAAGGCCGGCCCCGGTGCGCACAGCCTCACCGAGTACGCGAGCACCGCGTCGACCAGGATCCGCGGTTTCTCCTTCGGCGGCGCCCTCACCGGCAGCACCGAGCGGTGGATGCAGCAGTGCAAGACGCTGCACGACAAGCTCGGCACCATCGCCGGAAACCTCGACAAGACCCAGCAGAACTACCACGCCAACGAGACCAGGACCGCCGCAGACCTCTGCGGGCGCCAGTAACAAAGGGAGGGGAACAAACAGATGGTGTCCTTCAAGGAACTGCACGAGGCCGACTTCGCCGCGATCAACGACGCCGCCGAGGCGTGGTCCGGTGTCGCCAAGGCCCTCACCTCCCTGGACGGCAGGGTCGCCAAGGACCTCACCAACACGGCGCAGCGGGCCGGCTGGAAGGGCACGGCCGCCGATCAGGCGACCAAGGCCCTGCAGGGCGTCGACGGCGACTTCAAGCAGGCCTCGGCCGTCGCCACCGCCCTCGCCGCGATCATGAAGACCGCCGCCGAGGACTTCGCCGCCGCCCGCCGCGACCTCGATACGGCGCTCCACGACGCGCAGGGCGACAGCACCCTCAGCGTCACCGCGGACGGTACGGTCAAGTGGACCGTACCGAAGGAGTCGAGGAACGACCCCGAGGCCGAGCCCACCATCCGGGCCAACGCCCAGGCGCTGTCGGACCGGCTCAACAAGGCCGTCGCCAAGGCCACCGCCGCCGACCAGAAGGCCACCGTGGCCCTCCAGGGCGACATCGGCACCAGCACCACCTCCTTCAACGCCGCCCCGTACGGCGCCGGCCCGGTCGCCGACGCCAAGCGGGCCACGGACCTGATGTCCAAGGCCGGCAGCCTCTCCGACGACCAGCTCAATCAGCTGAACGCGCTCATGGCCGCCAACGCGGAGAACAAGGACTTCTCCACCACCCTGCTCAACGGCCTCAACGCCGGCGGAAAGACCGGCCCCGAAGCCCTGCTGGAGTACAGCAAGGTCTACGACAACCTCGCCCACGGCAACCACAACGCCAAGGGCTACCAGGACGTCTACGGCAACCTGTCCGTCGCGTTGGCCACCGCCACCCGCGACGGCGGAATGGGCAAGGAGTGGCAGGACGGCCTGCTCGCGGCCGCCCGCCGCCCCGGTGCGTCCGCGGCCGGGTACAACGACAACTACCCGGCGCTGACGAAGCTGATGGGCGCGAAGGGGACGTTCGACAAGCCGTTCCTCCTCAAGGTGGGCAACGACCTGGTCGACTACGAGCGCAACAGCAAGGTCAAGGGCGAGGAGCTCTGGGGCCCGGGCTGGAGCGCGATCAAGGGCCAGACCGACCCGATGGGTGGTCTGATGACCGCGCTGAGCCGCGATCCGGGGGCGTCGAAGGACTTCTTCGACCCGGGGAAGGGCAAGAACCTGGACTACATGCTGCACGAGCGGAAGTGGCCGAACCAGGGCTACGAGCAGAACCAGATGGACGACCTGGTTCGCGACACCTCCCGCGCGGCGCTCGGCGACGCCCTGGAGGCCGCCACGACCGGTCGGGACCCCCACGGCAACCAGCCGCCGGTCCGCCCGCACGACAAGGTCATGTCGCAGATCATGGACGAGACGCTCAAGGCCTTCGCCGGCAGCGGCCCCGGGGACAAGGCGAGCCTCCCGGCCGCGCTCCGCCGGCCGATGGCCGACATGATCGCCGACTACGCCCCGAGCATGCACGAGATCCTCGGCAAGGAGCTGTCCGGTCCGGCCCAGCCGGACGGACTCACCGTCCAGCGCGACCAGTTGTTGCGCGTGATCCGTGGCACCTCCGAAGACCCCGCTTCGTTCGCGATCATCCACCGTGCCGAGACCCAGGAGATCGCCGTCCGCCTCGGTGACTACGGCCCCGAGGCGTTCAAGCCCGATGCGGTGGGCGGCGCGAATCGCCAACTCCACTCCTTCACCCAGGAGGCCGCCTCCGCTCTCGGCGCTCTCGACGCCGTGTTCGCCGACACGGCCTCGGACCACACGGAGTCCGACAAGGCGAAGGCGGACTGGGACGCGAAGATGAACTACCACCTGCTCGGCACGCCCGCGAACCTGTTGCCGGGGGTCGGCGACATCGCCCAGCGCCTGGTCGACGTCGGAACCGCCCAGTACGCCAATGACGCCAAGGCGCTGGCCGACTCCGAACTCCAGGGGAACCTGAGTTCCCACTTCTCGGCAGGACAGAACCAGTTGAACAAGATGATCGACGACAGGGTGAAGCAGTTCGGGATGGACACCACCACCGCCGACCAGACCGGAAGCGTGTCGCAGCAGCTGAAGACGGACGGGCGCACCAGCTACAACGTCGCCATCGACGGCACCTACCGCACCGTGTTCGGGAAGTCGTGAACAGGTGGATGCCATGAGGAACGACGCTTCTTCCGACGGTTCCGGAACCCCTCACGGGCGCATCGACGAGGCGCTCGACCGGCGGGGGTTCACCACACGGGGACTGCGATCGCGGGCAGCCGCGGTGGTGCTGGCGCTCTCCCTCCTCCCCGTCGGGGCGGCGGGTTTCGCGGTGTACCGGCTGACGAACGTCGGCGGGCCGGACAGCGTGTGCGACGGGGCGGCCACGGCGGACCAGGTGCACGACCTCCTGGGGGCGGGGCGGATCAGCGAGAACAAGAGCGGCTATTCGGCCACGAAGGACTCCACCGGGAACAGCTGCACCGCCACGGTCAGCTCCGGTTTGTTCGAGACGTCCAGGAACACCGTGCACTTCACCGTCGTCCGCAACTCCGAGGACGGCCCGGGCAAGCTCGCCGCGTCGGACGCCCGGCTGTTCTCCGGTGACTCCGTCGGCTCGGTGACCCCCGGCGCGGCGTGGGCCGTACTCCCCGAAGGGTGCGAGAAGGGCGTGCGCGCCGAGGTGCGCACCGGCCGGCAGGGCCACGATGAGGCCCGGGCACGACTGGCCGTGGCCTTCGCCAACGGGATCGCCAAGGCACGGGGCTGCGGCGACCGGGCCCTCACGGCGCCGAAGGAGCTGTCGGCGAAGAGTGCCGAGACGGACCCGGACTGGGCCAACCTCTGCGGCCTGCCGGGGTTCGCCCCCGCGAAGAACCCCGCCGCCCAGTGGCGCATGCCGCAGCAGGTCACCACCGCGACCGCCCCGATCTGGTCGTGCAGGATCGGCGGGGACCCTCGGTACGACAGCCGAACGCAGGAGTTCGCGATCACGACCGATCCGCGGACCACCGCCCTTACCCAGGAGGACAGCAAGAAGACGTCCGATCTCGGCCGGGCCCAATGGGTCGCCGACGGGACACTCGTCACCACTTGCCAGGGCAAGGACGTCTTCTTCACCGTCACCGGCGGGCTTGCCTCTGGCCTCGAAAAGCCCTTCCTGTTTCCCGACCAGCAGGACCTGGTGCGGAAGTTCCTCGTCGCCGGCGGCAAGGCGATCGGCTGCGAGCCGATCCTCTGAAGGAGTAACGAACTGTGGAAACCAAGGAGGACGACAAGCCCAGCGGCTCCGCTGCGGGCCTTGCCGGACGCCTTGGCGCGGCGCTCGATCGGCGCGGGTTCAACACCCGCGCCCTGCGCGTACGGGCCGGGGTCGCGGCGGCTGCGGTGACGGCGGTGGCGGTCGGCCTGGCGATCGGCGGGTGGGCGCTGCTGAGGGACGACATGACCAACGCCTACGGTCCGCAGAGCGTGTGTGAGGGCATGGTGAGCTCACGGGCACTGAACGACGCACTCGGGTCGGGCAAGGTCAGCGCGGAGCCGTACGCCGGGAGCGTGAGCCGCGGCACGGCGGCGTGCACCGTGACGGTCGCCGGCGGAATGTTCGGCGACGACCGGCACGTCACGGTGTCCCTGGGCCAGAGCAAGGATGTCTTCCACCTCCCGATCGCCTCCGGCGCCCGGACGTTCGCCGCCTCGGCGAACGGCGGCGCGGTCGGCGCCGTTCGCGGCGCGGAGGCGTGGGCGCTGCTCCCCGAGGGCTGTCCCAACGGGCTGTGGGCCCAGGTCGCCGCGTACGACGGCGAGCAGCCCGACGCCTTGAAGCTCGCCCGGTTCGCCGTGTCCACGGCCGACCTCATCGCGGACCGGCGCGGGTGCGGCAGGACGCCGCTGCCCGCCCCGCACGAGCTGGCCCCGGCCGCCGCCGAGCGGGAGCTCGACGGCGATGCCGTCTGCGGCCTGCCCGGGATCACCGTCCAGCGCATGCCCGGCAAGCGGTACAGGGAGGCGGTGACCGCCGGGTCCGATCCGCTGTGGACTTGCGAGATCACGCCGGAGGGCGAGCACGAGGACACCTCCTCCCTGGTCATCGCCATCGAGCCCCGGCTCCGGCAGGACGCCGCCGGCCAGGACACCTCGCCGGCGTTCGGCCGAGCCCGCTGGGTGGGTTCCATCCCCCGAGACGAGATCGTGGTGACCTGCCACGGTCGACCCACCTACTTCCGGATCGGCACGATCAGGCAACTCGGGCACCTGTTCCCTACCTCTGACGAGGCCTGGAAGCAGTTCCTGACCGCCGGGGGCAACGCGATCGGGTGTGAGCCGATCCTGTAGGAAATTGGGCGGGCGAGCGTCAGGGTAATGGTCTATCTTGCGGTAGATCTATTACAAGGAACGGGGGAACGCCATGACCACCACCACCGCCCAGCACGCCCGCACGATCGTCGCCGCCTCCGAACGACTGGTGCTGACGCGGCCGCAGGAGGGCGACGTGGAGGCGGTGTTCGCGATCCACGGCGATCCGGAGACCAACCGGTACAACCCGCACGGGCCGCAGCGGGAGATCGCCCAGGCGCAGGCGATGCTGGACGGGTTCGTCGCCGACTGGGTGCGGGACGGGGTGGGGTACTGCGCCGTCGCCACCAGGGAGGAGCCGGGGACGGTCATCGGGTTCGCCGGGCTGTGCCTGCACACCCTGGACGGGGAGCGGGTGTTCAACCTCTACTACCGCTTCCGGCCGTCCGCCTGGGGGAAGGGGTACGCGGCGGAGGCGGCCCGGGTGGCGATGGCCGAGGCGCTGCCGCGCCACCCCGGCATCCCGGTGACCGCCCTGATCCGGGCCGACAACCTGCCCTCGCGCCGGCTCGCCGAGCGGCTCGGGCTGCTCGCCGACCCGGACGGCCGCACCGACGAGGAGGAGCGGGTGGTCCACCGGATGGCCCCGGCCACCGCGTCGGCCTGAGCCGGAGATCCCCCGGCAGGGGGAGGGGGATCGCGCCCCGGGCGGAGGACCCGGGGCGGGGCCCGGCGGGACCGTGGGGGCATGAGGATCAACGAGCAGGTGGTGCGGGCCGGGGCCGCGTGGACGGCGGTGGCGGCGACCGGGCCGTACCTGACGCTGAAGCTGCTGTGGCTGACCGGGCATCCGGTGGGGACGGACGACCCCGGCGAGATGGACCGGCTGTGGCTGGTGAACCTGCTGACCTTCGGCATGGACGCGATCGCCGTGGCGCTGGCGCTCGCGTTCGTCCGGCCGTGGGGGCGGCGGGCGCCGGCCGGGCTGGTGGCCTTCCCGATGTGGGTGGCGACCGGGCTGCTCGGCACGATCCTGGTCGCGCTGCCGCTGTACCTGCTGAGCTTCCTGGTGCTCGGTCCGGAGCGCGGCGACCCGGACGACAAGGGCCTCGGCGACTGGGTCTTCCTCGTCGTGTACGGCGGCTTCGCCGTCCAGGGCCTCGCGCTGCTCACCGCCTTCGCGCTGTACGCCCGCCGGCGCTGGGCCGGGCTGCTGCGGGAGCGGATCGGCGGCCTGCCCGACTCCCCCACCCTGACCGTGCAGCGCGTCCTCGCCTGCGTCGCCGCGCTGCTCGCCGCGGGCGTCGCGGTGGGCCGGGCCTACTGGGCGCTCGGCGGCACCGCCGGACTGCCGCAGAGCATGGTGGAGGACCGGAACCGGGGCGTGGCGGTGATGGACGGGGTGGCCGCGGTGATGGCCGTGGCCGCGGCGGCGGCGCTGCTGGTCCTCGTCTTCCGGATCGGCCCGGGGCGGCGGCTGGTCGTGCCGCTGCTGGTGGTCTGGACGGCGGCCGGGTCGCTGTTCGGCTGGGGCGGCTGGCAGCTGGTGGCCTTCGGGGCGACGACGACCGAAGTGACCGAACTGCGGCTGGCCGTGCCCGGGCTGACGCCTCTGGTGCAGACCGCCCAGGTGGTGGCGGCGGTGCTGGTCCTGGCGGTCGGAGCGATCGCGCTGACCGAGTGGGGCGCCCGCCGGCCCGCCGCTGCCGTAGAGTCTCGCGGGTGATCACGGGGGTGGGCAGTCGACTGCGGCGTGCCGCGGGGGCGTCGGTCGGGCGGCGGGCCCGGCTGCGCTGGGTGCACCTGGTGCTGGGCGGCGCGCTGCTGATGCCGTACTGGATGCTGTCGGTGGTGCTCTTCGGGGCGCTCAACCCGAACCAGTCACCCGGCCGCCAACTGCTGCTGTACGTCCTGTCGTTGCTCACCTCGCTGCCGATGGCCGCCGTCACCGCGCTGGTGCCGATGGTGCGGGGGCTGGAGGGCGCGGCGGCGCGGGCACTGTGCGCGGTGGCCCGGCCGGAGGAACTGGCCACCGGACCGGCCCGCTCCTGGGCGGCCAGGTGGCGCACCGCGCTCTGGTACGTGCTGCACGTCCTGTTCGGCGGGGTGGTCGCCGGGATGACCCTCGCCGGCACGCCGTTCGCGGTGGTGCTGGTCCTCGGCTTCTCCGGGACCGAGGAGTTCGTCCGGATGTGGGAACGGCACTTCCCCGGTTGGCTGGCCACCGGCCCTGTCCTCGGCTTCGGCCTGCTGCTGCTGCTCGTCGGCACCAACGCCGTCTGCGGCGCACTGCTCGCCCGTTGGGCTCCCGCCCTGCTCGGCCCGACCCCGGAGGAGCGGGTGGCCGCCGCCGAGCGCCGGGCCACCGTGCTCGCCCAGCGCAACCGGCTGGCCCGCGAGCTGCACGACTCGGTCGGGCACGCGCTCAGCGCCGTCGGCATCCAGGCCTCGGCCGCCGCCCGGGTGCTGCGCAGCAACCCGGACTTCGCCGCCGAGGCGCTCGCGGCGATCGAGGAGACCGCCCGGGCGGCCGTCGCCGAACTCGACGCCGTGCTCGGGGTGTTGCGCGAGGAGGACCCGGAGACCGCCGAACCGGCCGGCCCCACCCTCGCCGGGCTGGACGACCTGCTGCGCCAGCTCGGTCGCGCCGGGGTGGCGGTGGACGCCGAGCTGGCGCCCGGGCTGGCCGGCCTGCCCGAGGCGGTCTCCCGCGAGGCGTACCGGATCGTGCAGGAGGGCCTGACCAATGTGCTGCGCCACGCCGGGCCCGCCCCGGCCGGGCTGCGGGTCGGGCTGGCCGACGGCCGGCTGGAGATCGAACTGACCAACCCGCTCGGCCCCGACCGGCCGAGCCGCCCCGGCGGCGGGCGCGGGCTGCGCGGGATCGGGGAGCGGG
>NZ_JAHSQD010001020.1 GCF_020103755.1 Streptomyces sp. LS1784
AGCCCACCCAGACCCGGCCGCCCCGGCCCACCAGCCAGCCCACCGCCACCGCCGGCCCCACCGACTCGGCCACGGCACCCGCACAGTTGAACTAGGCCGGGCCTGGCCGGCCCCCGCCTCAGACCGCCGACTTCCGCGCCGGCGACGTGTCGCGGCGCGGGCCCACCCGCGTCAGGGGCTGGGGGCCACCGGACAGCTGAAGTCGATGTTGTCGGTCCAGTAACTGCCGCCGAAGATGTCGACCTTGGTACCGACAGCCCCCGGGCCCGGATGGGGGTTGGCAGCGTTCGCGCAGTACGCGGCCTGGGCGTCCGTGAGCGTCGGGTACGGGCCCAACTCGGCGGTGTACTGCACCGGGACGTCCTGGCCACCGGCATCGGCGCACAGACCACCGTCCGCGAAGTCGCACGTGCGCTTGCCCTGGACGTCGTCCAGCGACCCCACCAGGACGTTCCCGCCGGAGACGTTGGTGAGCAGGAAGACGTAGTAGGCGCCGGCCGGGGAAGAGGGCGAGCCGGAGGGCGTCGCCTCGGTGGGCGTCTCGGACGGGGTCTCCGCCGGAGTCTCGGTGGGCGATCCCGTCGGCGATCCGGACGGCGTCTCCGTGGGCGTCGGGGTCGGGCTCTGCTCCGGCTGCGGCACCGGACAACCCTGCACGCCCTGCCGCGGCGGCAGCCCGTCGCCCCCGGACAGCCCCGGGCGCGCACCGCCCCGGGAGGCCGGAACCGAGTTGACGAAGTCCACCAGCTCACGCGTCCGGTCACCGACCTGCTTGGCCGAATCCGACCCGCAGTACAAGTAGTTGGAGAGGTAGTGGAGGTTGAACCGCGACGCCGTGGAGCCGTCGTACACGGTCTGCGGAGCCACGGCCTTGGTCGTGAAGTCCACGCTGGAGATCCCCGCCAGCAACCAGTCCCACTCGAACATCACATAGCGCGTCGGATTGGCGTTCAGCTCCTGCCCACTGCCGAACGGCGGGGCGACGTAGAGCGCCCCGACGGGCTTCCCGGCTCCGATCCGCGGCAGCACATTGCGCAGGTAGAGGCCGCCCTCGCTGTGCGAGATCAGCACCACCCGCAGCCCCTTGTTCAAATCGTCCTGCGCGTTCTTCAGCAAGCTCGCGTTGACCCCGTCGAGCGCGAAGTTCGGATCCAGGGCCTTCCGTGAGATCGTCCCGCTGACGTCCGCCATGACCGCCTCCGGCAGGACGGCCGCCCCACCCACACTGAGCCCGCAGATGGCCTTCGCGAGGTCCCGGTTCTCCTGGATCGGGTTGTCCGCAGTAGCGCGCTGCGCCTCCTGGCATGCGCTGTACGTGTACACCGCGATGTTGGCGCTGGAGGCATTGAACTGGAGCTTGACGCTGACCGGATAACCCAGCTGCCGGCTCAGCGTGGCGGACAGCAGGTTCGCGTTCACCGTCGCCGAGTCGAAGTTGTTCAGCACCCCGTTGACGAAGTAGAAGGACAGCCCGGCACCCGGCGACGCCTGCCGGAACGCGGCCGGCCGCCCGGATCCCCCCGCGGGGGCCGCGCCGAGCGTCGGCGCCGGCGGCGCCCC
>NZ_JAHSQD010001021.1 GCF_020103755.1 Streptomyces sp. LS1784
CTCTCCGACCCGGCGCTGCGGCTCGCGCTCGGCCAGGCCGTCGACCGGCGGCGGATCGCCGACGCCGCTCTCAGCCCGCTCGGCCTCGCGCCCGCCCCGCTCGGCAGCCACCTGTTCGCCGGGGACCAGGAGGGGTACCGCGACAACAGTGCGGCCGTCGGCCCCGCCGATGCCGCCGGGCTGTTCGACGGCGCCGGCTGGAAGCGGCCGGCCGGCGGCGGCACCCGGGCGAAGGACGGGACGGAACTGGCGCTGAGGCTGCTGGTCCCGGCCGGCTCCGCGACCGCCAAGCGCACCGCCGACGCGCTCACCGAGAACCTCGCCGAGCAGGGCGTCGCGGTGCAGACGGTGACCGCGTCCACCGACACCTTCGTCAAGGAGCACCTCGCGGCCGGGGACTTCGACCTCGCGCTCTTCTCCTGGCCGGCCAGCCCCGGCTCGGCGTCCGAGCAGCGCCCCACGTACGCCAAGCCCCGGCCGAACGCCGACGGCACCGTCAACCCCGGCACCAACTACGGCCGCAGCGGCACCGAGGAGATCGACCGGCTGTTCGACCGGGCGTCCACCGAGCTCGACCCGGCGGCCCGGCTGGACATGCTGCAGGAGGCGGACGTACGGATCTGGCAGCTCGGGCACTCGGTGCCGCTCTACCAGAGGCCGGAGCTGGTCGGGGTCCGGACCGGGGTGGCCGGCGTGGGCGCGTACGGGTTCGGGTGGCCGCGCTTCCAGGACGTGGGCTGGAGCAGCTAGAGCTCCCGGGCGAAGCGGCGCACGGCGTCGGCGAAGGCCTCCGGGGCGTCGAAGTTGGCGAGGTGCCGGGCCCGGGGAACCAGCTCGATCCGGGCCCGCCCGTGCGGGTGGGCGGCGGCGAAGGCCCGCTCGCCGGAGCGGAAGGCGGTGTCCTTCTCCCCGTTCAGGATCAGCACCGGGGCCTCGACCCGGCGCAGGACGCCCGGTTCGAAGCGGCCGAGCACCGAGGCCCAGGCGGCGGGCAGGGCCTCGAAGCCGTACCCGGCGCGGATCGTCGCCGCGACCACCTCCGGCGGGTAGAGCCGGCGCAGCAGCCCGTCGTTCCACCGGGACAGCCGCTCGGCCGGGACGTGCGGCACCAGTGCGCCGACCGCCCGGTAGGGGACCGCCCAGCGCCCCCGGGTGTCGGCGCTCGCGCCCGCGAGGACCAGCCCGCGCAGCCGCTCCGGGCTGCGGAGGGCGAACTCCAGCGCGACGTACCCGCCCAGCGAGTGCCCGACCACCAGGGCGGGCCCGCCGTCCAGCTCCTCGACCCCCGCCGCGACGGCCGCGCAGGCGGCCGTCAGGCTCCACGGTTCTCCGCGCCTGGCGCCGTGCCCGGGCAGGTCGACGGCCACCACCGGGAACTCCTCCCGCAGCGCCGCCAGCTGCGGGCTCCACTGCCCCGCACTGAACCGGGTGCCGTGCACCAGGACGATCGGCACGCTCACCGGGCCACCGCCGCGGGCACCGGCGCCGGCAGGCGTTCGACGCCGGCGATCCCGGCCGGCTCGGGGCACTGCGTGCGGGCCCGGGCGAGGGCCTTCCCG
>NZ_JAHSQD010001022.1 GCF_020103755.1 Streptomyces sp. LS1784
CAGTGGCGGCGGGGGCGGCGGTGGGGGCGGCCGGGTCGGCGGCGGCCGGCGCGCTCGCGTCCTGGCCGTCGATGGTGCGGTCGGCCTTGAGCGCTGCCCACAGCTGGTCCACGTCGGGGTGCACCAGCGCGACCCGCGGGCCCTCGTAACGCCAGGGTACGGTCAGGAACTTGATGTCGTGCAGGTCCACGTCCTTGAGCGACATGGCGAAGGAGAGCAGCTTGGCGGCCGAGCCGAGGCCGGGGTCGACGGTCAGCGACCGGGTGGCCGCGTCGGCGAGCGGCAGCAGCGTGGTCGGGTCCATTCCGCGGGACTTGACCTCCTTGATGAGGGAGGAGAGGAAGGCCTGCTGGCGCTTGGTGCGGCCGATGTCGGAGCCGTCGCCGATGCCGTGCCGGACCCGGACGTAGTCCAGCGCGGACTGGCCCTCGACCTTCTGCTTGCCCTTGGCGAAGAGCAGCTTCCCCTTGTGGCCGAGGTTGGGGTTGAGGTCCCCCTCGTGGATGTCGGTCGGCAGGCAGACCTCGACGCCGCCGACCGCCGTGGTCATCGAGGCGAAGCCGTTGAAGTCCACCACTATGGTGTGGTCGACGCGTAGGTTGGTCAGCTTCTCGACGGCGTTCTGGGTGCAGGCCGGGTTGCCCTGGTCGCTGTCGCCGACCGAGAAGGCGCTGTTGAACATCACATTGGTCTGCTCCTTGGTCCACTTGCCGTTGGGGAGCTTGCACGACGGGATGGTGACCAGGGAGTCGCGGGGGATGGATATGCCGACGGCGTGCTTGTGGTCGGCGTAGACGTGCAGCAGGATCGCGGTGTCCGAGCGGGCGCCGCCGTCCCCGCCGCCGCCCAGGTCGCTGTTGCCGTTGCCGCGGCTGTCCGAGCCGATCAGCAGCACGTTGACCGGGGTGCGGCCCTGGGCGTCCGGGGCCGCGGCCTCCGGCCGGTCCTTGCTGAGGGCGTCGCCGTCGAAGGTGCTGATGTTGCTGTTCAGCCGGTAGTAGAGGGCGCCACCGCCGAGGAGGGCGAGGGCGGTGCAGCCGGCGGTCGCCCAGAGCACCTTCTCCTTGGTGCTGCGCTTGGGTTTCTTCCTGGCCCGGCCTGCCGCGCGGCCGTCCGCCATGTCCGCGGGGTCCGGTTTTCTGCTGCTCTTCCGGTCGGTGGCCCGGCGCCCTCCCGCCCGGTGCGGCGAATTCTCGGCTTCGGGGGAACCCTTGCGGCCAGACACGTCGTCATCCTCCACAGTTGCCACGCGAGCCCCCGGCGAAGCGGTGGGCTCGCGGGGCCCGGGGCCGGAGCCGATCGTGGCAGGGCCCGCGCTAAACTTTTACACCGCTGTAGAACTTCAGTGGAGCATACTAGGCGCGAATGAGAAAACCAGCTGGTCAGACCATGAGAAATTGGTCAGATCGGTTGGACCGCGTTGCTCCGCACCAGTGCAGAGGGAGCACGATGACTGATCGGATCGCACGCTCGATAGCCGGCGCCCTGGTGGCCCTGCTGGCCGCCGTCGGCCTCACCGCCGCGGCATCGGGGGCGGCGGCGGTGGCCGCACC
>NZ_JAHSQD010001023.1 GCF_020103755.1 Streptomyces sp. LS1784
CGCCGCACCCCGGACGGCGGCCGAGGTCAGCTCGTCGGCGGGGTCCTCGGCGCTCGCCCGCCGCCGGGCGTTGGGGCGCGCCAGGTACGGGCAGACCATGGCGGCGTAGAGCATGCAGGCCCGGTGGCCGGGGCCTTCCATGGTGGGTGCGAGGTTGCGGTACGGCTGCCCGGCCGCGAGCGCCCCGGCGATCGCCTCGCTCTCGGCGGCGCCGACCACCCGCCACACCGGTCCGCGCTCCATGAACCGCCCGCACACCGAGCACCGGCGCTCCAGCGCGCAGTCGGCGCTGCGCCCGTGGTCGGTCAGCGCGAACTGCGGCACGTCGCCCTGCCACGGCGTGATCGCGGGCACCGGGTAGCCCCGCCCGTCCCGGGGCCGCGCCCCCACGCCCTCCGGCACCGGCACACGTTCGAATCGCACGCCCCTATCGATACCAGGGGCGGGCACCGCGGGTCGACCCCGGCGGCCGGGACCGGGCTCCTACCCCTCGCCCTCCTGAGCCAGCATCACCTTCCGCAGCAGGTCCGCCAGGGCGCGCCGTTCCTCCTCGGACAGCACGCCCAGCAGCCGCAGCTCCTCCCGGCCCACCACGTCCAGGGCCTCGCGCCAGGCGGCCCGCCCGGCCTCGGTCAGCACGATGTCGACCTTCCGGCGGTCCTCGGTGGACGGCGTGCGCAGGACGAAGCCGCGCCGCTCCAGGGTCTCCAGCCGGCCGGTGACCGAGGCCGGGGCGAGGTTGAGGTCGGCCCGGAGGTCGGAGGGGGCGGCATGGCCGCCGCGGCCGGCGAGCACGTGCAGGGTGTCGAACTCGTGCTTGTGCAGGCCGTAGTCGGCGACGCCCTGTTCGCGGACCCGGCCGAGGTGGCGGGTGAGCCGCGACATCCGGGTCACGGAGGCCTCGATGTCCGGGTCGAGGCCGGGCAGTACCGGTTGCCAGCGGTCGACGTGGCCGTCCGTCCAGTCACGGGGCGGGGCGTCCTGCTGGTGGTGGTGCTCGGCCATGGAAGGAGTCTACAAAGGCTGAAGCAACGGCATCAAAATATTCGTTGCCAAAATTTCGACACCGAAATATGGTGCGGCGCGTGACACCACACCCCCTGAGCCTGAGCGGCTTCCGCCTGCTCTTCATCGGCCGGACGATCTCCACCCTCGGCGACGCCGTCGTCCCCGCCGCCCTCGCCATCGCCATCACCCGGGCCACCGGCTCCTCCGCCGCGCTCGCCCTGGTGCTGGGCTGCGCGGTGGTGCCGAAGCTGCTCCTGCTGCCCTTCGGCGGGGTGGCCGGGGACCGCTTCGACCCGCGCCTGGTCGCCCTCACCACCGACCTGGTCCGGGCCGTCGCCCAGCTGCTCGTCGGCCTGGAGCTGCTCGGCGGGCGTCCGAGCCTGACGCACATCGCCCTCGCCTCGGCCCTCGGCGGCATCGCCTCCGCCTTCGCCATGCCCACCGCCTCGCCGCTGGTCGCGGCCACCGTCCGGGGTGAGCTGCGGCTGCGGGCGAACGCCCTGCTCGGCACCGCGACCGGCGCCGCGCGCCTCGGCGGCCCG
>NZ_JAHSQD010001024.1 GCF_020103755.1 Streptomyces sp. LS1784
GGTGGCCGGCGTCGCCACCGCCCTCGCCGTGCCCTACCTGCTCGGCCCGACCGTCCGCCGGGCCACGGCCCGGATGTCCACCGTCCGCCGCGAGGACCTCGCCCCGGCGCCACTGGTCCGGCACTGCTACCGCACCGGGCGGGCCCTGCGCGCGCTGCTGCGGGAGAACGGCCGCTACCTCGACACGGCCGCGGAGCTGGACGAGCTGCGGCGCAGCCGGCCGCTGGCCGAGGACCTGCCGGTCACCGTGCTGGCCGCCGACGACGGCTGCCGGACCCGCGGCACCGAGGACTGGCTGGCCCGGCAGCGGGAGCTGGCGGCGCTGCTCGGGGCGGACTTCCGCACCGCCGCCCCGGCCGGGCACCTGGTGATGTTCGACCGCCCGGACGCGGTGGCTTCGGCCGTGCTCGACACCCACTGAGCCGCCACTGAGCCACCACTGAGGCACGGCTGAGGCACCGCGGGCGGGCCCGGGACGCCCGCAGCGCCCGCCCCCGGGCTCAGTTGCTGGAGCCGACCCGCCGGACCGCCTGCGGGATGGGCAGCTCCCACGCCGCCTTCCGTACGGCGCGCCTGACCAGGGCGCCGGGCCGACCGGGGTAGAGGCGGTGCTCCAGGCCGGCGACGCCGATCAGACCGGCCAGCTGCCGGTCCCGCTCGGCCGCCGGCCGACCGTCCCCGCCCCGGGGATCCGACAGGGTGGCCGCCACCCGCGCGGCGATCTGCTGCCCGAGCTCGGGCCGGGTCAGCAGGTGGCTTCGCCAGGGCAGGCCGAGGAAGTGTTTCTCCTCCACCGTGTAGCACCCCTGCTCGACCAGGCGGTCGAGGTGGAACCGGTACCCGGGCGGGTCCGGTACCCGGGTGATCGCCCGGTCGAGCAGGGGCCGGAACCGGCTCTTGCCCTTGCCCTCCAGTCGGGCCAGCACCCCGGCCTCGACCTCGTCCCGCGCACCGAAGGGCTGGTAGCCGGTGATGTGGTGCTTGTCGACGGTGATCGCGCCGGCCAGCAGCAGCTCGGCGAGGACGGCGCCGGCGACCACGTGCTGGAACTCGCTGACCGGGGCCCGGAAGCGCCCGGACTTCGGGTGGGCGCACAGCAGCATCAGTTCCTCGGGGAGAGGACGGGTGTCGGAAGGGGTCGTCACGGGGACCAGCATTCCGCATCCGGAAAACGCCTCAGGCCGCCCACCGGAGTGGACGGCCTGAGACCTTGCCATGTGCGCCGCCAGGGACTCGAACCCCGGACCCGCTGATTAAGAGTCAGCTGCTCTAACCAACTGAGCTAGCGGCGCTTGCTGACGTCGAAGACTTTACACGGCGCCGACCCGATCCACCGAATCGCGTTCGAATGGTTACTGTGCGCGACCGCCTCCGGCCGTCGGCTCCGGGTGGTGGCAGGCCGCCTGGTGGTCCGCCCCCTGCGCGCCGCCGACCAGGGCCGGCCGCTCCTGCTCGCAGCGGGCCCGGTCCGCCGGGGCCGTGAGCCCGGCGTAGCGCGGGCAACGGGTGCGGAAGACGCAGCCGGTGCGGCGCTCGGTGGGCGGGGGAG
>NZ_JAHSQD010001025.1 GCF_020103755.1 Streptomyces sp. LS1784
TCGCCCGCCGCGACGGCCGCCGCCGTGGCCACCCCCGCCGCCAGGGCCGCGCGGTACAGCAGCGAGCCCAGGCTGACCCGGGCCACCCCGAGCCCGGCCAGCTCGGCGAGGCCCGGGCCGGTCGGCGTCCAGAGGATGTTGAGCGGGACGGCGAGCACGCCGACCAGCCGGCCGATGGCCGCCGGATCGGTCAACCCGGGGACGAACACCCCGTCCGCGCCCGCCCGCTGGTAGGCGTCCAGGCGCCGGAGCGTCTCCGCCTCGGGGGCGCCCCGGCCGCACCAGTAGGTGTCGGTGCGGGCGTTCACGAACAGCTCCGGCACGGCCGCCTTCACCGCCGCGATCTTCGCGGCGTGACGGGCGGACGGGGTCGGCGTGCCGTCCGCCCGGCCGTCCTCCAGGTTGATGCCGACCGCTCCCGCCTTCGCCAACTCCACGGCCAGCTCGGCGACTTCGTCCGGGTCGTCGCTGAACCCGGACTCCGCGTCGACGCTGAGCAGGAAGCCGCCACGCCCGAGCCGGCGCGCCAGCCGTACGGTCTCCGCGCGGGTGGCGGCGGCGCCGTCGGGCAGCCCGGCGACGGCTGCCACACCCAGGCTGGTGGTGCCGATCGCGGGGTGGCCCTGGGCGGCGAGGGCGACGGCCGAGGCGTGGTCCCAGGCGTTGGGGAGCAGCAGCGGGCGGCCGGGCCGGTGGTGCAGGGCGGCGAAGGGGGTCATCGGGTCGTCTCCATCGGCTCGTTCGTGAGGTTTCCGGTCGCGTCCACCGGGCAGCCGGCCGCGCCCGCCAGGCTCCCGACCGAGTCCGCGTAGTAGTACCCGGCCCCGGAGACGTGGCAGACGATCTGCCGGAAGCTCCAGCCCGCCCCCGGCGAGTCGTCCAGTCGCCCGTCCGGCAGCGCGGCGACCCGCCGGGACCAGATCCCGGCCAGCCGGGTCAGCCGGCTGCGGGCCTCGTCCAGGTCGGCGGTGGTGAACGGGGCGAGGTCGGCCGGGGTGGTGACGTTGGAGGCGTGCCAGTGGTCGGGCTCGGTCGGCTCGCCGGCCAGTCGGGCGTCCAACTCGGCCAGGTGGTCCAGCAGATGGTCGGTGATGCGGCGAACCACCTTGTGCGGAGCGTAGGTTCGGCCGTCGGCGTTGACGATCGGGCGGCCGCCCCAGGCCGTCCAGCCGGCCGCCAGCGTGAGCACGTGGTCGACCATCTCCGGCACCAGGGCGGCGAGTTCGGTCTTGTCGAGGTCCGGCGCCGGCGGTGTCCCGGTGTCCGCCGGATCGGAGGCGCCGTACAGGATGCCCTCGGCGATGACCATGGCCTGCGAACGTCCCGGGCAACTCCGGGGCGGGGCGCCGAAGGTGAGCGCGACGCCCTCCGGTGCCCCGGCCTGGGCGGCCGCGATGTCGAGCAGGACCTGCGTCCCGGTCGGTACCGCGACCCCGCCGACCTCGGTCGCCCGGGCCGCGAGCCGGCGCATCGCCTTGAGCGGCGGGTCCGTGCGCAGCACCCCGGCCGGCCCGTCCTCGTGCCGGCGGGCGCCCTCGACCAGCGC
>NZ_JAHSQD010001026.1 GCF_020103755.1 Streptomyces sp. LS1784
CGCCCCGGCGAGTGCCGGGGCGGGCGCAGGCGGCCGCCGGAGCACCATCTGCGATCAGGCCGAGCGGGCGGGCCACTGGCCGGCCGGGTCGGAGCAGGCCCGGATCTGCCACAGCATCTACGGCTGAGCCGACGGCGGCCCCGAAGCCACGGACACGGTAGGCGCGGCCGGCGCGGTCGGACCGGTCGGAGCACCCGGGGCCCCCAGCAGGCCCTTGTCCAGCCGGGGCGCCAGCACCCGCGCCAGGGTGTCGGTGATGTGCCCGGTGTCCCGGTACAGCACCACGCCCTCCAGTACGGCTGGGCAGGAGGGCCCGGTGCCGGGGCAGAGCAGCGGCCCGAGGTCGAGGGTCCGCACCCCGTACCGGGCCGCGAGCCCGCCGTCCAGCACGGGGTCGGGTTCGAAGGCGGTGTCACGCGGGAAGAAGCAGGCGTCCGAGCGCCCGTCGGAGGCGGCCAGGCAGGTCGGGATGTCCTTCCCGGGCATCGGGGTGTCGCCGAGGTAGGCGAGCGGGGCGCCGAGCGCGGTGAGCCGGTCCAGGGTGCGGGTCCAGCCCTCGGTGCGCTCCTCCTGGCTCCCGTAGCGGTTGAGTCCCGCCATCAGGACCAGGCGCGGCTTGGGCCCGGAGGCCAACCGGGTGAGGGTGTTCTCCCGCCAGCGGTCGCACTCCTCGAAGGTGCGGCCGAGCACGTTGTTGCGCACGGTGAGGGTGGCCAGCGGGCAGCCGGGCTTGACCAGGACCTCCAGGGCCCAGTGCCGCTGCTCGGCCAGGGCGAGGGCGGCGGAGATCCACTGCCCGGCGTGCGAGTCGCCGAGCAGCACGATCCGGTCGGGGCTGTCCTCGGCACCGAAGAGGCAGCGCGGGCTGCTGTCGGCGTTGAGCGGGATCTCGCAGCCCTTGCCGGGCGGGAAGTCCTCCCGGGCCCGGGCGAGCGAGGGCGTCAGGGCGAGCACCCGGATGCCGGGGGCGAGCAGGCTCGGGCCGTCGGCGGCTCCGGCGGGGGCCGCCGTGGGCCCGGAGGAGGGGTCGCCGAGAGCGCGCACGGTGCCGCCGCCGAGGGTGAGTGCGGCGATCAGCGGGATGACCAGGGCGCTGGCGCCGACCGCGAGCCCGCGCCGGGGCGCCGGGCTGCTGCCGTACCGCAGCGGCTGCTCGACCAGCCGCAGGGTGAGCCAGGCGGGTAGCGCGGCGGCGGCGGTGAGCGCGAGCAGGGTGGTCCAGGGCAGCACACCGTACCGGGCCTGGGCGATGGTCAGTACCGGCCAGTGCCACAGGTACCAGGCGTACGAGAGCCGTCCGGCGGCGCGCAACGGGCGGGTGGCGAGCAGCCGCCCGGCGTCGGCGGCGCCGAACGAGCGGTGCCCGGCGAGCAGGACGGCGGCGGTGCCGAGGACGGGCAGCAGCGCGGCGGTGCCGGGGAAGGGGGTGTTGCGGTCGTACAGGAACAGGGGCGCGAGCACGGCCGCGAGGCCCAGCCAGCCGAGCACCCGCAGCGACCACGCCACCGGACGCCGCTCGGCGCGGGCCGCCGGAGCCGAGCC
>NZ_JAHSQD010001027.1 GCF_020103755.1 Streptomyces sp. LS1784
TCGGCGAGCAGGACCGGCCGCGCGCCTGGCAGGCGTGGACGGCCCCCGGCCGGGTGGCCGTGCCCGACGGCACCGCCCGTAGCGGGCTGTGGGAGCGGGCGGTGGGGGTGATCGGCGGTGCGGTGCCCGCGCACCGGCCGTGCTTCCTGCACCGCGACTTCCACCCCGGCAACGTGCTGTTCACCGGCGCGGGCGCCGGGCTCGCCGTCGCCGGGGTGGTCGACTGGGTGGAGACCTCCTGGGGCCCGGCCGACCTGGACGTCGCCCACTGCTCCACCGCGCTGGCCCTGCTGCACGGCCCCGGGGCGGGCCTGGACTTCGCCGACCGCTACCTGGCCGCCGGCGGGCGCGAGCTCGCCGAGGGCCGCGCGCACCTGTACTGGCGGCTGCTGGACGCCCTCGCCTTCGCCCCCGACGCGCAGAAGGTCGCCGAGCCCTGGCGCGAACTGGGCCGCACCGACCTGACGCCCGCCGTGCTGACCGGGCGCCTGGAGGACTACCTACAGGCCCTGTTCGACCGCTACGCCTGACCGCCCCGCCGCCGCGGCCACGCCCGCCTCCTCCCGTCCGCCTCCTTCCCCTTCCTCCCTCCCCTTCCTCCTTCCCCTCGACCGTCCCGCCCCGCTGCGCCCGGCCCGGCCCCAGGTGCGGTGAGGACCCGCACCCGCCCCGCCCCGCCCCACCGTGCGGGGCGTGGCCGGGTGCGTTCCTCGTGGGGCCGGCGGGGGGGGTTGGCGGGTGGTCAGGGGGTCGGGGCGGGTCGGGTGTCGTGCCGGTGCGGCTGTTCCTGGGGCTGTTCGGGGTGCAGGCGGCGGCGCAGGAGGACGGCGGCGAGGGCTGCTGCGGCGAGGGCGGCGCCGGCCAGGGGCAGGTGGCGGGGGCCGGCGGTGGTGACGACGGCTCCCCCGAGGGTGGTGCCGAGGGTGATGCCGAGGGTGGAGAAGGAGACGACGAGGCTGTTGCCGAACTCGGGGGCGTCGGTGGCGTCGCGGGCGAGCCGGCTCTGGGCGACGGCCAGGCCGCCGGAGCGGACGGCGCCCCACAGGAGGACGGTGGCGAGCACGGGGGCGCGGTGGGGGCCGGCGGCGTCGAGGAGGAGGTAGAGGGCGAGGCAGAGGAGCGGGTAGGCGGTGACGGTGCGTATCGGGCTGCGTTCCAGGAGGCGGCCGAAGGCGAGGTCGCCGGCGGTCATGACGACGCCGAAGGCCATCAGGGCGGGGCCGGTGAGGGACAGGTGTCGAGCATCGCGCCCGGCAACGGCGTGGTGACCTTCAAGATCAGCATCGGCTGGAACAGTCCGCTGCCGATGCGCACCGACGTCCTGGTCTTCAACTGACCCTGCCGCCAAGGCCGGTGGCCGCACCCGCGCGGCGGTGGCCGGCACACCGCACCCCGGGGCGCCCGCAAAGTCCTGCGCGGGCGCCACGGGGTGAACGCCTTCCCGGGCCCGCTCCCGCCCGCAGGGCCGTGCCCGGCACGCCCGAACGCGACACCCGCACCCGCACCCGCACCCGCACCGAAGACGACCGGCC
>NZ_JAHSQD010001028.1 GCF_020103755.1 Streptomyces sp. LS1784
CGCAGCCGCGCACCACTCGGCTGCGGGCGGTCCTCGCCGAGAACGCCACCGCCTCGGCGTACTGACGGCCGCTCCGGCCGGCCCCGCTGCGGCGGCCTGCCGGGCGGGACGCACGAGGGGCGGGCCCCGGTGGTCCCGGGCCCGCCCCTCGTGCGTCCTGGACGGCTTCAGTCGTCCGGGTCCTCGTCGTCGTAGACCTCGCTCACGTCGAACCGGCAGATCAGCAGCTGCGGATCGGCGTGCTCGAAGGGTTCGGGCAGCCACTCGCCCGGCTCGGTCGGCTCGGTGGCCGCGACCCAGAGCGTCGAGTCGGCCTCCTCCAGGCCGAACTCCTCGCTGCGGGCGGCGATCTCGTCGGGCTCGTACTCGCCGAACAGCACGCCGATCGCGGCGTTCACCCCGCCCGCACCGGCGCCGCCCGGGGTCAGCGACTCGTCGAGCCGCTCGGCCTGGGCACGCAGCCGCTCGGAGTCGACGACGTGGTAGTCGCGGCGGATCAACACGCTGATCGCCTCGGGCTGTTCGGGGCCGTGGTACCCGCCGGGGCCCTCGTCCCCGGGGATCTCGAAGGGCGTCACCTCGTCGTAGGCCTCGTACAGGAGCTGGTCGTAGGCGATGGCCGCCGTCGCCAGCTGCTCGTAGGCGGCGGAAACGGCGGGATCATCGGCTGCGTTGGGGCTTGACACCGCTTCCAGATGACGGTCGATGGCGGCCTTGACCGCCTCAGCGGCGGCGCGTACCTCGGCAATGGTGGGCTGCGCGGCATCAGACATGGTGCAGACGCTATCTCCCCGCAGTGTCGGTACGCACAGCGGTTGTCACCTACACCCGCGATTTCACCGCAACTTCCCCCCTGATGTCCGATCCACACCCTTTCATCCCCCGCGGCTCCGGCGCGAAGCGGGCGCGGAGGACGCGCACGGGACCCACCGGGGCCGTCCGGGTGCCGCTTCGCGCGCCGGGATCGGGGTATCCCCTCCACAACGACAACAGAACTGATGCTCTGTCAGTCGACTGCCCCGGGTCGCACCCCTTCGGGCCGCCGCCTCCGCACGGGAGGGCGGCCGGAAATACCCGGGCCGACTGTCCGGGGCAGGCCGTAGGCTTGCCCGAAGGTGATCCCCAGGAGGAGCGTTTTGACCCCACGGAAGCCGGTCCGGCAGCCGGAGTACGAGTACCAGTCCCTGCGCATGCCGCGCGGCACCACGCGCAACGCGGCGCGCCAACTGCTCACCGAGCACGCCGAGTACGGACACTGGGAACTCGACCGGCTCAGGCTGTTCCCCGACGGCAGCCGGACGGTCCGGCTGAAGCGGCGGATCATCCGGCAGGTCCGGAGCTGGTGACGGGCGGGGCACCGCGGCCCCGGGCAGGACTCGCACCGGGCCTTCGCGCATCCGCGGCCGCCCGTTCACTCGGCGGCCGCGGATGCGTCGTTCCTACGGTGGGTGCGCGCGGGTCCGGCTCAGCGCGCGCCCCGGTCCCCGGTCGGCTGCGTCAGCGGGCGCCGGCCCGGGCCCG
>NZ_JAHSQD010001029.1 GCF_020103755.1 Streptomyces sp. LS1784
GCGTGCGGGCGACTGCGCGAGCGGGCGCAGCAGGTGCCCGAACAGCAGCCGCACCCCGCCGACCGCGCCGGCGCGGGGCAGGCCGGTGGCGGCGTAGCCGGGGTGGGCGAGCACGCTGCGCACGGGGCTGTGGGCGGCGTTCAGGCGGCGGTGGAGTTCGAGGGCGAAGACGGCGTTGGCGAGTTTGGACTGGTTGTAGTGGCCCATGGGGGAGTAGGCGTGTTCGCCGGTGAGGTCGTCGAAGTCGATGCGGGCGCGGCGGTGGTTGGCGGAGGTGACGGTGACCACGCGCGGGTCGCGGCCCTGGGCGAGCAGGTCGATGAGGTGGGCGGTGAGGGCGAAGTGGCCGAGGTGGTTGACGGCGAACTGGAGTTCGTGGCCGTGGGGGGTGAGGGTGCGTGGGGGTGCCATGACGCCGGCGTTGTTGACCAGGACGTCGGGGTGCGGGCCGTCGGTGCGCAGGCGTGTGGCGAAGGCGTGCACGGAGTGCGGGTCGGCGAGGTCCAGGCGGCGTACCTCCAGCAGGGCGTCGGGCTGTTCGGCCGTCACCAGGGCGGCGGCGCGGTGGCCTTTGGCCTCGTCGCGCACGGCGAGGACGACGTGGGCGCCGCGGCGGGCGAGGGCGGTGGTGGTGGCCAGGCCCAGGCCGCTGCCGGCGCCGGTGACGACGAACACCCGCCCGCTCGGGTCCGCGGCGCCGGCGGGGCTCGGGTTGCTTCGGATCATACGGCTCACGCTGCCGCGTATGTCACCAAGTGTCAAGACTGTCGTTTGATGCCGAGTGTGGCGTGGGGGCTAGGATGGGCCGGTGACGTCCCGACCCGCCGCCACCCTGGCCCAGCGCAAACGCCAGCTCGTTGCCGACGAACTGACGCGGGCGGCGCTGGACCTGCTGGCGCACGGCGGGTTCGACGCCGTCACGGTCGACGAGATCGCCACCGCCGCGGGCGTGTCCAAGCGGACGTTCTTCCGCTACTTCGCGTCCAAGGAGGACGTGGTCGTCCAGTTCCTGGCCGCCCTCGGCGCCGCCATGCGCGAGGAGCTGGCCCGCCGTCCGGTGGCGGAGGCGCCCTCGGTGGCGCTGCGGTGCGCGGTGTGGCGCTGCGTGCAGGACTGCGCCGGCCACGAGGAGCGCGCCCGCAGCGTGGTGCGGCTGATCCTCTCCACGCCCGCCCTGCTCGCCCGCTTCCTGGAACGCCAGGCGCAGTGGCGCGACGAACTCGCCGCGCAGCTCGCCGTGCGCCTGGGCCTGGACGCCGGGCGCGAGCTGTACCCGCGGCTGGCCGCGGACATGGCGCTGGCGGCCTTCCACACGGTGCTCCAGCGCTGGAGCGCCGCCGACGGCGGTGGCGAGGTGGACGGCGGTGGTGAGGGGGTGGACGTCGCCGCGCTGACGGAGAACTGCTTCGCCGTCATCGCCCCGGCCCTGGACGCCGTCGTGCGCACTCCCGCCCCGGGCCGGGCCTGCGCCCCGGCCTGACCCCCGGCGGACAAGGGGGGGCGCACG
>NZ_JAHSQD010000103.1 GCF_020103755.1 Streptomyces sp. LS1784
GGGGCGCAGCCCGAGCTGGCCGACGAGCTGCGCCGCCGGGACGGCCACGTGCCGCTGCTGCGGCTGCCGTTCGCGGCCGAGGGCCCGGCCCCGGCGGGCTACGACACGGTGGTCGTGCTGCCGCTGCGGGACGCCGCCGCCGAGGACCTGACCCGCCGCCTGCTGGACGGGATCGACGACGCGCTGCTGCTCACCCTGCCCGGCCTGCGCGAGGTCGTGGTGGAGACCCCGGACGGCATCCGGACGCTCACCCGGGCCGCCGCCGAGACCGGCCCGGACGGGGTCACCGAGGTCACCGTCACCGACGACACGGGCGGCCGGCTGCGGCATACGGTCTGGCAGACCGCCGGCGCCTCCGGCACGCTCTCCGCCGAACTGCTGGTCGACCGGCCCACCGAGGAGCGCGCCCGCCCGTACTGGACGGTGACCTGGGCCGTCCCGGTCGGCCCGGACGGCGCCCCGCAGCGGCCCGGATCCGCCTCCGTGCTGCACGCGCCCACCCCCAGCGACGAGCCGGTCGGTCTGCCCGCGCTGCTGATCGCCTCCTACCCGCTGGACTCCACCCGCCGGCACGTCGCCCCCGGTCCGCTGGCCGACTTCCTCACCGAGCGCGCCGCCGACAGCTACGCCGAGTTGTTGCGCGCCCGCGGTGCCGACCTCGGCTCGCTCCGGCTCGTCCCGGCCCCGCTCGGCCGGGGCGCGCTGGACAACGCGCTGCGCGCCGCGGTGCTCTCCCGGCTGCCCGGCACGCCGTTCCTGCCGCACCCGGCGCCGGTCGAGGAGGGCACGCCCGCCCTGCGGCCCCGGGACGCGACGCTGCTGGAGGGCGCGGACGGCTCGGTCGTCGAGGCGCTCGCGCCGATCTTCCCCGGGCTGCTGCCGGCCGGCCTGGAGCGCCGCACCGAGCTGCGGGTGCTGAACGTACGCCGGGTGCCGCTGGCCGAGGTGGTGGACCAGCTCGGCGGCCTGGACCGCGAGCCCGCCTGGTGGCGCAACCTGTACGCGGCGCTCGGCGCCGCCGATCCGGAGGCACTCGGCGCGCTGCCCGTTCCGCTCGCGGACGGGCGGACGGTCACCGGGCCGCGGCGCGTCCTGCTGCCCTCCGAGGACGCCGACTGGGCGGCCTTCCCCGGCTACCCCGAATCGCTCGCGGGCGCGCTCGCCGCGCTCGACCTGCGGCTGGCCCACCCCGAGGCCGCCCATCCGCTGCTGGCCAGGCTCGGCGCCGGCACGGCCACCCCGGCCGGGGTGCTGGACACCCCCGAGGTGCGGGCCGCCGTCGCCCGCTCCTACGAGCTGGCCGAGGACGACCTGGACGCGGCTCTCGAACTCGCCGACGCCGTCCTGGCGTTGGTGAAGGCCGCCGCCCCGGAGCCGGGCGCCCACCCCTGGCTGGCCCGGCTGGCGCTGCTCGACGACGAGGGCGAGCCCGCCCGCGCCGGCGAGCTCGTGCTGCCCGGAAGCCCGTTCGCCGCGCTCGCGCGTGAGGAGGACGCCGGCTGGGTGGACGACGAACTGCTGGAGCGCTGGGGGCCGGAGGTGCTCGCCGCCGTCGGCGTGCTGGCCGACTTCGTCCTGGTGCGCGCCGAGGACGTGGTGCTCGACCCGGACGACCTGGAGCGGCTCGACCCCACCGTCCCGGCCGACCGCGCGGCCGGCGGCCACCCCACCGGCCTGCTGGACGAGGCACCGGACGGGCTCGCCGAGTGGGCCGAGGACGCGCTGGAGGCGCTGCAGGCCGACGAGGCGGTCGGCGTCCCGCCGGTGGCCGCCGAGCTGCTGGCCGTGCGCGACCTCGACCTGGTGGACGACGACGCCTGGCCGGAGGCGCTCGCCGCGCTGGCCCGCCCGCCCTACCGGGACGCCGTGGTCGATCCGGTGCGCACCCTGCTGCCGGACGGCTCGTACGCCGACCTGCCGCCGTACACCGCGTGGTGGCTGCGCGACCACCCGGTGCTGGCGGGCCGCGAGCCGGCCGGTCTGCGCGCCGCCGGGGCCGACCCGCTGCTGCGCGGCCTGTACGACGAGGCCCGCACCACCCTGGACGACCAGTTCCTGCACGCGCTCGGGGTGCGCACCACGCTGGCCGCGCTGCTCGTCGAGCCGCACGGGCCGGACGAGGTGCTGGACCGGATGACCGACCCGGCCGCCGAGGTCGGCCACCGCCAGCTGCACGGCATCCACACCGCGCTGGCCCGGGTGGACCGGGAGCGGATCGAGCCGCTGGACGTGGTGCGGGCGCTGCCGCCGCTGGACCCGGACACCGGGCGCCGGCCGGGCCACACCGTGGTGGTGGACGCCACCGAGGCGGTCGTCGCCGACGCCCCCGACCTGGTCCAGCTGCTGCACCCGTACCCGCTGCTGCCGGTCGCCCCGGCGCTGGCCGCCGACCTCGCCGAGCGGCTGCACGTGTCGCTGGCCAGCGAGGTGGCGGGCGGCCGGGTGCTCTCCGAGGGCGTGCTGCACCGGGTCCCGGCGGTGGTGCGGGAGCTGCTGCCCGGCTGCCCGGTCGCCTACGAGGAGCACGAGGAGCTGCTGGTCGTCGGGCCGGACGGCGGCGAGGCGGCGGTGGACTGGCGCTGGGACACCGGGGCGGACACCCCGGAGCCGCCGTACGACCCGGAGCTGGCCGAGGCCGGCGACGAGGACGACGAGTTCGAGGTCCCGCCGGTGCCCGGCCTGCTGCACGCGGCCACCCCGGAGGGCCTCGCCGCCGGGCTGGCCTGGTCGGTCGGACAGTGGCACCGCCGCTTCGAGGTGCTGGCCGCCCTCAGCGAGCCCGACCGCGCCTACGAGCTCTCGGCCGCCCGCGACTTCGAGGGCTGAGCCCGGCGGCGCACACCGGCCGGACTCTCGGCGGGTGCGCGCCTGCCGGGCTCGGCGGGTGCGCGCCTGCCGGGCTCAGCGGGTGCGTGCCCGCAGCCGCCAGTAGACGGTGGTGGTGGCGGTCAGCCAGACCGCGCCGAGCGTCACCAGTGCGGCGGTCCGCAGCGCGGGCGTCGGCCGGACGGCCACGCCGACGACCGCCATCGCCAGGGCGGCCGACCCGGCCGCCAGCAACCCGCCCAGGAAGGCGATGAACGCCTCCAACTCCCCACCCCTGCGCGCCATCCGGCACCCCCCTTCCGGGCCATCATCGGCTGCGCGCGGGGGTTTGTCACGCTGCGGCGTGCCCGGTCGCCGGGCACGTCACTCCAGGCCGCGGCGCTTCATGATGCGCCAGGTGATCTCCAGGGCGATGCCGCAGACCACCGCGATGGCGACGCCCGTGAGCGGGTCGCGGAAGCCGACCAGGGAGAGCTCGAAGAAGCTCTTCAGCGAGGGGACCAGCAGGACCAGGGCGAAGGCGCCACCCATGGCGCCGATCAGCAGCAGTCGCCACCAGGTGTACGGGCGGGCGACGATGGCGAGGACCCAGATGGCGATCAGGAAGAGCGTCAGGGTGGCCACGCTGGTGTCGGCCCTGAGGTCGGTCGCGTGGTTGGTGCGGGCGAGCGTGTAGGCGACGAAGGTGCCGGTGCCGGCGATGGCGCCGCCGGGGATCGCCAGCCGCAGCACGCGCTTGACGAAGCCGGTGCGGGCCCGCTCGTTGTTGGGGGCGAGTGCGAGGAAGAAGGCCGGCACGCCGATGGTCAGCGAGGACAGCACGGTGGAGTGCCGGGGCAGGAACGGGTACGGCGAGTGGGTGAAGATCACCAGGAGTGCCAGCAGGACCGAGTAGACCGTCTTCACCAGGAAGAGTGAGGCAACCCGCTCGATGTTGCCGATCACCCGGCGGCCCTCGGCGACCACCGACGGCAGCGTGGCGAAGGAGTCGTTCAGCAGCACGATCTGGGCGACCGCCTTGGTGGCGTCGGAGCCGGTGCCCATCGCCACGCCGATGTCGGCGTCCTTGAGCGCGAGCACGTCGTTGACGCCGTCACCGGTCATCGCCACGGTGTGGCCACGGGACTGCAGTGCCCCGACCAGCCGGCGCTTCTGCTGCGGGGTGACCCGGCCGAAGACACTGGTCCGGTCGGCGGTCTCGGCGAGCTCCTCCGGGTCGGCGGGCAGGGTGCGGGCGTCCAGCGGGTGATCGGCGCCGGGCAGGCCCAGGTGGCCGGCCACCGCGCCGACCGAGACTGCCGCGTCGCCGGAGATGACCTTGGCCCGGACCTGCTGGCCCTCGAAGTAGCGCAGGGTCTCGGCGGCGTCCGAGCGCAGCCGCTGCTGGAGCACCACCAGGGCGAGCGGGGTGAGGTCGGCGGCCGGGTCGGGGGAGTCCAGCGGGACGGGGGTGCGGCCCAGCAGCAGCACCCGCAGGCCCCGGGCGCCCAGCTCGTCCACCTCGGCCAGCGCCGGGTGCCCGGCGGGCAGCAGCACGTCGGGTGCGCCGAGCAGCCAGCTGGCCTCGCCGCCCTGCGGCTCCAGCAGCTGCACGCCGCTCCACTTGCGGGCGGAGGAGAAGGGCATCGCCTCGATCACCCGCCAGCCGTTCTTCGGCGTGCCCTCCGCGCCGTCGTCGCCGCGCCCGTACGCGTCGATGACGGCCTGCATGGACGGGTTGGGGCGGGCGTCGGCGCCGGCCATCACGGCCAGTGCGTGCTTGATGGTGTCCTTGTCGACGGCGGCGGGCTCCCCGTTCGAGAGCACCCGCAGGTCGACCACGTCCATGCCGCCCTCGGTGAGGGTGCCGGTCTTGTCCAGGCAGACGGTGTCCACGCGGGCCAGGCCCTCGATCGCCGGGAGCTCCTGGACCAGGCACTGCTTGCGGCCGAGCCGGACCACGCCGATCGCGAAGGCGACGGAGGTCAGCAGCACCAGTCCCTCGGGGACCATCGGCACGATGCCGGCCACCATGCGCCGCACGGCCTCGCGCCAGTCCCGGCCCTCGACGGCCAGCTGGCTGATGATCAGACCGAGGGCGGTGGGGATCAGCAGGTAGGTGATGAACCGCAGGATGCTGTCGATGCCGGTGCGCAGCTCCGACTTCACCAGGGTGAACTTGCTGGCCTCCTCGGCGAGCTGGGCCGCGTAGGCCTCGCGGCCGACCTTGGTGGCGGTGAACGCGCCCGCGCCGGCCACCACGAAGCTGCCGGACATCACCTGGTCGCCGGGCTGCTTGAGGACCGGGTCGGGTTCGCCGGTGAGCAGCGACTCGTCGATCTCCAGGCCGTCCGCCTCGGTGACCTCGCCGTCCACGATCACCTTGTCGCCGATGCCGAGCAGCACGGTGTCGTCGAGGACGATCTCGGAGACGCCGATCTGCTGGACGGCGCCGTCCCGGCGGACCTGCGGGCGCGCCTCGCCGATCAGCGCCAGGCTGTCCAGGGTCTTCTTGGCGCGCAGCTCCTGGATGATGCCGATCGCCGTGTTGGCCACGATGACCAGGCCGAACAGGCCGTCCTGGATCGGACCGACGATCAGGATGATCCCGAACATCACGCCGATGATCGCGTTGAAGCGGGTGAAGACGTTGGCCCGGACGATCTCCCTGGTGGACCGGCTGGACCGTACCGGGACGTCGTTGACCTGGCCCTTGGCGACCCGCTCGGCCACCTCGGCGGTGCTCAGGCCGCCGCGCCGGCCGGGCAGCAGGCCGAGGGGGTGTGCTCCGTCCGGGTGGTTTCCGTCGGTCGGCCGCTCTTCCGCTGGCTGGGCAGGCTGCGTCATGGCACCGACTCTACGGGTGCCTTATGACCGATGCGTGCTACTAAAGGACTATTCAGTCCGACTGGGTGGCCGGGTTCTGGCCGTTGTGCCGGGCCGTGTGTTCGGCCGCCTCGGCGGCGCGGCTGCGGGCGATGGCGGCCCGCCGGGCGCGGCAGTACCAGACGCCGAGCAGGCCGAGCAGGCCGCCGGAGAGGCAGATCCAGGGCCAGGTGCCGTGGCCGTGCGCCGAGAGGGTGCCCTGGAAGGGGATCAGGGCGAGGAAGGCGATGAACCACAGCACCGTGCCGCCGCCGACGATGGCGACGTCGTTGGCCTCCAGCGGAGGGGGCGAGGGGTGCAGTGGCGTCTTGGGCATGGGGCCTAGCGTACGGTGCGGTGGGCGGCTTTGTGGGCGCCGTGACCCCGTGCAGGCTCTACGCGCGAAGATAGCGCGTGTGCGATCGGGAAACCATACTTAAGGATCTGCGCCCGGCCACCGACGCCCCGGGCGTCCCCTCCCTCTCCTCAGCTCCCCCACAGAGGACGCACGCATGCCTGTGGTCCAGCCGACCACCGAGTCGCCCGAACCCGCCGACGCCGCGCCGCAGCCCCCCACGAGCGCCGTCGACCGCTTCTTCCGGATCAGCGAGCGAGGCTCGACCCTGTCGCGCGAGATCCGCGGTGGTGTCGCCACCTTCTTCACCATGGCGTACATCCTGGTGCTGAACCCGATCATCCTGGCCAGCGGCACGGACATCACCGGGACGCACCTGAACAGCGCCCAGCTGGTCACCGCCACCGCCCTGACCGCGGGTCTCACCACCCTCCTGATGGGCGTCATCGGCAACGTCCCGATCGGCCTGGCCGCCGGCCTCGGCGTCAACACGATCGTGGCGCTCCAGCTCGCCCCCAAGATGACCTGGCCGGACGCCATGGGCATGGTCGTGCTGGCCGGCTTCGCGATCATGCTGCTGGTCGCCACCGGTCTGCGCGAGCGGGTCATGAGCGCCGTCCCGCTCGGCCTGCGCAAGGCCATCGCGATCGGTATCGGTCTGTTCATCAGCCTGGTCGGTCTGGTCGACTCCGGCTTCGTCAGCCGCATCCCGGACGCCGCCCACACCACCGTCCCGCTCCAGCTGGGCGGCAACGGGCACCTGCTCGGCTTCCCGGTGCTGATCTTCGTGATCGGCCTGACGCTCACCCTGATCCTGCTGATCCGCAAGGTGCCCGGCGCCATCCTGATCAGCATCGCGGTCTCCACCGCGCTCGCCGTGATCATCGACAAGGTGGCCGACGTCCCGGCGCTCAAGTGGGGCCTCACCGTCCCGATCTGGCCGGGCAACCCGGTCTCCGAGCCGGACTTCGGGCTGATCGGCAAGGTCAGCCTGTTCGGCGGCTTCGAGAAGGTCGGCGTGCTGACCGGCGTGCTGTTCGTCTTCACCGTGCTGATGTCGTGCTTCTTCGACGCGATGGGCACCATCCTCGGCGTGGCCGACGAGGCCCACCTGCTGGACGAGAAGGGCGACCTGCCCGGCATCAACAAGGTCCTGATGGTCGACGGCATCGCCACCGCGGCCGGCGGCGCCACCTCGGCCTCCGCCAACACCTGCTTCGTCGAGTCCACCGCCGGCGTCGGCGAGGGCGCCCGGACCGGCTTCGCCTCGATCGTCACCGGCCTGCTCTTCGCGCTGGCGCTCTTCCTCACCCCGCTCGCCACCATGGTCCCGGCCCAGGCCGCGACCCCGGCCCTGATCGCCGTCGGCTTCCTGATCCTGGCCAACTCGATCAAGGAGATCGACTGGGCCGACTACACGATCGCGATCCCGGCCTTCCTGACCATCGTGGTGATGCCGTTCACCTACAGCATCACCAACGGCATCGGCATGGGCTTCATCGCCTTCTGCGTGCTGCGCCTGGCCGCCGGCCGCGGCCGCGAGGTCCCCGCCCCCATGTATGCGGTGGCGGCGGTGTTCGCCTTCTACTACCTGATGCCGGCCCTCGGCCTGCTCTGACGCCGTACGGCCCCCCGCGGCCCCGTCCTCCCGCTCGGGAGGGCGGGGCCGCGGCGTTTCGGCGGGGCTTGCGCGGCGTTCCCCGCGGTCAGTGGACGCAGAACTCGTTGCCCTCGGGGTCTCCCAACGCGTGAGACACGCGGTTCTGGGAGGGCCCCGCTATGGCTGCATCTTCGCAGGTCAGCACCGTTAGGAATTCGCCCCACTCCCTGAAAGGGGTGAAAACTGATCCTCGCCCCCGTGCGCTCTCCGCCATCCGCCTCAGCGTGACGACCGACGAAACCACATCCCCGGGCCGTCAGCGTGAGGCCAACGAGTCCGCCGCCGCATCGCTCGGCGCCGTGATCGTCGGTGAAGCGGAAGACCTGGACGTGTCAGCGTCCAAGACGACGCCGTTCGAGCGTCCGCAGCTCGGTCCCTGGCTTCAGCGGCCCGACGACTTCGACATGATCATCTGGTGGCGCCTGGACCGGGCCGTCCGGTCCATGGCGGACATGTCGGCGCTGGTCTCCTGGGCACGCAAGCACGGCAAGCGGCTCGTGTTCGCCGAAGGGCCAGGCGGTGCCCGCCTCGAACTGGACATGGGCAACGTCGTGGGCGAGCTGATCGCCACCCTTCTCGCCTTCGCGGCCCAGATGGAAGCCCAGTCGATCGCCGAGCGTGTCACGGGTGCGCAGGCAGCCATGCGCTCGATGCCACTGCGCTGGCGCGGCTCGCGTCCGCACTACGGCTATGAGCCAGCCCCGCTCGACGGTGGCGGGTGGACCCTGGTGCCCGACCTGGACGCCGTGGCGGTCATCGAGCGCATGATCCGAGCGCTCATGTCTGGCAAGACGGCAAGCGCTGTGGCGGTAGACCTCAACGCTGACGGGGTCCCGTCGCCCCGCGATCACTGGGCAATCAAGAAGGGCCGCAAGACCGGTGGCAAGACCGGTGGCACCCGGGGAGAGCGCACGCAGCGGGATCAGTTCAAGTGGGGACCGAGCATCGTCAAGAAGGTGCTCACGTCGGTCGCCCTGATCGGCTGGAAGCTGCACGAGAGCAAGCCGGTCCGAGACAGCGAAGGCCGCCCCGTGCTGGCCACGAATGAGCCGATCCTGACCCGTGCCGAGTACGACGCGATAGCCGCGCTGTTCGAGGAACGGGCCGTGGACAACCGGGAACGCAAGGACACCAACGCTCTGCTGCTCCGAGTGATCCACTGTGACAGCTGCGACGGGCGTATGTACGAGTCCGCGCCGTCCGCTAAATCTCGGAGCGCCAGCGCATCGTACAAGTGCAACTCCCATGCGCGGGGGGAGACTTGTAAGGCTCCAGCGAACATCAAGAGCGAATGGGCTGATGAGTTCGTGGAACGTGAGTTCCTGCGGCTTGTCGGCGGGATACAGGTCCTCGATATTCGCACCATCCCCGGATACGACCCCGCCCCGGAGATCGCTGCGACGCTGGCGGAGTTCGAGGAGCACCAGCGGCAGGAGGGGCGTCAGAAGTCCAACGCTGCCCGGCAGGCGTGGCAGAAGCGCGCTGACGCGCTGGACACCCGGCTTGCCGAGCTGGAAGCAGCACCGAAGATCGAGCCGCGCCGCGAGGTCGTCAAGACGGGCCGCACCTACGCCGACGAGTGGCGGGATGCCGACACCGCAGGAAAGCGCGGGATGCTGCTGGACTCCGGTGCCCGCCTGACGGTCAGGCGTGGTACGCCCGGCGGCTGGCGACGGCTGGACGAGTCCCGCGTGACTTTCACGGTGCGTGGAGAACTGGACCCGTTGATCGATGAATACATGGCACTCGCAGAGGGGCTTACGGACCGACCGTTCGTTCCCGGTGTCCCCGGCGCGCGACTGCGTCTCAGTGAGCCTGTCGCCGCGTAGCCCCCTCTGAGCCCTCGCCTGGCCCTCCCCGGCCCGGTGGGGGCTTTTGCGTGCCTTCTGGCCAGCGGGGCGGAGCGCCAGCGAAAGGAGGTGGGTATTTCTGTCTCTTGCATGACGGCTATGACAGTTCTAGTACTCCTCCAGTAATCCCAATGAGAATTCAATGGGCTACCCGAACAGGGGTATCGACCATCAGGGTCGTCATGGGCCACGGCGGCCCGCCCGCTGGCGTCGACGGCTCCCCTGACTCTCCACCTCAAGGCGATACAGAACGGCCCCTGAGGGTCGTATGAACCCTATGCAGCCTCCAGCGCCCAAGAGAACAGTCAGGGCCCCAGCGGTGCCCTGTAGGCCCTTATGGGGGGCATCCTGTCGGAGCCGTGACCATACCGGCTCTCCGGCGGGTGTCAAAGCCGTCCGGCAGGAATCCTTCCCACTCCTTTAAGGGCGAGCGAGCTTTCTGCTCCTCACCGCGACTGTGGCAGGTCGCCCCCTTTGCTTGGCCCCAGGTCTAGCTGTCGCAGGCGTCTGCCACCGCCGCACAGCTACGACTTGGGGCCATTTTGCGTTTCTGGCCCTTTCGCGCTACCCGCCGGACCGCACAGACGGGTGGTCCCGCCTTGCGGGTGAAATCCAAACTCAAGGAATCTCGATGACTCATCCTCCCGCACCCTCCCGCGCCGTACCCGCTTCGCCAAGGACTATCGGCGCCCTTGTCGATGGAAAGCGCTTTTCCGAGCACTGGAGCATTCCCGAGCTCCGCTCGCGTGTGAATGCCATCACTGCTGACGTCCTGCTTGCAGTCGAGCGTGACGGCGTAATGGGCGAGGGCGGTGTACACCCGCTGCTGCCCACACTTGTCGGGCTGCTCACTTGGGGGACCGACACGCGCCGCCTCGCTAATGAGCGCTGGGCGGTTAAGCAGATGGCGGAGGAGCGCTGATATGTCGTGCCACGCTCAGAGCGCCATTGACGCCATGCCCCAGTCCGAGCGGCGCCGCCTCGCGCATCTTCTGGGAAATGCGGAAACGGGCCTTCTCCAGGCTGTCGCTGATGACCTTCAGGCCGCCATTGCGCAGGAAGACGCAGTAATCAGCGCGATGGAGTTCGAGCATGCCGGCGCGCTGGCCGCTGAGACCGCAAAGCACGCGGAGCGATTCCCGCTCCCGCTGTACGAAAAGGGGAACTCAACCCATGAGTGACGCACGCCGCGCCACCCTCTCCGACCTCCGCGCCAAGCGCCGAGAGGCCAAGAACGCGATGCGCACCATTCTCGACAAGGCCAAGGCCGAGCACCGTGCTCTCAATGTCGCTGAAGAAGCCGAATTCGACCGTATCGAGGCCGATTACCGCGCGCTGGACGACCGCGCGGAAGAGCTGGACGAGCAGATACGCGCGGACGACGCCGCGTCGCACATGCAGCGCGCGTACGCACCCAAGATTGGCGAGGGGAATTCTTCCATGAGCACTACCGCAACCCGCATGCCCGGCTACTCGCGATTCCAGGTCAGCGAGGCCGAGATCTACCGCCCCGACGGGGGTACCTCCTACTTCCGCGACCTTTTCACCTCGCAGCACAAGGGCGACAGCGACGCTGCCGACCGTATCCGCCGCAACAACGCGATGCAGTACGAGAAGCGTGCTATCTCGACCACGGCCGGTTCTGGTGGCGAGTTCGTCCCGCCTGCCTGGCTTGAGACGCAGTTCATCAAGCTCGCCCGCCCCGGTCGCGTGATCGCTGATCGTGCCACCTACATGCCGCTGCCCGCCGGTACCGACGTGATCAACCTGCCGAAGGTCAACACCGGTACCGCTGAGGCCGTGCAGGGCACGCAGAACAGCGCTATCCAGCAGACCGACATGACCACCACGTCGGTCGGTTCGCCCGTCGTGACCATTGCTGGCGGCCAGACCCTCTCCCTACAGCTTGTCGAGCAGTCGCCGGTTGCCATGGATCAGGTCATCCTGTCGGACCTCGCGGCCGACTACGCCATGAAGCTGGACCAGCAGGTCATCAGCGGTAGCGGCACGGGCGGTGCGGCCACCGGACTGCTCACTCTCGCCGGTACCACCTCCGTGGCGTGGACGCAGGCAACCCCCGCTCTCGGTGGCGCTGGCGGTCTGTACAGCAAGATTGCGCAGGCTATCCAGTCGATCCACACCAGCCGGTTCCTCCCGCCGGACGCCATCCTCATGCACCCGCGTCGCTGGGCCTGGGTCACCGCTCAGAGCGACGCGAACGGCCGTCCGCTCATCGTTCCGGACGCTTCTGGCCCGTGGAACGCCGCTGGCGTCCAGGCTGGCGAGGTCGTTGCTGAGGGCTACGTCGGCAAGATTCTGGGACTTCCGGTCTACGTTGACGCCAATCTGCCGACCAACCTCGGTGCCGGTACCAACCAGGACCCCATCATCCTCGCGCGGACCTCGGATCTGTTCCTGTGGGAGTCTCACATTCGGGCCGAGGCATTCCCTCAAACCTACGCTCAGAACATGAGCCTGTTCTGCCGCCTGTACTCGTACATCTCATTCCAGGCTGCGCGCTACCCGCAGTCGATCGCCATCATTTCCGGGACTGGCTCGGTCACCCCGTCGTTCTAGCGTGACGGCCTACTCAGCGCCGCTCGGACCATGCTTCTCACCATGGTCTGGGCGGCGCTGTAGTGCCTTCCCGGCAAGCCCCTCTGGGGTCCAACTAGCAAGCCTGGCCGAGGCATTCGGCTCGCCGGCCGGACGGACCGGCTTCGCTGTCGGCCAGCGCGGTCGCGCGGCATTGAGTGTGACTCTTGCATCTATATGCGGGGGTAGGGGGGTGGATGAATGTCTATGCGTGATCGTCTTCCGGACCCGGCCCCAAAGGCGGGACACACACGCGCCAACCTGAAATCGTCGAAGTTGCATGTCGCGTGGCTTCCCACATATTTCGACAGGAGTTAAGGATTGTAGAAATGGACCATTTGCCATGGAGTAGCGAACGCGCCCGCGCCGTCTGGCACGCCGTGCTCTCGGATTTCGACCTTGAAACGCATGAGACGGCCCTCCTGCACGCCATTTGCACCACCGTGCAGAACCTCGAAGACCTGGACGCGCGCGTAGCCGCCGACGGAGCCGTCATCGAGACCGGCCGTGGAGCCGACGCCGCCGTGAAGCCCCACCCCGCCCTGATCGAAGCCCGCATGCAGCGCATGAGCCTCGCCCGCCTGGTCACCGCCCTGCGCCTGCCGGACACGGACGGCGCACAGACGCAGCTACGCCCCCTGCGGGGCGTGTACAGCGCGGGAGGCGCCCGATGACACCACTGGACGCCGCTATGGCCCGCATAGGCCGTCTGCGGGCCATGCTCGCCCTGCCCGCCCCGCTGACCTCCGGGAGCTACCGTGCCTAAGCGCAAGGCCGCCGACAACGCCACCTTCCTCGCTGGCTTCCTGCGTCGAACTGACTTGGAATGGCGGGAACTTGGCGTCTCGGATCGCTGGATTGAGAACTATCGCTACCTGCCGTGCGTCGGGTGGGTCCATCTGGCGCAGGAGGGTGCCCTCCGGCCTGCTGAGATCGACTATCTGCACCGCATCGCCGCCGGGACGGCCGACCTCCCGCCGGGCATGCAGGCCCGCGAGACAGCAAGCCTCGTGCTGGCGAACATCCCGCCCGCCGACTGAACGGGAAGCCTCCGCATCGCCCGTTGCCCCGTTCGGGCGTGGTCGGCGCGGGGGCTTTCGTCGGTGCCGTCCATCACGGTGAGTGCTCATCGGTGCTAGACGGTCGATCAACTGTTTGTAGCCCCTTGACTACAGGCGCGCTGCGGGTGGATCGTCGTGCACATCCATGCAACCAACGAGGCACGGAGGGCACGATGGCACTAACCTTCATCGCCAAGGACCCGAACACCGATGGGGCCAACTGCCCGACGGTGTGGGTCGATCAGGAGAAGCAGGAGTTCGTGATCCAGGGTTGGAAGGCCGACGATGCCACCACGGCGGAGTGCCTGACGACCGGCCCGATCCCCGACAGTGAGACCGTGCTGCGGCTGCCCGTCCGGATGGCTGCCGCTCTCAAGGAGGCTATTGATGTCGCCGAAGGCACCCGCGTTCGTTGAGCTCCTGAATGCCGCTCAGCGCTCGGCGGTCCACCTTGAGATGCGGGACTCGTACGATGATCCGGATGAAGCGCCGCGAGTCGCCGCTTGGCGGGCTGGGCATCGCCACAACCCGGCGGACCGCGCGTCGTGGTGGCGGCCCTGGCTCGACCTTGTGTCGGGTGCAGTGGCGCGCGGTGTCGTGATCCGCAGGGCGCGGATCGTCTCGGAGCCGGTCAGCGAGTACACGCAGTACCTCCACGAGGGCACGTTCACCAACGTGGCGGCAGGCGAACAGATCCGGTGGCTGCCTCGCCGCCAGGCGTCGGACCTTGCTCTACCCGGAAACGACTTCTGGGTATTCGATGACACGGTCGTGCGGTTCGGCCACTTCTCGGGTGAAGGCGTCTACCTGGGCGACGAGGTGACCGAGGACCCTGCCGTGGCGAAGCTCTGTGCAACGGCATTCGAAGCAGTGTGGGCCCGCGCCATCCCGCACGAGGACTACCGGATCTGACCCACGAAGCACCGGACAGCCAGCTCATGCTCACATCTCCGTCATCCAGTGTCCAGGCAGCGCGCAAGGCGCTCGCTGACCGTCTGCGGGACCTCTGCAAGGACGCCGGGCTCAACGGGCGTGAGCTGGCCCGTCAGGCCGGCTGGCACCCCTCAAAGTCATCGCGGATCATCAACGCGGTAACTCCGCCATCCGACGAAGACATTCGGATCTGGTGCCAAATCTGCGGAGCGGAGGACCAGGCAGCCGATCTGATCGCTGCGTCGCGCTCTGCCGACTCGATGTACGTGGAGTGGAAGCGTCTCCAGCGCACGGGGCTCAGGAGGCTACAAGACTCGTACGTGCCACTGTTCGAACGAACCCGAGTGTTCCGGGTCTACTGCTCGACGGTGGTCCCCGGGTTGCTCCAAAACCACGGCTATGCAACGGCGTTGCTGTCTTCCATCACCCGCTTTCGCGGTACACCCGATGACGTGGCAGATGCCGTGGCCGCCCGGCTCGCACGGTCGAACATCTTGCGGGAGGGAGACCACCGGTTCGCCGTGATCGTCGAAGAGTCGGTCCTTCGGTACCGCGTTGGTGACGCCGACGCCATGTCGGGGCAACTTGGCTACCTGCTGGCAGTCATGTCCCTACCCGCCGTCTCGCTGGGAGTCATCCCGTTCAGTGCCGAACGAGATATCTGGCCGTTGGAGACGTTCAGCGTCTACGACAGCGAGCAGGCACAGGTGGAGACCCTCACCGCTGCCGTCACCGTAACTGCGCCTGGCGAGATCACCCAGTACCTCAGCGCCTTCCAGAAGTTGTCCGACATAGCGGTGTACGGTGCCCCGGCTCGCGCTCTGATCACAGCGGCGATTGATGCACTCGGGTGATTGGCGTGCAATCTCGTAGAACATCATAGAGACCAACTGCCCACCCTCCGTAGCGTCTTCTACATCGGCAAGGCAGGCGGCGGAGGGAGCGCGTCCGTGTCGGACGACGTGGAGCGTGAGGCGGAGATCCTCAGGCAGTATCGCGCGGAGGCGGAAGCGGCGGCGGACGCCGTAGAGACGGCCTGGAGGCTCGCGGGCCTGCCGTCCACCCCCGATGTGATGCCGATCGTAAGCGGGCGCGGGATGTACCAGGGGCCGCACGTCTCCCTTGGTGGCTGCCACGCCAACACGGCCCGCGCACTGGCCGCCGCGCTGACGGAGTACGCCCGGCTCACGGGAAAGCTGATCGACGGCGAGTCTCACGGCCTGGTGGCCCAGGTGCTCGCCGATCTCGGTGTGAGCCCTGCCCTGCCGAGTGACGGACTGTACGTCGTGCAGCGGCAGTTGAGCGCCTGATAGGCCCCTAGATTCCCGTCCCGGCCACCCTGGGGAATGACCTGGCCGGGACGGGCCAGCAAGACGCACAACAGGCTGAGGCAACCGCCTTGGCCTGACCAACAGCGAGAGGGGAAGCACATGGGTAAGCGCGGCGGCGGCTCCGGCGACGGCCAGGGCGGCAAGCAGCAGGATGACAGCAACAAGGGCGCCGGACACGGTGGCGGTGGCTCCGACGAGCGCGGCAACACCTCCGACGGCTCGTCCCCGGCGGGCGGTAAGTAGTCAGTGACCGGCGAGACGCACAAGGAGGCGGGCCTTCAGGGGCTCGCCTCCGCGCTGGTGGCCAACGGCGCACTTACCTCAGACTGGCTCCCGTCCTTCAAGGCCGTACCCCGCGAGCTGTTCATCCCGGATCGCATCTGGCCGGGCATCGCGGACGGCACCCGACAGAACCCCGTGGTGTACCGGTCGCAGGACCCCGAAGCGTGGCGACGGGCGGTCTACTTGGACATCCCGCTGACCACACAGTGGGACGACGGAGACCACAAGGGGGACGGGCTCGGAACGACTCCGAGTTCGTCCAACTCCATGCCAACCATGGTCGTTTCGATGCTCCAAGACCTGGACGTCCGCCCGGGTGACAGGGTGCTGGAGATCGGCGCCGGGACGGGGTGGAATGCCGGCCTTCTGGCGCACCGGCTGGGCAACCTCAACGTGGTGACGGTCGAGTATGACCCGGAGGTGGCGCGAGGGGCGCGGGAGAACCTTCAACGGGCCGGACTTGAGCCAAAGGTGGTCGAGGGTGACGGGCGGTTGGGCTGGGCGAAGGGTGCTCCCTTCGATCGGGTCATTGCCACCTGTTCCCTGCTGGAGATCCCTCCGGCGTGGCTTGAGCAGACCCGCCCCGGCGGGATCATCGTCGCCCCGTTCGGCACCGAGTACGGCGGCGAGCAGATCGCACAGCTGACCGTCAACGACGACGGGACCAGCGCGAGCGGCCGATTCACCCGGAGTTCGGCGTTCATGCGGCTGCGCCAGCAGCGCACGAACCGGCCACCTTTCGAGGACTACCTACACGGCGAACCGTGGCCTGCCGACGGGGTGAAGAGCACAACCACCCTGGCCCCTCCGGACACCGGCGGATGGTTCGAGCAATTCGTCATCGGGGCGGGCGTGCCCGGTGCGTTCTGGCGGGCGGAGCGCTACGAGAACGGCGCATACACGCTGTGGCTCTACAGCCGGGACACCCTGTCGTGGGCATCCGTTGACTACGAGCAGGACCGCACGGAGTACGAGGTGTACCAGTCCGGCCCCCGGAACCTCTGGGACGAGGTGGAGGCCGCATGGCGCTGGTGGGACGAGCAAGGCCGACCCGGCTTCGAGCGCTTCGGGCTCACGGTTACCCCCGACGGTCAGACAGTCTGGCTGGACAGCCCGACCAACCCGGTACCCGTCCGGGGCTGACCCTCTGAGCTGCCCCGTCCGTGCGTCTTTCCCCCGTGGCGCATGGGCGGGGCTTCTTGCTGCCGCCGACCTGCGGTATCTTCCAGAACTGCTAGTTAGACGCGTTGGGGTCCTGCACGACGGTCCACTCGCCGCCGGGCTCCCTGACGTGCCGCACGACGGTGGCGCCGAGGCCTTCGAGGCGGGCGACGGTGGCCTCGCGCTCGCCCGGGCCGGGGTGGACGTCGAGGTGCAGGCGGTTCTTGCCCTGCCTGGGCTCGGGGACGGCCTGGAACAGGACGCGGCGGCCGAGGCCGGTGTCCGAGGCCGGGTCGAACGGGTCCTCGGGGTGGCGGACGGCCGCCAGGGAGCGCCAGGCCGGGTGGCCGTCCACCTCGGTGAGGGCCTCCGGGCCGACCGCGCCGGCGGCGAGCAGCCGGGTGATCAGCGCGCCGTGGTCCTCCAGCGTGTACTCCAGGGCGGCGGCCCAGAAGGCGGCCTGGCGGTGCGGGTCGGCGCAGTCGATGACGAGCTTCCAGTGCAGCGGCATGTAACCGTTTATATCGGTTACCAATGGGCCGGGCAATGGCAGGCCGTCGGAAGCTGTCAAAAAGGCGCCCGTGTAGGCGAGTTGGCGGTGGGAATACTGGCTGGACGGAGTAGGGGGAGGGGACTCGACCGATGGTGCAACAGGATCCGCCGGGGGGCGTCGAGGCGCAGCTGCTGCCGGAGCTGTTCTGGACGGCGGACAAGGCCTCGCTGGACGGCCAGCGCGAGACGCTGCGCTGGTACCGCGGACTGATCGCGATGCTGGTGATCGCCGCTGTGATCGGGTCGTTCCCCGGCCCGGCCGACAAGGGTGACTTCGACGTCTGGCCGCTGTTCTCGGTGGCCGCGTTCCTGGTGGCCGGCTACTTCTGGTCCCGGCTGCGCCGCAGCAACCCGCAGGGCCGCTGGTACCAGGCCAGGGCGGCGGCCGAGTCGGTCAAGACGCTGGCCTGGAAGTACACCGTCCGGGCCCGGCCGTTCGACGGTGCGGCCGAGTCCGCGGACGTCGACCGCGGTTACCTGCTCCAGGTCGAGGACGTGCTGCGGGCCTTCGAGGACCCGGAGATCGTGCCGCCCGGCAGCGTCGCCGAGATCACCCCGGAGATGCGCCGGCAGCGTGCCGAGAACCTGACCGCCCGGCGCACCCTCTACCTGCGCACCCGGGTCGAGGGCCAGCGCACCTGGTACCGCTCCCGGGCCGAGGCCTGCGACTCCCAGGCGGTCTCCTGGGGGCTCGGCATCGCGGTGCTGATCATCGTCGGCGCCGCTGCGGCCGTCGCCCAGGCGACCGGCGCGTTGCCGGTGCACGTCTTCGGCGCCACCTCGGCCGCGGCCGCGGCGATCATCGCCTGGACGCAGCTCAAGCAGCTCGGCCCGCTGGCCGCCGCCTACCAGCTGGCTGCGCGCGAGCTGGAGAACGTCGGCAACCAGCTGTCCGACCTCGACCCCCGGGCGCCGGACGCCGAGGCGCGCTGGGCCCGGCTGGCCGCCGACGCGGAGGACGCGGTCTCCCGGGAGCACACCACCTGGCGGGCCCGCCGGGCGTTCCCGCGCTGAGCCGGGCGCTGCGCGCCGAGCCGGGCGTCGCGCGGCGAGCGGGACGGGTCCGGGGCGCGGCGGCAGAGGGTACGCCACCGGAACGGGGACTTGGGGAGATCCGGCGAAACGCGGGGCACAGGTGTGCGGGGTGCGTGAGAGTAGGGCGCCCAGGCACGGACCGTAATCATTACGTGTCCATGCCCTGGTTTCATCGCCTGCGCGCGACCCCAGTTCCCGCCGGAGGCCCTCCTTGCGCATTCTCCTGATCGCCAGCGCGTTCAACAGCCTGACCCAGCGCGTCCACACCGAGCTGCGCGAGCGCGGCCACCAGGTCGCGGTCCAACTCGCCCTCGGCGACGAGCAGATGAGGGCGGCGGTGGTCCGCACCGACCCCGAGCTGATCGTCTGCCCGATGCTGACCAAGGCCGTCCCGCAGGACATCTGGTCCACCCGGACGGTCCTGATCGTGCACCCGGGACCCACGGGCGACCGCGGCCCCTCCTCGCTCGACTGGGCGATCACCGAGGGTGCGGAGCGCTGGGGTGTCACCGTGCTGCAGGCCGTCGCGGAGATGGACGCCGGCGACATCTGGGCGTCCGTCGAGTTCCCCGTCCCGGCCTGCGGCAAGAGCGAGTTGTACCGGGGCGAGCTCGCCGACGCCGCCGTCGAGGCCGTCCTGCTGGCCGTCCAGCGGTACGAGGGCGGGCTGTTCACCCCCGAGCCGCTGGACTACGCCCGGCCGGACGTGCACGGCGAACTGCGGCCCTTCCTGCGTCAGGAGGCGCGCCGGATCGACTGGGAGCAGGACGACACCGCCACCGTCCTGCGCAAGCTGCGCGCTGCGGACTCCCAGCCCGGCGTGCTGGACGAGCTGTACGGGCGGGAGTTCTTCCTGCACGGCGGCCACCCCGAGGACGAGTTGCGCGGCCCGGTGCCCGGCGCCGTGCTGGCCACCCGCGACGGCGCGATCTGTCGGGCCACGGTGGACGGCGCGGTGTGGATACCGCAGCTGCGCCCGCGCCGCACTCCCGGCGGGCCGGTCACCTTCAAGCTGCCGGCCGCCACGGTGCTCGCCGACGAGCTGTACCGGGTCCACGAGGTGCCGGTGAGCCCGGAGCGGGCGGGCCGTCGGGAGACCTGGTCGGAGCTGCGCTACCGCGAGGACGGCGACATCGGCTTCCTCGAATTCGCCTACGCGGGCGGGGCGATGAGCACCGAGCAGTGCCGCCGGCTGCTCGCCGCCTACCGGGAGGCGGCCGAGCGGCCGACCTCGGTGCTGGTGCTCGGCGCGCCCCGGGACTTCTACTCCAACGGGATCCAGCTCAACGTCATCCAGGGTGCGGCCTTCCCGGCGCTGGAGTCCTGGGAGAACATCAACGCGATGGACGACTTCGTCGAGGCGGTGCTGACCACGACGGACAAGGTGACGGTGGCGGCGCTGGCCGGGAACGCGGCGGCCGGCGGGCTGATGGCGGCGCTCGCCGCCGACGAGGTGTGGTGCCGCGAGTCGGCGGTGCTCAACCCGCACTACCGGCTGATGGGCCTGTACGGATCCGAGTACTGGACGTACACCCTGCCCCGCCGGGTCGGTGCCGAGCAGGCCGAGCGGCTGACCGCCGAGGCGCTGCCGGTCGGGGCCGGACACGCCCGCCGGATCGGCCTGGTGGACCGTACGGTCGGCGGGGACGCGGCCGGGTTCCGCCGCTGGGTGGCCCGCGAGGCGGCCCGGATCGCCGCCTCGCCGGAGCTCACCGGGCGGCTGGTGGACAAGAAGCGCCGCCGCGCGGCCGACGAGGAGGCCAAGCCGCTGGCCGAGTACCGGGCGGAGGAGCTGCGCCGGATGCACGCCAACTTCTACCGGGCGGGCGAGCCGTACCACGCGCTGCGGCGGGACTTCGTGCACAAGGTCTGCCCGGTGGCCACGCCGGAGCACGTGGCGGGGCTGCTCGGGCGGCCCGGGCAGCCGTAGCGGCAGGGAGGCCGGGGGCGGGCTCGGGCGACGCCCGGCCGGGGTGGGGGGCCCGGCCGGACGCCCG
>NZ_JAHSQD010001030.1 GCF_020103755.1 Streptomyces sp. LS1784
GGGCCGGCCGGGATGGCCAGCCCGGGCATCGCCGGGCCGGCGTCCGGGCCGCCGCCCGGGCCGAAGCCGAAGGCGTCGCCGCCATCGTCTCCCCAATCCAGGTTGTCGTCCATGAGCTTGTTCTGAGCGACCGTCACCATGATGGTGAGGTCGGTGTCGAAGCTCTCCCGGCTCACTTTGACCCGGAACAAGTGCTCCAGGTCGCTCCGGCGCAGCCAGTTGCGCCGGAACACGTCGCGCACGCCCGCCCAGAGCGCATCGCGCCCCGGCCCGTCGGCCGGGTCGTCGCTGCCGGTGGGCACCATCACTCCGGTGACCGGGTGGTTCTGTTCGTCGTAGGCGCGCAGCGCCGACCGGTAGCGCTCGCCGCCCGCCACCCACGGGTCCACCAGCAGGATGCTGACCTGACTGTCCTCCCGGGCCTGGTCGAGCTTGTCGGCGAGGGCTGCGTCGATCTCCTCCAGCGTGGTGGTGTGCCCGGCGCCGGTGATCACCTGCTGGGCGCGGGCCGCCAGGGACGGCTGGGTGGGCGGGTGGTACGGCGCCCAGTGCCACGGCTTGGCGCCGTACCAGCCGCCCGTGTAGGAGCCTCCCTCGGCGGCGGCCTCCGAGGCGCGCCCGGCCGCGATGAACAGCCGCACCATCCCGGGGGTGGACGCCACGGGCGGCGCCGCCGGCGGCGGGAAGTAGCCGCGCACGGCGCCGAGGTCGAACTCGGGCAGCTCGCCGAGCCGGCGCGCGGCCGCGTCCCGGACCCGCTCCGCGACCACCCGGACGACCTGTTCGTACGCCCCGCCCTGCGCGGTGCGCAGCAGGGCCCGCAGGCCGTGGCGGGCATAGGCCTCGCCCATGTCCGGCTGGGCCCACTGGATCTTGTTCACCTCGTCGGCCAGCCCGCCCGGCTCGACGGGTTCCCAGAGCACCGGGATGAGCGCCGAGATGAGCTCCCCGGTGTCCTCGTGGTGGCGGCGGACCCGGCCGCGGAAGGCGGTCCACTCCTTGCCGCAGTAGAGGCTGGCGAAGTAGGCCGGGGAGTAGAGCGCGATCATGGTGCGGCTGCGGCCGAGCATCGTGGCCAGCTGCTCGGCCCAGTCGTCGCCCAGGCGCAGCTGCTCGGTGTCCCGGTAGGCCAGTTCGTCGACGCGCACGCCCGTGCCGACCAGTCGGCCGAGTTCGTCCCTCAGGTCGTTGAAGAACTGGTTGACGAAGACGTCCTCGGCCTCGAAGTCACGACGCGCGTAGCTGAAGAAGAAGTACGGCCGGTGCTGTTCCTGCTCCATCACCTGTTCCCCCCGTGCCCGACGTCCGCGACGGCGCTGGTTTCATACCCCAGCATGTCGTGAACTCCACCGCCCACGCTGGCGAGTTGGCGGATTCGGCCGCCTCGTGGGGTTTAGCCGGTGGTCAGGCGCACCAACCCCGGCCGGGGGCGCTCCGGCGCTCGGGGGCGCGCCGACGGGGGCGCGGGCGCCTGCCGGATCGGCGCGCCGGGCGAGGGG
>NZ_JAHSQD010001031.1 GCF_020103755.1 Streptomyces sp. LS1784
GACGGCGGCACGCCGGGTGGCGGCGTGCGCGTCCACCGTGCCGACCGGGCCCGCCCGGGCGCGTCCGTCCGCGGCAGGAGCCGCCCGCGGTGCCTTGCGACCACAGGCCTACGCCTGTGGCGGCAGCCGGGTGCGCCGGCTCCCTAGGGGCCAACCGGCTTCTGGGGTGCGGGAGTTGCCGAGGCCGTCAGGAGCGCGTCGAGCAGGCCGGGGAAGCGGGTGTCGAGGTCGGTGCGGCGCAGGCTGACGAAGCGGTTGCGGCCGGCGACGCGGGTGGTGGTGACGCCGGCCTCGCGCAGCACCCGCATGTGGTGGGAGACGGTCGACTTGTGGAGGTGGTCCAGGCCCAGGCCGCGCGGGTCGCAGGAGTGCTCGCCGCCGTCGGCGTAGCTGAGCAGCAGGGTCATGCGTACGGGGTCACCGAGGGCGTGCAGGACGGTGACGAGGTCGATGTCGGCGGTGGCGGGCTGGGGAAGCCGCTCGTCGTCGCTCATGGCGCACGCTCCTCGGGGCCGCGGGCGGGGAATGAATGGTTTGACAATCATCCACCAATCCCCGAGTGTTTGACGAGCGTCAAACTGTTGCATGTCCATCCAACAGTCTCGTCCGACCGTCCACCCTTGTGCCCCGGGGGGCTCTCCCGTGCCCGTACGTCTGCTCCTGCTCGCCCTCGGCACCTTCGCCATGGGCACCGACTCGATGGTCGTCGCCGGCATCCTCGGCCCGATCTCCGCCGACCTGGGGGTGTCGGTGCCGGCCGCCGGCCAGCTGGTCACCGTCTTCGCGCTCGGCTACGCGCTGCTGGCCCCGGTACTGGCCACGCTCACCGCCCGCTGGCCGCGCCGGCGCCTGCTGCTGACCGCACTCGCGGTGTTCAGCGCGGCCAACGCGCTCAGCGCGCTCGCGCCCACCTACGGGCTGCTGCTGGCCACCCGCGTCCTGGCCGCGGCCGGCGCCGCCCTCTACACCCCGACCGCCAACGCGGTGGCCACCACCCTGGTCGCCCCCGAGCGGCGCGGCCGGGCGCTGGCGACGGTGCTGGGCGGGATGACGGTGGCCACCGCACTCGGCGTGCCGCTGGGCACCTGGGTGGGGCGCACCGACTGGCGGATGACGATGTGGCTGGTCACCGCCCTGGGCCTGGCGGCCCTGGCGGGCCTGGCTCTGCTGCTGCGCGACCTGCCCGCCCCCACTGCCGCCCCCACCCTGAAGGCGCGCCTGGCGCCGCTGGCACAGCGCCGGGTGCTGGGCGCCGCGGCCACCACGCTGGTGTTCTTCCTCGCCTTCCAGAGCGTCTACATCTACCTGGCCACCGCCGTCTCGGGCGCCACCGGCGGCGACGCCGACCGGCTGAGCGTGGTCCTGCTGACCTGCGGCGTGATGTCGGTGGCCGGCAGCTGGCTGGGCGGGCGCCTGGTGGACCGCCTCGGGGTGCGGCGGGTGCTGCTGGCCGGCTCGGCGGCGGCCGCCGGCGCGTTCGCCG
>NZ_JAHSQD010001032.1 GCF_020103755.1 Streptomyces sp. LS1784
GGCCGGGTGCTGGGGCAGCTGGCGGTCGCGGCGGGCGGCAAGGAGGGCGCCGCGCCCTCGACCGCGGGGATGCCGGCCGGAGGGTACGTGCTGTCGGCCGGTCAGCTGCCCGCCCAGGGCGGCGGGACGTACGGCGCCGTGGTGCTGGCCGGCGTGGACGCCACCGGCACCTTCTACGCCGCGCAGAGCCTGCGTCAGCTGCTGGCCGCCGTACCGGCCGGGCAGGGCCAGGCGCCGGGTGCGGCCGGGCTCGGCCTGCCCGGGATCACGCTGCGGGACTGGCCGACCGGCGCGCCGGTGCGCGGCACCGCGGAGGCCTTCTACGGCACCCCGTGGACCGCCCAGCAGCGGCTGGAGCAGGTCGACTTCCTGGGCCGCTCCAAGCAGAACTTCTACCTCTACGCCCCCGGTGACGACCCGTACCGGCTCTCCCGCTGGCGCAACGCCTACCCCCAGGCCCAGGCCGAGGAGCTGCGCGAGCTGGGCTTCCGGGCGCGGCAGAACCACGTCACGCTCGGCTACGCGATCGACCCGGGGCAGTCCCTGTGCTTCAGCTCCGGCAAGGACGTGGACGCGCTGGTGAACAAGCTGGACGGGCTGCGCAAGCTCGGCTTCACCGCCTTCCAGCTCCAGTTCCTGGACGTCAGTTACGACGAGTGGCACTGCGGCGACGACCGCGACGAGTACGGCACCGGGCCGGCCGCGGCCGCCAAGGCCCAGGCCGCGCTGGTGAAGAAGGTGCAGGACCGGCTGATCGCGAAGAACCCGGGCCTGGCGCCGCTGTCCGTCGTCCCGACCGAGTACCACCAGCAGGGCTCCACCCCGTACCGCAAGGCGCTGGCGGCGGCACTGCCGGAGGGTGTGCAGGTGGCCTGGAGCGGGGTCGGGGTGATCCCGGAGAAGATCACCGGCGCCCAGGCCTCGGACACCGCCGGGCTGTACGGGCACCCGCTGCTCACCATGGACAACTACCCGGTCAACGACGCCACCCCGGACCGGCTCTTCCTCGGCGCCTACAGCGGGCGCGACCCGGAGGTGGCCACCCGCTCGGCGGCACTGCTGACCGGCGCGATGCAGCAGCCGGTGGCCTCCCGGATAGCCCTCTCGACGGCCGGTGACTTCGCCTGGAACCCGGCCGGGTACCGCCCGGAGGAGTCCTGGCAGGCCGCCGTGCGCTCGCTGGCCGGACCGACCGGCGCCGCCCCGACGCCCGCCGGGACCGCGCTGTCCGCGGTCACCGCGCTGGCCGGGAACAGCACCTCCTCGCCGCTGTCCAAGCAGGAGTCCGGCTATCTGACGCCGCTGCTGGACCGCTTCTGGGCGGCCGCCGAGCCCACCTCCGGCGCCGCCCCCGACCTCGCCAGGCTGGTCGAGGCCGCCGCCCCGCTGCGGGACGCCTTCGCCACCATGGCCACCGCCCAGCGGACCCTGGCCGGCACCCCGGCCACCACCCAGCTGGCCGGCGAGGCCGCGCCC
>NZ_JAHSQD010001033.1 GCF_020103755.1 Streptomyces sp. LS1784
TCGTCGCGCCGCCGCGTCCGCGGGTGCCCCGGCCCGCCACGGAGCCGGTGCCGGCCAAGGCCGAGCCGCCGTCCGAGCAGGTCGCCGGGGCGCGGGCCGGGAAGGCCGGGAGCAAGGCACCCAAGGACAGCTACACCACGGGCGAGTTCACCTTCGTCGACGAGGAGGCGGAGGAGACCGAGGACGTCATCGACTGGCTGAAGTTCGCCGAGTCCCGCAGTGAGGTGCGCGCCGAGCGCCGCCGCAAGCTGCGCAACCGGCTGATCGGCCTCGGTGTGGTGGTGGCGCTCGCGGCCGGCGGCGTCGGCGGGTACCTCTTCCTCACCGGCGACAAGCCGACCGCGGCCACCGCCGCCGGCGGGCGCCAGGTCAACGTCGTCCACCTGCGCGACCTCCAGGGCAAGGTGTCCAGCGCGCTGCTGGTCAACGACGCCTCCGGGAAGAAGGGCACGGTGCTGCTGCTGCCCGACACCCTGCGGCTGCCCGGCCCGGGCGACCCGCCGGTCACCACGATCGGCCAGTCCATGGACGGCATCGGCGCCTCGGCGACCCGCGACGGCCTGTCCACCGTGCTCGGCGCCCCGGTGGCCGGTACCTGGCGGCTGGACACCCCGTACCTGGAACTGCTGGTCTCCCAGCTCGGCGGCGTCCGGGTGGACACCAACGCCGAGACCCACGAGGGCAACAAGCCGGACGGCAAGCTGCTGTCCGCGGCCGGGAAGAACACCATGCTCAGCGGCAAGGCCGCGGTCGCGTACGCCACGCTGCAGAACCCCGGCGAGAACCGGGACGCCCAGCTGGCCCGGTTCGGGCAGGTCCTGGACGCGGTGGTGCGCACCATGCCGACCGAGTTCAAGGACGCCAAGGACGACGTGCACCGGATGAACGCGGTGCTCGACCCCTCGCTGCCCGAGGACGCCCTCGCCGGGGTGCTCGTCCAGCTCGCCCAGCAGGCGAAGGACGGCCACTTCGGCACCACCGCGCTGACCGTCAAGCCGGACGGCAGCCTGGACGAGGCGACCGCGGGCAAGCAGGTCAAGGACGTGCTGGGCGGTACCGTGAAGTCCGCGGCCACCGGCGACGCCCCGGCCCGGGTCGCGCTCCAGGACGCCAGCGGCAACGACGCGGCGGGGGCCGCCGCGCAGGTCCAGATCGTCAACTCCGGTCTGACGTTCATCCCGGGCGGCGCCAAGGCCGCCCCGCAGGCCGCCAGTGAGATCCGCTACACCGACGACGCCCGGCAGGGTGCGGCGAAGTCGCTGGCGACCAGCCTCGGCCTGCCGGACACGGTGGTGAAGAAGGTGACCGGCGACACCCAGAACGCGGACCTGCTGGTCGTGCTGGGCAAGGACTACCAGCCGCCGAAGGCCCAGTAGGGCGGTGGCCCGGGCCCGGTGGCGGCCCGGGTCGGGTGACGGCCGGGGCCGGGGTGGGTGACGGCCGGGGCCGGGGTGGGTGACGGCCGGGGCCCGGCGG
>NZ_JAHSQD010001034.1 GCF_020103755.1 Streptomyces sp. LS1784
CGGCGGGCTCGGCGTGGCCGACGCCCGCCGCCGGGTTGGTGAGAACGGCGACCCTGCGGACGGTTCTCACCTCGTTCACGGGATCAACTTGCCCGGGTTGAGGATGCCCGCCGGGTCGAGTTCGGCCTTGACGGCGCGCAGGATGCGCACGCCCAGCTCGCCGACCTCCTCGGTCATCCAGGGCCGGTGGTCGGCGCCGACGGCGTGGTGGTGGCTGATGGTGCCGCCCGCGCCGAGGATGGCGTCCCCGGCGGCGCGCTTGGCGGCGCCCCAGCGGCTGAGCGGGTCCTCGCCGAGGGCGGCGACGACGGTGAAGTAGAGCGAGGCGCCGGTCGGGTAGACGTGCGAGATGTGGCAGAGCACGAGGGAGCCGGGCAGGGCGCCGGTGAGCGCCTCGGTGACGGCGGTGCGCAGGGCCGGCAGCCGGCTCCAGTCGGTCGCGGTCTCCAGGGTCTCGCACAGCGCGCCCGCGCTGAGCAGCGAGTCGCGCAGGTAGGGGGCGTTGAACCGGCCGTGCTCCCAGGCCCGGGCGGGGGCCTCGCCGAGCGAGGTGCCGCCGGCGGCGATCAGGGCGTCGCGGGTGAGCTGCTGCCGGGCGGCGACCTGGGCGGCGCTGCCCTCGAACACGGTGACGGCCAGGCAGCCGCTGACCGCCGGGGCGCCGCCGATCTGCTCGGTCATGGCCAGGTTGATCATGGTCTCGGCCTCGTCGGAGAGCCGGATCACGGTGGGGCCGGTGCCCTGCTGCTCGACGGCACGCAGCGCGGCCGTGCCGGTGGCGAAGTCGGGGAAGCTCCACGCCTCGTACGCCTTGACGGCGGGCAGGGGGTGGACGCGCAGCCGGACGGCGGTGATCACGCCGAGGGTGCCCTCGGAGCCGAGGAAGAGCTGGCGAAGGTCGGGGCCGGCGGCGGAGGCGGGGGCGCGGCCGAGGTCGAGCACCCCGGCGGGGGTGACGACGCGCAGCCCGCGCACCATCTCGTCGAAGCGCCCGTACCCGGCGGAGTCCTGGCCGGAGGAGCGGGTGGCCGCGAAGCCGCCGATGGTGGCGTAGCGGAAGCTCTGCGGGTAGTGGCCGAGTTCCCAGCCGCGTTCGGCGAGCAGTTCCTCCGCGGCCGGGCCGGTGAGGCCCGCGCCGAGGACGGCCTCGCCGGAGGTCTCGTCCAGGTCGAGCAGCTGGTCGAAGCGGCGCAGGTCGAGCGAGACAACGGAGTCGAACGCACCGCGCTCGGGGTCGAGTCCACCGACGACGCTGGTGCCGCCGCCGAACGGGACGACGGCGATGCGGCGTTCGGCGCACACCGCGAGGACGGCGGCGACCTCCTGCTCGTTGCCGGGCAGCACGACGGCGTCGGGGGCGTCCTGCGCTTCGCGGCTGCGGCGGCGCAGCAGGTCGGGGGTGGACTTGCCGCCGGCGCGCGGCAGCCGGTCGGCGTCGGCGGCGCTGACGTGCGCCTCGCCGAC
>NZ_JAHSQD010001035.1 GCF_020103755.1 Streptomyces sp. LS1784
CGTCCCCCACGGCCCCGCCGTCCCGCTTCCCGGCGCCGCTCGGCTCCCCCGCGCCGCCGGTCCCGCTCGACCGGTAGGCCAGGCGCTGCGCGGCGTGCCGTCCGCGCTCCTCCACCGGCAGCTGGCCGGTGGCGCCGGCCAGGCCGAACGCCGGCATGTCGAAGTAGATCGACTCGTAGCCGCCCTCGGGGACGATGTACGTCTCGTGCCAGAGCCCGACGTGCCCGCGCGCCCTGCCCTCCCGCAGCTTGCGGTTGGCGATGCCCCACACGGTGTGGTGGAAGCCGTCCGGCGCGCTCGCGTAGCCGTACAGCTTCTCCTTCGACTCCCAGTACTGGACGACGTAGTAGGTGCGCGGCGACGCGGTCAGCAGGATGCGTCCGCGCAGGCCGCGCTCGGGGCCCCGGCCCAGCTCGTACAGCATCCGGAACATCGCGAACATCACCGGGCCCCAGTGGTGCACGGCCCAGAACCGGTTGATCCGCATGCCGATCAGCAGCACCACGGTGTCGCCGGTGGCGGCGGCGGTGGTGTAGCCCGGCTGCGGCTTGGCGAACCAGGACATCTCTGCCTCCCCGCGCCCATACCCATGTAAGCGGTGATTACATCAGTGCCGGATGACCCGGTCAAGGCTCACCACAAGCACAATTCGGCTACCGTGCACGCTGGTTGGCGATCCCCTGGCCGAAGGTGTCGAGCACCTGCCCGGCCAGCTCCTCCGCCTTCCCGGCCGGCAGGTAGCCGTCCACGATCATCTGCGCCAGCCCGTACACCAGTGCCTGCCCGGCCAGCCCGACCAGCGCCGGATCCCCCGGGCGCAGCCGGCCCGCCTCCTGGTCCGCCACGATCACGTCCATCAACGCCCGGTCGATGCCGTCCAGTTGCGCGCGCAGCTCGGGCTCCCCCGAGGCCGCGAACACTCGCGAGCGCAACAGCTCGAACCGCCGCGGATGGTGCAGCGCGTACCGGACGAACCCCAGCCCGACCGCCCGCATCACCGACCCGCCGTCCGGCCCGGCCGCCGCGACCTGCGCCTCCTGCCACCGCACGAGGTCCGTCAGCACCCGATCCGCCAGCGCGGTCAACAGCGCCTGCCGGTCGGCGAAGTGCCGGAACGGCGCCCCCGCCGACACCCCGGCCCGCCGCGCCACCTCCCGCACGCTCACCTTCTCCTGGCCCTCCTCGTCCAGCACCTCGAACGCCGCCGCCACCAACGCCTCCGGCAACGCCCCGTGGTGGTACGCCCCCCGGCCGCCGCCCCGCTCCCGCGCTTGCTCCCGTTCCCGCTCCCTCATGCCTGTCTTGCTACCACAGCGGGGCGGTCCCCCGTCCCCGTCACGCACCCGGACGGGGCCCGACGTCCGCCCCCGTCCACCCGTCAGCCGCGCCTCGGCGGCCACCGGACGGCGGAGGGCGTGGCCGCCGGGGCGGGTCCGCGGCGAGGCCCCGGCCC
>NZ_JAHSQD010001036.1 GCF_020103755.1 Streptomyces sp. LS1784
GCGTGGGCTGGGCGGGCGGGGCCGGCACCTGGCTGAACGGGATGCCGGGCGGCGCCTGGACCGGGCTGGGGCGGCCGAAGGGCGGGGCGGTCCGGCCCTGGACGGCGCAGCCCGCCAGCGTCTCCAGGCCGTCCGGGCTCTGGACGGCCGGCTGGTTGCCGGTGAAGCAGTTGCCCGGGTCGGCGGAGGCCAGCACCAGGTCGGTGCCGTTGCCGGTGGCCCGGTTGCCCTCGATCCGGTTGCCGCTTGCCGGGTGCCCGGGCGGGTCGGTGATGACGATGCCGACCGCGCGGTTGCCCTGGACCAGGTTGCGCTGCACCTGGTTCCCCGTGCCGCCGCCGATGCCGATGCCGATGCCGTAGGCGCCGTCGGCCTGCTGGGGGGTGTCGGTGGCGTTGTTGTCGGTGACGGCGTTGCCCACGATCACCGCGCCGTGCTGGGGGGCGAGGGCTTCGAGGTCGTTGGAGTTGGCGGTGACCCCGACCCGGTTGCCGGTGATCCGGTTGCCGACGACGGTGAGCCCGTCGGAGGCGTTGGTGATCTCGACGCCGACGGCGTTGCGCTCGACGGTGTTGCCCCGCACGAGGGTGTCGCAGGGCTTGCACTGGCCGACGTAGATGCCGGAGTCGGCGCCCCCGGAGGCGTACGAGTCCTCGATGATGCCGCCGCGGGCGTCGAAGGCGTAGATGCCGTACAGGCCGTTGTTGTACGCGGTGACGTTGCTGGCGCGGAAGCCCTGGAGGGCCGGGAAGCGGACGGTGTCCAGCGGGTCGTAGGCGGAGCCGCCGGCGCCGTGCTGCTGGAGCTTCTCGTCGGTGACGCCGGTGAACAGCACGCCGTTGGCGAGGTAGCCGTGGACGGTGAGGTTCTCCACCACCGAGCCGGGGCCGGAGGCCGTGATGCCGTTGATCAGCCGCAGACCGCCGTCCAGGACCACGGTGTTGCGGTCGGTGCCGCGCAGCACGATCTTGGGCTTGGTGAGGCGCACGCTCTCCCGGTAGGTGCCCGGGTCGACCAGGACGGTGTCCCCCTCGCGGGCGACGTCCACGGCCTGCTGGATGGTCGGGAAGTGCTGCGGGACGCGGATGACCGTGCCGTCCGGGTGCTTGGCGTCGGAGGAGGACGAGCCGCCCGAGGAACAGCCGGAGAGGGCGAGGACGGCGGCGGCGAGCAGGGCGGGCAGCCGCTTGACGGCCAGGGCCCCGCGTGAGGGCGCTGTGGCGGAGCGAGCGTGACGTGTGGTCAAGATTTGCATACGGCGTGTTCTATCGTCTCCAATGTCGCTCATGCATGCCGAAACCGGAAAGGCGCAGGACCAGCCACCGACTGTCAGAAGCGGTGTGGATCGAAGGGCCCTGATCGCGGGCGGGGCGGTGGTGGCCGCCGGGCTCGGCGCGGGGGCCGCGGCGCTGGCCCTGGGCGGCGGGAACGGCCCAGGGAGCGGCCACGGCT
>NZ_JAHSQD010001037.1 GCF_020103755.1 Streptomyces sp. LS1784
GCTCGGCGGCGGCGTGCCGGTCGGCGAGGTGCGGGCGGCGTTCTGAGGCCTGCCCGGCCCGGGGCGGCCCTTCGGGGTGCGGGCCGCCCCGGGCCGGTGCACGGTGGACCGGGGGCCGTCGCACAGCTGAGGGAGTCCGCCATGACCGACCACGTGTACCGGGTGACCGAGATCGTCGGGTCCTCGACCGAGAGCGTCGACGCCGCGATCCGCAACGGGGTGGAGCGGGCCTCCCGGACGCTGCGCAACCTCGACTGGTTCGAGGTCTCGCAGGTCCGGGGCCACCTGGAGGACGGCCGGATCAAGCACTACCAGGTGTGCATGAAGGTCGGTTTCCGGCTGGAGGACTGACCCGGTACAGCCGCGTTCCGGCAGCACCGGTTCGGCTGTCCCGGCTGACCTCACCTCATGCCGACAGGCTGTCGGCAAGGCGTTCCGCCCCCCGGACACGGCAGAGGCCGGGGCCCGCGGACGAATCCGCGAACCCCGGCCCCGAGCTGTCCCGACCTACCTCGAACCGCCCTCGATCGAATGAGATCGGAACGACGGCTCAGTGACCGCCCTGCTCCGCCAGGCGCTTGATCGAAGCGGTGACCTCGGCCTCGGCCTCGGCGCGGCCGACCCAGTTGGCGCCCTCGACGGACTTGCCCGGCTCCAGGTCCTTGTAGACCTCGAAGAAGTGCTGGATCTCCAGGCGGTCGAACTCCGACACGTGGTGGATGTCGCGCAGGTGCTCCCAGCGCGGGTCGGTCGCCGGAACGCACAGCAGCTTGTCGTCGCCGCCGGCTTCGTCGGTCATGTGGAACATGCCGATGGCGCGGCACTTGATCAGGCAGCCCGGGAAGGTCGGCTCGTCCAGGATGACCAGGGCGTCCAGCGGGTCGCCGTCCTCGCCGAGCGTGCCCTCGACGTAGCCGTAGTCGGCCGGGTAGCGGGTCGAGGTGAAGAGCATCCGGTCGAGCCGCAGACGGCCGGTCTCGTGGTCGACCTCGTACTTGTTACGAGAGCCCTTCGGGATTTCGATAAGGACGTCGAACTCCAACGGTTCCTCCAAGGTAGGGACTGACAGAATCCAAGTGTCTCCTACGGGAGCGGGTGCTCGGGAAAGGGGCCGGTCGGTGGGAGCAGGGGGAGGAGCGGCGCGCCGCCGCGGGGGGACGGCCGCGGGGCTGTTCGGAGCGGCGCTCCTGGTCGTCAGTACGGTCCTGACCTCGGGCGGTGCGTACGCGCAGCCGTCCCCGCCGCCGGGCGGACACAGCGCCGGGCACGGCGAGGACGAGGACCACGACGGGCAGGGCGGCCACGACGGGAGGAAGGGCGACCACGGGAAGGGCGGTGCCGGCCCCCGGTCGAACGACAGCCCGAGCACCGCGCCCACCCGCCGGGCCGTGCCGCCCGCCGCCTCCGCGCCCACCGGTGGCGGCAGCGACGCCCCGGATGCACGCCC
>NZ_JAHSQD010001038.1 GCF_020103755.1 Streptomyces sp. LS1784
GCTCACCGCCGCCGAGCACCGCGCCGGGCCGATCGGCTACGGCCTGCTGGTGCTCGCCGCCACCGGGGCGCCCGCCCTGGGCGCCCGGCTCACCCGGGCCACGCTGCCCTCGCTGTCCCGTCGCCGACTGCTCGCGCTGGCGCTGCTCACCCAGGGCGTCGCGCTGATCCTGGCCGGGCTGGTGCTGGACTTCGTGCTGGTCCTGCTGCTCACCGTGCTGGCCGGCCTGGCCGCCGGGATCGTGGTCTCGGCCGGGCGCACCCTGCTCGCCCAGGAGGTCGAGGAGGCGCGGCTGCCGAAGGTCACCGAGCACCTGTTCGCGGTGCTCCGGGCCGTGGTCGCCGCCGCGCTGGTCGCCGTCCCGCTGATCGCCGCCGCCTACGGGGACGTGGAGTACGGCACCGTCGAGCCCGGCTCCTTCACCTTCATCCACGGTGGCGCGGCCCTGGCCGTCGCCACCTCCGGGCTGCTCACGCTGGTGCTCGCCGCCGTCGTGCTGCTGCGTACCGACGACCGGCGCGGCACCGCGCCGTTCGTCCGGGACCTGGTGGACTCGGTGCGCGGTTCGAGCGGCCCGGTGCCTCACCGGGGCGCGGGCACCGGCTTCTTCATCGCCCTGGAGGGCGGCGACGGCGCCGGCAAGTCCACCCAGGCCCAGGCACTCGCCGAGTGGATCCGCGGCAAGGGGCACGAGGTCGTGCTCACCCGCGAGCCCGGCGGCAGCCCGGTCGGCCAGCGGCTGCGCGGCCTCGTCCTGGACGTCGGCAACACCGGCCTGTCCCACCGCGCCGAGGCGCTGATCTACGCCGCGGACCGCGCCGAGCACGTCGAGAACGTCATCCGGCCGGCCCTCGCCCGCGGCGCCGTGGTGATCACCGACCGGTACATGGACTCCTCCATCGCCTACCAGGGCGCCGGGCGCGACCTGGCCGCGACCGAGGTCGCCCGGATCTCCCGCTGGGCCACCGGCGGGCTGCTGCCCGACCTGACCGTCGTCCTGGACGTCGACCCGACCAGGGCCCGTGAGCGCTTCACCGAGGCGCTGGACCGGCTGGAGTCCGAGCCCACCGAGTTCCACCAGCGGGTCCGGGCCGGCTTCCTCGCACTCGCCGCCGCCGACCCGGCGCGCTACCTGGTCGTGGACGGCAGTCAGGCCCCCGGCTTCGTCACCACCGCCATCCGGCACCGGCTCGACCGCGAGCTGCCGCTCTCGGAGCAGGAGAAGGCCGCCCGCGCCGAACAGGAGCGGCTGGCCAAGGAGGAAGCCGAGCGCCGCGCCGCCGAGGAGGCCCGCAAGAAGGCCGAGGCGGAGGCCGCCGAGCGCAAGCGGCAGGAACTGCTGGCGCAGCTGCGGGCCGAGCAGGCGGAGAAGGAACGGCTGGCCGAGGAGGAGGCCGAGCGGGCCGCCGCCGAGGCTCGGCGCAAGGCCGAGGAGGAGGCGCGCCGC
>NZ_JAHSQD010001039.1 GCF_020103755.1 Streptomyces sp. LS1784
GCGGCAGCAACCGCCGTCGGGCCGTGCTGGCGAAGATCAATACGATCACCGGCCGGGTCCGCCACCGCCGTGCGGACTTCTGCGCCCAGACCGCCCACGCACTGACCACCGCGAACGCGGTAGTGGCGCTGGAAGACCTCCGCACGAGGAACATGACCACCTCGGCACGGGGCACCGTCGAGCAACCCGGCCGGGGCGTCCGGGCCAAGGCCGGACTCAACCGGGCCATCCTCGACAAGGGCTGGCACCTGCTCGAACGCGCGCTGCGCAACGCTGCGCGTTCCACCGGCACCCGTGTGGTGCTGGTGAATCCCGCGTACACGTCGCAGACCTGCAACGCCTGCGGGCATGTGGATCCGAAGAGCCGTGAGAGCCAAGCGGTCTTCGGGTGCACGGCCTGCGGGCACGGGGACCATGCCGACGTGAACGCCGCGAAGAACATCCTCAACGCCGCAGGGCATGCGGTGTCAGGGCGTGGAGACCTCGCCACGAGGCGGTCCGTGAAGCGCCAACCACCGGCGACGCGCGCACGCATGGGGCGAAGTTCCCACGCGGCACGTACGGCCGGAATCCCCGGGGCTTAGCGCGGGGAGGAAGTCAACCCTCCCGAGGTCAGTGGCGGGCCGTACACGTTCTGGCAGGGGCCGGGCCAGAACCTGCAGGCCGCCCAGGCGGAGCTGGGAAGGGAGCCGCGCGGCGCGACCGGGATCATGATGAGCCCCTGGCTGGAGATCGGCTTCTCCTGACCCGGGCGGCCCGGTGCGCACCGAAGGCCCCGGCGCCCCGCCCGCGGTGCGACGGGGCGGGGCGGGGGCGCCGGGCCGAAACGTCCCTACCCGCGGCCGCTGCTGCGGGTGCGGCGGGTGAGGGAGTCGAGGACGACGGCGGCGAGCAGGACCGCGCCGGTGATCATGTACTGGATGGCCTGGGCGGCGTGGACCATGTCCAGGCCGGTGGTGATGGACTGGATGACGAGGATGCCCAGCAGCGCCGACCAGGTCTTGCCGCGGCCGCCGAAGAGGCTGGTGCCGCCGATGACGGCCGCGGCGATCGCGCTCATCAGCACGTTGCCGCTGCCCAGTTGCTTGTCGGCGGAGCCCTGCTGGGAGGCATAGAAAAGGCCGCCGAGGCCGGCCAGGAACGCGGAGAGCACGAAGACGGAGATCCGTACCCGGGCGACGTTGACACCGGCGCGCCGGGCGGCTTCGACGCCGCCGCCGACGGCGAAGACCTGCCGCCCGTAGCGGGTGCGGCGCAGGACGAAGTCGGTGGCGAGGACGGCGCCGAGCAGGACGACCAGGGACAGTGGCAGGCCGCGGTCCTGGTTGAGGGTGTAGGCGGTGGCGAGGGTGAGGACGGCCAGTGCCCCGGCGCGGATCGCGCTGTCGGCGGCCGGCGGTGCGGTGAGGCCGGCGGCGCGCCGGCGGCGGGCGGTGTGCAGGCGGGC
>NZ_JAHSQD010000104.1 GCF_020103755.1 Streptomyces sp. LS1784
CCAGCTCGGCGGCGGTGTGCAGCGCGGCCGCGGCGCCCGTACTGGCGCCGAACAGGCCGAGCGGCAGGTCTCGGGTCTCGGGCACGACGGTGTCCGGGCCGCCCTCCGCGGCGCCCAGCCGCCGGGCGACGGCGGTCAGCCGGCCGCCCAGCAGCGTCACGTCGAACACGTTCCGCCGGTCGGGTTCCTCGTCCTCGGTGAGCAGGTCGAACAGCAGCGTGGCCAGACCGGTGCGGTTCAGGTACTCGGCGACGTGCCGGTTGCGCGGGCTGTGCCGGCCGCTGCCGCTGCCGTGCGCGAAGACGACGACCCCGCGCGCGCCGGCCGGGACGGTCAGCCGGCCCGCCAGGCCGACCCCGGCGACGGGCAGCAGCAGCTCGCGGTCCACCCCGGTGTTGGCCGCGGGCGGGTCGCCGCCGGCCTCGGCCAGCAGCCGCAGCACCTCCTCGTCCTCGGTCTGCGAGAAGTCGGCGTAGAACTCGCCGATCGCGTAGAACGGGGACGGTGTGTCGACGCAGACCAGCTCGTCGGCGACCTCGCCGAGGCGCTCGGTCCAGTCCGCGGGCGCGACCGGCACCGCGAGCACCACCCGGGCCGCGCCGTGCTTGCGGACGATCCGGCAGGCCGCCCGGGCGGTCGACCCGGTGGCGATGCCGTCGTCCACCACGACCACCGTGCGTCCGCGCAGGTCGGCTGGCGGCCGGTCGCCCCGGTAGCGGCGGGCCCGGCGCTGGAGCTCGGCGCGCTCGCGCCGCTCCACCTCGGCCAGTTGCTCGTCGGTGACCGCGGAGAACCGGATCACCTCGTCGTTCAGCACCCGGACGCCGCCCTCGCCGATCGCCCCCATGCCGAGCTCGGGCTGGTAGGGCACGCCGAGCTTGCGGATCACGCAGATGTCCAGCGGCGCGCCGAGCGCCGCGGCGACCTCGGCGGCCACCGGCACGCCGCCCCTCGGCAGCGCCACGATCACGGTGTCGGGGCCGGTCAGGTGGCCCAGGCGGGCGGCCAGTCGACGGCCCGCCTCGGTGCGGTCGGCGAAGTGGGTGAAGTGGGTTCCGGTGACGTGCATGACACGGCCTCCGGTTCCACCGTACGTCGTTCCGGCCGGCTCGGGGCGGTCACGGGCGGCGGCTCCGGGGGTGCGGTCGGACGGCTCGGTGGTCGCCCGGGCCCGCGGCATGGGCTTCGGCGACGACCGGAGCTCCCCCGCAGAGGTGAACCGGGGGTGCCGGCCCGCCGACCGGCACCCCCGGGGTCCTTTCTCCCGTGCGCTACGGCTGCATCTCGTACGCGCCGGAGAGCGCCTCGACCTGCGCCCACACCCGGGTGTCCCGCGCCGGGTCGGCGACCGGGCGGCGCACGTTCGCCAGCGCCCAGGCGGCCTGCTCCTCGGTGGCCGAGGCCTTGCCGTGCAGCTCGGTGGCGTGTGCGGAGAAGTCGCGGACCAGCGCGTCGAAGATCCGGTCCAGCACGTCGCCGCCGTGGTCGGCGGCGGTCAGGCCGGTCAGCTCGGCCTGCTCCAGCACCAGCTGGCCGTAGACGATCAGCGCGAACAGCTGGCCGATCTCCAGCAGGAAGTCCAGGTCCGCCTGCTGCTCCTTGCTCGGCGCGTTCTTGAGCAGCAGCGCGCAGAAGCCGTCGGCCTGTTCGCGGAAGCGGGCGACGTTGGGCAGCTCGGCGTGGCGGTCGTAGGCGGTGCGCCAGTCGTGGAAGCGGATCGCGCCGAGGCCGCGGGCCGGGCCCTGCCGGAACAGGAAGACGTCGTCGGCGGCGTCCAGGCGGGTCGGCACCGGGGCGTAGTCGGCCGGGGCGAACAGGTAGTTGCCCATGAACTTGAGGATCAGCGCCAGGTTGACGTGGACGGTGCCCTCCAGCTTCGGCAGGCCGCGGATGTCCTTCGCGGCCTTGTCGAAGTAGGTGTCCGCCTCGAAGCCCTTGGCCGCGATGACGTCCCACATCAGGTCGATGACCTTCTCGCCCTCGGTGGTGACCTTCATCTTGGTCATCGGGTTGAACAGCAGGTAGCGGCGGTCCTCGGGGGAGGCGGTGCGGAAGTAGTCCACGGCCCGCGCGCTGAACAGCTTCATCGCCACCAGGCGGACGTACGCGTCCGTCAACTCCCGCTTGACGTGCGGGAAGTCGGTGACCCGCTTGCCGTACAGCACCCGGTTGTGGGCATGCGTGACGGCCTCGTACATCGCGTGCTCGCAGATGCCGACCGAGGCGGTGCAGAGGTTGAACTTGCCGACGTTGACGGTGTTGAGGGCGGCGTCGAAGGCGGCCCGGCCGGTGTGCAGCACGTCCTCGGCGCGCACCGGGTAGTCCTCCAGGCGGAACTCGCTGACGTACATCTGCGCGTTCACCACGTTCTTGACCAGGTGGTACGCGTCGTGGCGGCTGTCGGCGGCGAAGAAGACGTAACCCTCCGGGCCCTCGACGTCCGAGCGGCGGCCGAACACCGAGACCAGGCCGGCCACGTTGCCGTTGCCGATGTAGTACTTGGAACCGGTCGCGGTGAAGCCGCCCTCGCCGTCCGGGGTGAGGATCATGTCGGTGGAGTAGATGTCGGCGCCGTGGGTGCGCTCGGAGAGGCCGAAGGCCATCACGTGGCCGTCCGCGAGGAGCTTGGCGGCGCGGGCGCGGACGGCCTCGTTCTCGCTCTGCCAGACTGGGCCGAGGCCCAGGATGGTGACCTGCCAGGTGTACCAGTAGCCGAGGCCGTAGAAGCCGAGGATCTCGTTCAGCTCGGCGATCCGCGCGGTGTCCCAGCGCTTGTCGGGGTCGGCCGCGGCGGGGGTCAGGAACTCCGCGAACAGGCCCTCCTTCGCGGCGAAGTCCAGGAAGTCGGCGTACCAGCTGCGGTCGATGTAGGTGTCGATCAGCGCCTTCTTGCCGCGGGACTCGAACCAGTCCACCGTCGCGCGCAGCAGCCGGCGGGTCGGCTCGTCGAACTGTGCGGGGTCGTAGCTGCGCGGGTTGAAGAGCATCGAGGGGCTCCCGAGGGGTCGAGGGTGTGAGGAGGGCGGGTTGCGGGCCGACAGGGTTCTGATGACAGATAACAGGTGACAGATTTCAGAGTTTGTCATCTGTTATCTGTCACCCGTTGCCTGCCGGCTGTTCGCCGTCGTCCGGTTCCTGTTGGCTGGTCGGCCGGTCGCGACGGCAGGACGGGGTGGCTGGTCAGGACGGCCGGTCGGCGGCGAGGCGGCGCAGGGTGGCGAGCACGTCGTCGAGCCAGGCGAGGGTCATCCGCTCGTACTCGATGCCGCCGCGCAGCACCACGTGCTGCAACTGCTGCCCGGCGTCGAGCGCGGTGGCGTCCGGGAAGTCCCGCTGCTCGCCGTGCAGGTAGCGGGCGAGCAGGGCGGAGTGGCTCTCGCGATGGCGTTCGACCTCGGACACCAGCGCGGCCGGGTCGTCGAAGGCGGCGGCCCGGATCTTGACCGCGAGCTCGTGCCGGACGGTCTCCGGCTCGACCGGTTCGCGCAGCCAGTCGGCGAGCACGGCCCGTCCGGCCTCGGCCGCCGAATAGACCTTCTTGTCCGGACGTCCGTCCTGGGGGATCTCCTGCGCGGCCACCCAGCCGTCCGCCTCCATCCGCCGCAGCACCCGGTAGATCTGTTGGTGGGTGGCGGTCCAGAAGCGCCCGATCGAGCGGTCGAAGCGCCGGGCCAGCTCGTAGCCGGAGCCGGGCTGCTCCAGCAGCGAGACGAGGATCGCGTGCTCCAGTGCCATGGCCCGCATCCTGCTATGCAACGAGTTGCATAGGCAATGGCGACCCGGATGGTTGAGACGCAGGTCACCGGCGTGATCGGATGGTTATCGATCATTCCAGACCATCAGGTGCAAAACACTAGATAAGCGCCAGAATGGGTACGGGGCAAGCGCCTTACCGGTTCCGACCACAGGAGGTGGTATCGGTGGCAACCCATATCCCGACGACGGGCATGGAGCACCATCCGGACATCGTCGAACTGCGCGAACGCTACGAGCGGGTCACAACGACCCCCCGCGCCCAGGGCGTGGAAGCCCTGGCCGTCCTGGCCGGTCTCTTCCTGGCGGCATCGCCATGGATCGTCGGCTTCACCGCGTACAGCACCCTGACCGTGACCTGCCTGATCGTGGGTCTGGCCTACACGGTCCTGATGGCCGGCTACGGATCGGCCTACGAACGCACCCACGCGCGGGCCTGGGCCGCCGCCGCGCTCGGTGTCTGGACGATCATCTCCCCCTGGGTCGTCTCCGGGTCCGTCGCGCACGGCAAGAACATCGTGACCTGCATCATCGTGGGTGCCGTGATGTTCCTGCTCGGCCTCGCGGCGATCTCGATGGCGACCATGACCTCGAACGGAGCGTCGATGCGGCGCGGCCGGGCCGGCCGTGCCAAGGGCTGATCTTCCCCGCAGCCCGTGACCGGGGCGCGGAGGGCGCAGCCGCCCGCCGCGCCCCGGCGCGCGTCCCCGGGCGTTCCCCCAGGCGACGAACGTGCGAGGTCGTGCCCCGACGCGCGCCGGCCATCGCACGGCCCACTAAGGGCGCGTCATCCTCAGCACGTCCAGGGCCTCGTCCAGCTGCTCCTCGGTGAGTCGGCCCTGCTCGACGTAGCCGCGTTCCACCACCACCTGACGGATCGTCTTGCGCTCGGCCAGCGCCTGCTTGGCGACCTTCGCGGCCTCCTCGTACCCGATGTAGCGGTTCAGCGGGGTCACCACCGAGGGTGAGGACTCCGCGAACTCCCGGGCCCGTTCGACGTTGGCGGTGATGCCGTCCACCGTCCGGTCGGCCAGCAGTCGGGCGCTGTTGGCGAGCAGCCGCACCGACTCCAGCACGTTGCGGGCGATCACCGGGAGCATCACGTTCAGCTCGAAGTTGCCGCTCGCGCCCGCCAGCGCGACCGTCGCGTCGTTGCCCACCACCTGGGCGGCGACCATCAGCACCACCTCGGGCAGCACCGGGTTCACCTTGCCCGGCATGATCGACGAACCGGGCTGGAGATCCGGCAGGTTGATCTCGCCGAGCCCGGTGCGCGGACCGGAGCCCATCCAGCGCAGGTCGTTCGCGATCTTCGTGAACCCGACTGCCACCGTGCGCAGTTGACCGCTCAGCTCGACCAGGGCGTCCCGCGCGCCCTGCGCCTCGAAGTGGTTCCGGGCCTCGGTCAGCGGCAGGTCGGTCACGCGGACGACCTCCGCGATGACGGCCGCCGGGAAACCGGGCGGGGTGTTGATGCCGGTGCCCACCGCCGTCCCGCCGAGCGGGAGTTCGGCGACCCGGGGGAGGGTGGCCAGCAGCCGCTCCCGCCCGTGCCGCACCTGCGCCGCATAGCCGCCGAACTCCTGGCCGAGCGTGACGGGCGTGGCGTCCATCAGGTGCGTGCGGCCCGACTTGACCACCTGGGCGAACTCGGCGGCCTTGCGCTCCAAAGCCTCCGCGAGATGCTCCAGCGCCGGCACCAGGTCGTGCGTGACGGCGGCGGTGGCGGCGATGTGGATCGAGGACGGGAAGACGTCGTTGGACGACTGGCTGGCATTGACGTGGTCGTTCGGGTGGACCGGCCGGCCCAGCCGCTCCCCGGCCAGGGTGGCGATCACCTCGTTGGTGTTCATGTTGGACGAGGTGCCCGAGCCGGTCTGGAACACGTCCACCGGGAACTGGTCGTCCCAGCGCCCCTCCGCGACCTCCCCGGCCGCCGCCGCGATCGCCTCCGCCGTCTCCTCGTCCAGCACACCGAGCCGGGCGTTCACCCGGGCCGCGGCGGCCTTGATCCGGGCCAGCGCGGCGATGTGCGCCCGCTCCAGCCGCTGGCCGGACACCGGGAAGTTCTCCACCGCCCGCTGCGTCTGTGCCTGCCACTTCGCGTCGGCCGGCACCCTGACCTCGCCCATCGAGTCGTGCTCGATCCGGTACTCCTGCGGCTTCTCCTGCTGGCCACCCATCGCGCGCTGCACCTCCTGTACGGGCCCGACCGGCCCGGAACGGATCTCCGATCACCACAGCCGCGCGTGGGGCGCAGGTATTTCCGGTCGGGTGATCCGGTTCCGGGCCCGGCGCCTACCGCCGGGGCAGCGCTGCGCGGACCAGCTCGCCCGGGGCGGTGGAGGCCTGGACGACGAGGTCTCCGCCCGGGGCCCAGACGCCGGAGCCGCCCGAGCTCTCCGGGTACTCGCCGCTGGCCCCGGCGCAGGTCGCCAGCACGCACCACACCCCGTGGGCGGCCGCCCGGTCGTGGAAGTGGCCGTCCCGGCGCTCGGCCTGGGCGGCGCCGGGCCCGTAGAGGGTGGAGGCGACGTAGGCGTCGATGCCGAGCGCGGCGGTCTCCTCGGCGTGCGCCGGGTCGGCGGCGTCCGCGCAGACGGCCAGGCCGAGCCGCAAGCCGTCCAGCTCCAGGACGACGGGCTGCTCGCCGGGGGCGAATCGCTCGACCTCGGCGCCGTGCAGGCGCATCTTCCGGTAGACGACCTCGGCGCCCTCCCCGGTGACCGCCAGCGTGGCGATGGACTCGCGCCCGCCGGCCTCGGTGACCGGTGCCCCGACCAGGGCGACGGCACCGGTGGCGGCACAGGCCGCCACCAGCGGTGCGAGCCGGCCGTCCGCCGGGTCGACGGCCGGCGCGGCCAGGTCGTAGCCGGTCAGCGACAGCTCGGGGAACACCACCAGCCGGGTGCCGGCCTCCCGCACCGCCGCGGCGTGCAGGGCGACGTTCTCGGACACGGTGTCCGGACGGCCGGCGGCGGCGCAGACGGGCTGGGCGACGGCGACGGTCAGCGCTGCGGGCACGGGAGAGTTCGCGAGCGAGGACGCGGACGAGGGCATGGCGGAGCCTCCGGCGGGCGGGGTGGGGTGATCGTGATCAACCTATGCGCCCGCGGAGGACACGGGCAACAGAGCTCGGGCGAGGGACTGGGCAGGTGGACCGGGCTCCCGGGCCGATCGAACGGATCTCACTCGAAGGAGTGAGATCCCGGGTGGACGCTTCAAACCGCCGTGCGCCCCTCCATACGCTCCGGACCGGGCCGGGCGGACTCCGGCCGGACCCGGATCGCCGTAGCCCGGCCCCGGGGGACCAGTGCGAGGGGGCGGACGGACGGATGACCACGGAACACGGCCCGGTGGGCGGAACGGTTGGCGGGGCGACACCGGAGGGGATGACCCCAATGAATGCCCTGGTGGACGCCCCCGCGAAGGCCCATGCAAAGGCCGACACGAAGGCTGACACGAAGGCCCCTTCGACCGCCCCGGCGGACACGCGGAAGAGCACCCCCGGTGGCCTCACCCGCCGGAAGCTGCTGGGCGCGTCGGCGGCGCTCGGCGGCGCGGCCTGGCTGCTGCGCGGCACCATCGGCCCGGACAGCGCCGAGGCCGCCGCGCCCGTACCGCCCGGACTGCCCGCAGGCACCGAGCTCTATCAGCGGGTCTTCCGCAACTGGTCCGGCGAGATCCGCACCGACCAGCTGTGGACCTGCGCGCCCCGCACCCCCGAGGAGGTCCCGGCCCTGGCCGACTGGGCGCACGCCAACGGCTGGCGGCTGCGGGCCTCCGGTTACCGGCACACCTGGGCGCCGCTCACCGTCGCCACCGGGACCCCGGAGAGTGCCCGGATCCTGCTCGTGGACACCAGCCGCCACCTCACCGCCATCAGCGCCGACGCGCCCGGGACCGTCCGGGTGCAGACCGGCGCCACCATGGAGGCCCTGCTCACACACCTGGCCGCCCGCGGCCTCGGCCTGACCGCCTGCCCGGCCCCCGGCGAGATCACCGTCGGTGGTGTGCTCGCCATCGGCGGCCACGGCACCGCCGCGCCGGCGGCGGGGGAGGTGCGACCGGAGGGGCACGGGTACGGCTCGGTCAGCAACCAGGTCGTCCGACTCACGGCCGTCGTCCTCGACCCGGCCACCGGCCGCTACGCGCTGCGCACCTTCGACCGTTCCGAGGCCGACAGCGCCGCCTTCCTGGTGCACCTGGGCCGCGCCTTCCTCACCGAGGTGGTGCTGCGGGCCGGCGCCGACCGGCCGCTGCGCTGTGTCAGTCGGCTCGACATCCCGGCGAGCGAGCTCTTCGCCCGCCCGGGCACCGGTACGGGTGCCGGTGCGGACACCGGTGGTGGCGGCGGGCTCGGCGGAGTGCTCGGGGGAGTGCTGGGCGGGGTCCTCGGCGGCGGGGGAGGCCCGCGCACCCTCGCCGACTTCGTGGAGCGCGACGGCCGGGCCGAGGTGATCTGGTTCGCCTACACCGAGTACCCCTGGCTCAAGACCTGGAGCGTCACCCCGAACAAGCCGCTCGCCTCCCTGGCCGTCGACCGCCCCTACAACTACCCCTTCTCGGACAGCATTCCGGAACCGGTCGCCCGGCTCGCCGACGAGATCGTCACCGGCGCCTGGGCATCGGCCCCGCTGTTCGGCCAACTCCAGTACCTGGTCGCGAAGGTGGGGCTCACCGGCGACATCACGGATGTCCTGCTCTCCGGCGGGCTGCTGGGCCGACTGCTCAGCGGCGAGGTGCTCACCCACCTGCTCGCGGGCGGACTGCGCTCCGACCTCTGGGGCCCCTCCCGCACCCTGCTCCACTACATCCGCCCGACCACCCTGCGGGTCACCGCGAACGGCTACGCGGTCCTCGCCAAGCGCGCCGACCTCCAGTGGGTGGTGAGCGAATTCGCCGCCTGTTACCGGGAGTTGCTCGCGTCCTACCAGGCTCGGGGCGAGTTCCCGGTGAACGGCGCGGTGGAGATCCGGGTCACCGGCCTGGACGACCCGGCCTCCTCCGGCGTCCCCGGCGCCCGGCCCCCGCTGCTGTCCGCGCTGCGCCCGCGCGCCGACCGCCCCGAGTGGGACACGGCGGTCTGGCTGGACGTCCTCGCCTTCCCCGGCACTCCCGGACTGGAGCGCTTCGCCCGGGAGTTGGAGCAGTGGCTGTTGCGCACCTTCGACGGCACCCGGGCGGGCCTGCGGGTCGAGTGGTCCAAGGGCTGGGCCTACACCGACGCCGCCGCCTGGTCCGACTCCGACCTGATCGACCGGGCCGTCCCCGACAGCCTGCGGGCCGGCGGCGGGCCCGGCTGGGACGAGGCGGTCGCCGTCCTGGACCGCCACGACCCGCACCGGGTGTTCGGAAACCCCTTCCTGGACCGGCTGTTGAAGTAGCCGACGCGCGCGCCCCGCGGTGGCCGGTGATCCGTCAGATGTGCTCCATGACGATCACCGCGAGGGTGTCCGGAGCCAGGGCGCGGAACACGTGCGGAGCGTCGCCCGGGTAGCTCACGTAGTCGCCCGGGCCCAGCTCGACCGGCGCCTCCGTCGGCCCGACCAGAGCCCGTCCGGCACCGATCAGCACGTGCTCGACGGTGCCGGGCATGTGGGGATCGGATGCCCTGGTCTCGCCCGGCTGCGCCTCGATCCGGTAGATGTCGCGCCGGGCGTTGGGCGGGCAGGAGGAGAGCACGGTGGCGGCGTAGTCGGCGCGCTCGGAGTGGGTCACCGGGCCCTCGCCGGCCCGGATCACCTTGACCACCGGGCGCGGCGGGTCCACCAGCCGGCTGAACGGCACGTTCAGTGCGACCCCGAGCGCCCAGAGCGTCTCCACGCTGGGGTTGCCCGCGCCCGACTCCAGCTGGGACAACGTGGACTTGGCGATGCCCGCGCGCCGGGCCAGCTCGGCCATCGACAGCCCGCTGCGCTCGCGCTCGCGCCGGATCGAGGCAGCGATCTGCCCGATCAGTTCGGCGCCGCTGCCGCTGCCGCTGCCGCTGCCGCTGCCGCTGGCACTGCCGCCGCCATTGCTGCTGCCGGTGGAGCCGCTGGAGCCGCGGGGGCCCATGGCCGGGGTGGTCTGGTCACTCATGCTCGCCACTCACGCTTCCTCCTGGCCCCTTCCGCGGCTCCCGGTCGGCTGATGCCGCCGTTCATGCTGCCACGGTCGGGCCCTGGTCGTCGTTCGCCCGATCGGCCCGCCTGTTCGCCTTGACGAACGGGGTCGAGCCGTTCACTCTAATGAACATGCGTTCGCTCATTCGAACACTGGAACGTGCCACCCTTCGGGACGTCGCTCTGGTCTGCCTGGCCGACGCCCTCGTCGGCGCCTCCTTCGGCGCGATCAGCGTCTCCGGCGGTCTACCCCTCTGGGTGCCGATCGCCCTCTCCGTCCTGGTGTTCGCCGGCGGCTCCCAGTTCGCGGCGGTCGGCGTGGTGCTCTCCGGCGGCGGCGCCCTCGCCGCGGTCGCCACCGGACTGGTGCTCAACGCCCGGCTGCTGCCCTTCGGCTTCACCGTGGCCGACGTGCTCGACGGCCCACGGTGGCGACGGCTGGCGGGGGCGCAGCTGCTCACCGACGAGACCGCCGCCTTCGCCCTGCAGCAGAGCGAGCCGTGCAGGCGCCGGGCCGTGTACTGGCTCTGCGGGATCGCCCTGTTCGTGGTCTGGAACATCTCGGTGCTGCTCGGCGCGCTCGCGGGCGGGCTGATCGGCGACACGGACGCGCTCGGCCTGGACGCGGCCTTCCCGGCAGTGTTGCTCGCGCTCGTCCTGCCCTCGCTCGCGGACCGCCGCACACGTACGGCGGCGGTGGTCGGTGCCGTGGTCGCGGTCGCGGCCACGCCGTTCGTCCCGGCCGGGCTGCCGGTGCTGCTCGCCCTCGTCGGGCTGCTGTTCGCCGGACGGCCGACGGCAGAGGCGGCGGCGGACGAACAGAACGCGGTGAACGGGAAGAAGGAGGCGGTCCGATGATGCCGCTGTACGCGGTCCTGCTGCTGGCCGTCGGGACGTACGCCTTCCGGCTCGCCGGGCCGTTGCTCGGCGGCCGGCTCACCCTCTCGGAACGGCTGCGGCACCTGCTGGCCGCCGCGGCGGCGGTGCTGCTGGTGGCGCTGATCGCGACCGGCGCGCTGACCCAGGGGCACGGCTTCGCGGGGTGGGCCCGTCCGGCGGGCGTGCTGGTCGCGGGGGTGCTCGCGCTGCGCCGGGCGCCGTTCCCGGCGGTGGTCGTCGCGGGTGCGGCGACCACGGCGCTGCTGCGGTTGTGCGGGGTGGGGTGAGCGGGGGAACCCCCGCCCGTGTCAGCCCTCGGCCAGCCGCTCGGCCTGGACCTCCGGCCGACTGCTGTCCCACAGCAGTTCCCACACCTTGAAAACGCAGTGGTAGTCCCGCATGCTGCCGCGCGAGATCAGCAGGTAGGTGTCCCCGTCGCGGAGCAGCGTCCGGCGCCGGCTGTTGAAGGGATGCTGCGGGGTGTAGGAGGGAACGAGCCGCTTCAGTTCCTCGACGGCCTCCTCGCGGGTGCCCTCGACCTCGGCCAGCACCGTGCTGCCCCAGGTCCGGTCCTGGCCGATGCCCACCGTCTCCTCGGCGACCAGCGCCCACCGTGCCATGTCCTGCTCCCGTTCCTTCCCGTTCCGCTAGCGCGTCGGGGACTTGAAGAAGATGGTGGTCGGCCGGAGCGTGCCCGCAGGGTCGGCCGCGTAGTCCGGCACCGAGCCGACCCGGCTCCAGCCCGCCGCCTCGTACAGACGTTCGGCCGGGCTGCCCGACTCGGTGTCCAGCACCAGCAGCCGGATGCCGAGTTCCACTGCCCGCTCCTCCAGTGCCGCCAGCAGCCGCCCGGCCAACCGGTGCCCGCGGTCCGTGGGGTGCACCATCAGCTTGGCCACCTCACCCCGGTGGCGGCCGTTCGCGGTGGTGGCCGGTCGCAGCTGCACCGTCCCGGCGAGCCGTCCGTCGTCCCCGGCCCGGGCGGTCCACAGCACCAGTCGGCCGGCTGCGACGTCCGGGCCGAGCCCCCGCCACCACGCTGCGGCCTCGTCCGGGTGCAGCGGGGCGAGGAACCCGACCGAGGCGCCGCCGTGCACGGTCTCCACCAGTAGCCCGGCGAGCTCCTCCGCCGAGCCGGCCAGCTCCTGAGCCGTCACCTCGCCGACCACGTAGGCACCGTCGGACATGTCGCCATCCTCACTCGTTCGCGCTCGCCCGCCGCCCGGCCGGGTGCGGAATACTCGCCGGTATTCCGCCGAGAGTACAAGGAGCTTCAATGACGAAGCCGACCCGGATCGACCCTTCCGACCTGCTCGCCGTCGGCGACCTGCTCTCCGACGAGGAGCGGCTGATCCGCGACACCGTCCGCCGGTTCACCGAGGAGCGGATCCGCCCGCACATCGGCGACTGGTTCGAGCGCGGGGTCTTCCCGGCCCGTGAACTCGCCCCCGAGCTCGGCGCCCTGGGCGTGCTCGGCATGCACCTCGACGGCTACGGCTGCGCGGGCGCCGACGCGGTGGCGTACGGGGTGGCCTGCATGGAGCTGGAGGCGGCCGACTCCGGACTGCGCAGCTTCGTCTCCGTCCAGGGCTCGCTCGCCATGCGATCGATCCACGCCTTCGGCTCCGAGGAGCAGAAGCAGCGCTGGCTGCCCGGCATGGCCGCCGGCGAACTGATCGGCTGCTTCGGCCTCACCGAGCCGGACTTCGGCTCGGACCCGGCCAACATGCGCACCCGGGCAGTGCGCAAGGGCGGCGACTGGGTGCTGTCCGGCAGCAAGATGTGGATCACCAACGGCAGCATCGCCGACGTGGCCGTGGTCTGGGCGCAGACCGAGGAGGGCGTGCGTGGCTTCCTGGTCGAACGCGGCACCCGCGGCCTGACCGCCACCGACGTGCACGGCAAGCTCTCGCTGCGCGCCTCGGTCACCAGCGAGCTGGCCTTCGACGACGTGGTGCTGCCCGCCGACGCCGTGCTGCCCGGGGTGGTCGGGCTGCGCGGACCGCTCTCCTCCCTCAACGAGGCCCGCTACGGCATCCTCTGGGGCACCGTCGGCGCCGCCCGTGACTGCTACACCGCCGCCCTGGACTACGCCAAGAGCCGGATCCAGTTCGACCGTCCGATCGCGGGCTTCCAGCTGACCCAGCAGAAGCTGGTCGAGATGATGCTGGAGGTGGAGAAGGCCTACCTGGTCGCCCTGCGGATCGGTCGGCTCAAGGAGCAGGGCGCGGCCCGCCCGCCGCACGTCAGCTTCGGCAAGCTCAACAACGTCCGCACCGCGCTGGAGATCGCCCGCAGCGCCCGGACGGTCCTCGGCGCCAACGGCATCACCACCGAGTACCCGGTGCTGCGGCACGCCAACAACCTGGAGTCGGTGCTCACCTACGAGGGCACCAGCGAGATCCACACCCTGGTCCTCGGCGAGGCCATCACCGGCGAGTCCGCCTACCGCTGACGGGCCGCCGCCCGTCCTTCTCCGGCCGGGGAAACCGGTGGCCGGGCCCGTCACGGCCCGGCTACCGTTCCTGCCATGACCAGCGAGTCCGTCCCGATGACGCCCCTGACCACTACCCTCTGGCGCCCGACCGGCCCCGAGGAGCTGGCGCTGGTCGAGGCCGCCGACTGGCGTGCGTGGCCGCCCCGGCTGCCCGAGCAGCCGATCTTCTACCCCGTCCTCAACGAGGACTACGCGATCCGGATCGCCCGGGACTGGAACGTCCCCGCCTCCGGCGTCGGCTACGTCACCCGCTTCGAGGTCGACACCGCCTTCCTCGCCCGCTACCCCGTGCAGCAGGCGGGCGGCCGGACGATCCTCGAACTCTGGGTGCCTGCCGAGGAGTTGGCCGAGTTCAACCGGCACATCGTCGGCCGCATCGAGCTCGTCCACGAGTTCCGCCCGCAGCCCTGACCGAACCCGGGGCCGTGGCCGGGCCTGGACCGAACCCGCGGTCGTGACCGGCCCCGCCGCAGGCCGCGTCCCGGCGGTCGGCGGCGGGGGCCGTGGGCAGCTCGCCCCGCGCGGTCGGCGGCGGACGAGCCCCTGGCGGATTCCAGGCGCGCGCTTCCGACACCGTGCGGACACCTGCCGTTCGGTGGAGGGACGCCGGCCGGTACGGCGGCCGGTGAAACATGGCGCGGTCGGCGGCGCCCTCGGCGGGTGCGGCCGGGTGCGCACGACCGAAAGGAACCCCCACCATGTCCGCTGCCCAGTGGCCCCGCCCCCGCGTGCTCGTCGTCGGGATCGACGGCGTCCGTCACGACTACCTGGCGCAGGTGCCGATGCCGCGCCTGCAGGAGGTCGCCGAGGCCGGGTTCCTGGTGCCGGTCACCGTCGCGGACTCCACGCCCACCATGTCCGGGCCGTGCTGGGCCACCATCGTGACCGGGGTCGAGCCCGCCAAGCACGGAGTCTGGGGCAACCACCTGGGCGGCAACCGGCTCGACGTGTTCCCCGACTTCGCCACCCGACTCAACCGGGGTGACCGTCGCCGTACCTTCGTGGCCGCCGGCTGGGACCCGCTGATGATCAACGACTCCGGCGGCCCGCTCTTCCGCGCGCCCGGCCGGCTCTCCTACGTCGCCCCCGCCGAGGACACCCCCGAGGCCTGGGAGGCGGTGGACGAGGAGATCACCCGGGAAGCCGTCCACGTCCTCGGCACCGCCGACCCCGAGGCCTCCTTCGTCTATCTCGGTGCCGTCGACGAGACCGCCCACTTCCTGGGCTGCGGCGACGAGTACCGCGCGTCCATGCGCACCGCCGACGAGCGCCTCGGCCGGCTCCTGGACGCCGTCGGCGGCCGGGCGACCTACGCCGAGGAGCAGTGGACGGTCATCGTCGTCACCGACCACGGGCACGTGGACACCGGCGGCCACGGCGGCCGTACGGCCGAGGAGCGGACGGCCTGGGTCGCCTGCGCCGGGCACGACATCCCGGCCGGCCCGCCCACCGGCGAGATCCGCCACCCGGACGTCGCCGCCCAGGTGTACGCCTCGCTGCTGCGCCCGATCGACCCGCACTGGACCCTCGACGGTCGCCCGTTCCCGGTCGCCAGGCCGGTACCGGCGGCGGTCTGAGGCGCGGCGGTCGAGGCGCTGGGGGCCGCCGCTGCTCCGGGCGCAGCAGGCCGAGCCGCGGCGGCGCCGGGCTTGGGCAACGCTCGATCGGGGCTCGGGCCGTGCTCGACCCGGGCGTGCCGACCTGAGAGTCGGAGCGGCGCGTAGCCGGGTCCTGCGGGCCCGGAACCCTCTGGCCTCAGGGTCCCTGTCGAATGGCATACGCCTGAAGGTGGAGAAGGTACCCCGTGGGTTGGAGACAAGGTCGCGACCTGGTGGTGACGATCCGACGGGTCCGGACGGGCCACGATGGTTGCACCGGCCGGTGGAGCGCGCCGACCGGGCCGCTGACGCGGATCTGGGCAGCCACCGGCAGCGCAGACGAGCGGCAGCGGCCGCACCGGTCACGACACGGAGAGGGCAGTCGGGCATGAAGGGCATCGTGAGCAAGGTCGCGCTGGGAGTCGCGGGCACCGGCATGGCCGTCGCCGTGGCGGCCGTGGCAATCGGCCCGCGGGTGTCCGACTGGTACGACGAGCACCATCAGCAGCAGGGCTCGTACGAGACCGGCACCCAGGCCAAGGCCGACCGCCGGTCGATGCCGGCCTGGCTGCCCGACAACGCCTCCGCGGTGAAGTACCTGATGTCCACCACGGGCGACGACCGCCTGCTGAGCGCCACCCTCCCGGAGGGCCGGCTGCCCGCCGGCTGCACCGCCGGGCTGCCGGGCAAGAGCGCGCACCCCGTGCCGGAGTCGCTCAAGGCCGGCTGGTTCCCCGAGAACGTCGCGACCAAGGCCAGCGGCACCTGCGGGCACTACAACGTGGCGCTGACCGGCAACCAGCTCTACGCGTGGCAGGACGGCGCCGCGGTGCAGGCGGCGCTGCGCGCCGAGCACGTCACCAAGCACTGAGTACGGCGGGCGCCTCGGGTGCGCCGACCGGGCAGCAGTCCTCCCCACCCCTCCTCGTCACTCCTGACCAGGGAACGGAACGGCCCGCCGGGCACCGGAAGGTGCGGGCGGGCCGTCGTCGTGTGCGGGCCGGGAACGGGCGGCGGACGATCGGCCGGACGCACCCCCGCGGCCGAACAGCGCGCACCCCCGCTGTCGGAACGGCGCCGGGCTGCGATAGGACGGAGCGCGAACGAACCCCACGTCACCCGTCCGTAAGGAGCGCCATGCCCGGCCCGACCGTCGGCCCCACCGACGACACGTCGACCGCTGCCGCCAGCACACCCGCCCCCGCACCGGCCACCGGCCGGACCCGTCCCGGCTGGACCGTGATCGCCGTCCTCGGCGGTCTCACCGCGCTCGGCCCGCTCACCACCGACCTCTACCTCCCGGGCCTGCCTGCGATCGCCGGCGACCTGGACGCCCAGCCGGCCGCCGTCCAGCTCACCCTGACCTTCTCGATGTTCGGGGTCGCGGCCGGGCAGCTGCTCTTCGGACCGCTCAGCGACCGCTACGGGCGCCGCCCGCCGCTGCTCGTCGGGCTCGTCCTCTACACCCTGTCCAGCGTGGTGTGCGTGTTCGCGCCGAACCTGTCGGTGCTGATCGCCGCCCGGTTCGTCCAGGGCGCGGCCGGCTCCGCCGGGCTGGTGATCGGGCGCGCCGTCTCCCGGGACCGCTTCCAGGGCGTCGCGCTGCTGCGCTTCCTCGCCTCGATCGCCCTGATATCCGGGCTGGCGCCGATCCTCGCCCCGATCATCGGCGCGGAGCTGATGCGGTTCACCTCGTGGCGCGGCACCTTCGGCGTGCTCACGGCGCTCGGGCTGCTGCTCACCCTGGTGTCCTTCGGGGTGCTGCGCGAGACGCTGCCCCCGGAAACCCGGGACGGCGGCGGGGTGGGCGCGGCCCTGCGGACGATGCGGCGGCTCTTGCGCAACCTGCCGTTCCTCGGGCTGGCGCTGACCAGCTCGCTCGCCTTCGGGGCGCTGTTCGGGTACATCAGCGGATCGTCGACGGTGCTTCAGCACGTGTACCGGGTCTCCCCGCAGACCTACAGCCTGCTGTTCGGGCTGAACTCGCTCGCGATCGTGGTGATGACCCAGGTGAACGGGCGGGTGCTGGCACCGCGCTTCACACAGCGGGCGCTGATGCTGGGCAGCCTTGCGGCGACGGTCGCCGCCGGGGTGGCGCTGGTGCTGCTGACGACGGTGTGGGACTTCGGGCTGGCCGGGTTCTGCCCGCCGCTGTTCGTGATGATGGGAAGCCTGGGGGTGCTCCTGCCGAACACCGCTGCCCAGGCGCTCGGCCTGGTCGAGCCGCAGGTGGCCGGTACGGCGTCGGCGCTGCTGGGGACGGGCAACTTCCTGTGCGGAGCGGTGGTCGCACCGCTGAGCAGCCTCGGTGGTCAGCCGTCGGCGGTGCTGATGGCGCTGGTGGTCCTGGTCTGCGGGGTGCTGGCGACGGTGGTGTACCTGGCGCTGTGCCGACCGGAGCGGATGCGGACGGCGGGCGGCTGACGGGTGGGCGGTCGGCAGGTGGCGGGCCGCAGGTGGCGGCCGGTCAACTGACGGCGGACAAGTCGCGACGGACAGATAACAGCGAACAGGAGACAGCGAACAGAAAACGGATGACAGCTGACAGATGTTGAAATCTGTCAGCTGTCATCCGTCATGCGTCACTCGAAGCGGACTCAGGCGATGGAGAAGTCATCCCCGTACACGTTGCCCTGGCCGTACCAGCCGTGCAGGTACACGGTGACGGTGCCGTTGGCGCCGGTGGTGAAGGGGGCGGACAGCTTGGTCCAGCCGGAGGAGTTGGCCCAGGCACTGGCCGTGGCGCCGCCGCTGACGCCGACGTAGGCATAGTTGCCCTGCACCCAACCGCTCAGGGTGTAGCTGGTGTTGGGCTTCAGCGTGACGGTCTGCGAGCACTCGCCGGTCTGGCTCGCGGTGGCCGCGGCCTGCAGCGACTTGGTGCCGGAGTGGACCGGGGCGGAAACCACGGCGCCGCCGCTCTGGCAGGTCCACGGGGCCAGGCTGCCGCTCTCCAGGTCACCGTTGACCAGCCCGGTCGTCGGGCCGCTCCCGGTGACGGTCAGCGTGTAGGTCGCGGTGTGGCTGCCGGAGGCCCCGGTGGCGGTGACGCCCAGCTGGTAGGTGCCCGGAGTCGCGGCCGCGGTGGTGGAGATGTTGAGCGTGGCGCTGTTGCCGGTGGTGACGCTGCCGGGGGTGACGGTGGCGTTGATGCCGACGACCGGGACGCTGATGATCGTGAAGTTGACGTTCTGCGCCGAGCCCGAGGTGACCGCCGTCGTGATGTTGGCGGAGGTGGACGAACCGACCGCGACCGTGCCGGAGTTCGGGTTCACGGCGACCGAGAAGTCGTTGCCGGGCTGGGTGCCGGTGACGTTCAGGGTGAAGGTGCTGGTGTGGCTGCCGGAGGCCGCCGCGCCGGTGACCGCGATCGGGTAGCTCCCGGGCGCGACCGAGGAGGTGGTGCCGATGTTCAGCGTGGCGCTGTTACCGGCGGTGACACTGCCGGGGGTGACGGTGGCGGTGACGCCGGCCGGGGCGCCGCTGACCGTGAGGTTGACGCTCTGTGCCGAGCCGGCCGTCACAGCCGTCGCGATGGTCGCCGAGGTGGACGAACCGGCGGTGACCGTCGCGGAGTTCGGGCTGGCCGACACCGAGAAGTCGTTGTTCACCGTCGAGCCGCTGGTGAACGGCGAGAAGATGTGGGTGAAGTCCCAGGTGTTCTGGGCGATCCCGGAGCAGTTGTCGTTGCCCTTGGTGCCCGGGCAGCCGCCGTTGTCGCGCTGGAGCGCCCAGAAGGACAGCGTGTTGATGCCCTTGGAGACCGCCCAGTTGTACACGGTGTTGGCGTTGGCCAGGGTGAAGGTCTCGGCCGGGCCGAAGTCGTCGACACCGATCATCTCGGTGATTCCGATCGAACCCCACAGCTGGGCGGGGGTCTTGGACGGGTACAGCCTGGCGAGCTGGTTGTAGAGGCCCTGTGCGGAGGTCTGGGTGTCGGCCGCCATGTCGTGGGTGGCGTTGTCGTAGTAGTCGAAGGTCATCATGTTGACGACGTCGATCCGCGCGTTGTTGCTGACCGCGTTCCGCAGCACCGCGAGGCCGCTGTCGGCCAGCCCGGAGGTGGTGGTCGGCAGTGTGTAGGAGAACTGGATGTTCCGTCCCTTGGTGGCGGCCCAGTCCTGCACGAGCTTGATCGCCTTGTTGCGGCGATCGATCCCGCCGCTGTTGGTCAGCGAGTTGTCCTCGATGTCGAGGTCGATCCGGCTGATGTCATAGGTGGTGATCACGTTCTCGAAGGCGGCCGCGATCTGGTTCACGTCGGTGCAGCTGTCGGCCAGCTCGGTGCCGGTGTTGTCGGCGGTGTAGCCGCCGAACGACGGGATCACGTCCCCGCCGTTGGCGCGGATGGTCGCGATGTCGGCGCCGAAGGTCGAGGAGGACACCGGCATGGAGGAGTCGCCGTTCCAGTACGGCGTGCAGGAGCCCTTGGTGGCGGTCTGGAGGAACGCCATGGTCAGGTGCTTGGCACCAGACTGCGCGGCCAGTTGGGCTGGGCTCTGGCCGGTCCAGGCCTCGAAGTAGGGGGCGAAGACCCGGCTGGGAAGCGGGGTGGCGGCCTGGGCGGAGCTCGTCCCGGCGGCGACCAGGCCGGCCGAGGCGGCCAGCGTGGCGCAGGCCGTCAACACGGCCTGGACTGTTCGGCGGAGGCGCATGGATTCTCCAACAGACTTGGTGGGGCAGGACGTTGGGGAGATTTGGCCGGTCCGGGCCGGGCGGCCGTGTGGGGTCGGCCGCGGTCCCGGGGCCGGGTCGGATATCGGGCGTGCGGGCGTGAGGGCGTGCGAAGGCCCACCGACTCGCGTGGACGCGGGCGGCGTGCGAATGCGCGCGCCGTACGGAGCGGGGGTGGAGCGGAACATGGCAGGGCAGTGCCTCAGCCGCCGGTGGTCACACCCCCACAGTGCATCCCGGTCGGATCGACATGCTTATGTTTGGAATAGACCACTGGTCTGTCAAGAGACCTAACAGTTCGTCAGCATACGGCCCGCGCGGGCGAAGGGAGTGGAAGGACGTCGAGGGCGGGTGGGAATGTCGGCGGGTTCGCCGGAGGGGGCGTCAGGGCCTTCGGCGGTCGGCGTCGGTACCGGTACCGGTACCGGTACCGGTGGCGGTGGCGGTGGCGGCGACGGCGAAAGGTGCCGGAAACGAGAAGGCCGTGGCCGCGCACCCAGGGAGGGGCGCGGCCACGGCGGCCCGGCGCTCAGGACACCGGGCGGTTCATGGTGGCGTGGATCTGCGGATCTTCGGGTCTGTGGACCGGATCAGCGGGACGGAGGGCAGAGCGTGGCGAGCAGCGCCTCGTTGATCTTCGCTGCGGTCTCCGGCCCGAAGCCCTGCGGGTGGTCGGCGGAGGTGAAGCGCTGGTTGGCCAGTTCGACCAGCTTCTGCTCGTCCTTGGGGAACTGGTACATCGACTGGCACTGGTTGCGTGCCCGGTCCACGGCCTGGTCGGGCTTGCCGCCGACGATCTCAGGGTCGATCGCGTTCAGCGCGGAGACCAGCTTGGCCGCCAGGTCGGCGCCCGGCTTGGCGGGCAGTCCGGCGTCGGCGGGCGGGGCGGGCTTGGCTGGTGCGGGGGCTCCCGAGGCGCCGGCGTCGGGGGCGGGAGCACCGGTGGCGCC
>NZ_JAHSQD010001040.1 GCF_020103755.1 Streptomyces sp. LS1784
CGCGCCCCGGCCGCGGACGGCCGCCAGCAGCGGCGGCACCAGCAGCGCGCCGGCCAGCGCCCAGACCGCGTTGGCCACCAGCACGCTCAGGAACACCAGCCCGACCGACTCCTCCTCGGAGAACTCCATCCGCCCCGAGCCGACCCAGCCCGAGGTGAACATGGTCCGCGTCAGCAGCGCGCCGGAGACGGTCATCAGCAGGGTGAGCGCCCCGGCGTGCACGGCCGCCAGGCGCAGCCGGTCGGCCGCGTCCAGCCCGCGCCGGAACGCCGTCCAGCCCAGCAGGACCGCCGAGGCGAGCGCGAGCAGACCGGCCCAGCGCCAGTCGCCGGTCAGGTCGTGCAGGTCGTGCAGGTCGAAGAAGGAGAAGTCGGCCTCGGCGCTGCGGTCGCCCCAGGAGCCGTCACTGCGGGAGTCGCCGCTGCCGGACAGGCCGGAGTGCGTCCGGAACGTCGCGCCCGAGCCGAAGCCGAGCAGGTTGAGGCCGAGGTTGGGCAGGAAGGCCAGCGAGATCCCGGTCTGCGCACCGCTCTCGCTGTTGGCGGCGACCAGCACGAAGGCCGTCACCGAGGACAGCCCCACCGAGATCGCCAGCGCCTGCCCGGCGGCCAGCGCGGACACCGCCCAGCCGCGCACCGCGCGGCTGCGCCAGGCGGCCCAGCGCAGCGCGTCGGTGCCGTAGACGACGAAGGTCAGCAGAGCGGCCACCGCTGCGGTCCAGGCGACCGCCTCCAGCCAGCCGGAGTCCGCGGTGATCAGCGGCCGGCCGGGCTTCTGGCCGCCGGAGCCGAAGTAGTCGGGTTTCACGGTGCTGCCCGCGGGGTGCCAGTCCGTACTGCCGACCAGCCCGAGCAACCCGCTCACCGCCGCGAGGACCAGGGCGGTGCGGATCGCCTCGCCGGCGGCCTGACCGCGGGTGAGCTGGCCCGCCACCGCCTTGCGCCGGCGCAGCCCGGCCCGCAGGCCGAGCCAGAGCGCCAGGCACCAGAGCACGGTGACGGTCATCGGCAGCACCCGGAGGGCGATCTCCAGCCGGTCGGTCCGGCCCTGGCTCAGCGGGCTCTGGTACCCGAGCCGGAACGGTGCGCCGAGCGCGTTCAGGGCCATCGACAGCGTCGAGCCGAAGCGCTCGCCGAAGCCGGCCGACTGGAACCGGTACTCGTACCGGTAGTCGCTCGGGATCGCCGCGATCAGCGCGGCGGCCAGCAGGACGAGGGTCGGCGCGACGGCCGCCTTGACCGCCGGACGCCAGTGCGCCGCGGTCAGCAGGCGCTGGAAGGTCGACGGCTTGTCGTACGACTGCCCGGCGCCCCAACTGCCCAGGGCGGGCGGGGACGCGGCGGCCGGTCCGTACCCGGGCGGCGGCCCGTAACCCGGCTGCGGTTCGTACCCGGGCGGCGGGACGGCGGGCGGCGGGACGGACGGAGCCGCACCCCGCGGAGGCG
>NZ_JAHSQD010001041.1 GCF_020103755.1 Streptomyces sp. LS1784
GGCGCTCGCCTGGGCGGCCTCGGTCAGCGCGCGGGCGACCTCCTCCCCGGTGCCGCCGGCCTGGACGTCGCGCAACCCGTGCAGCGCCCGCCCGGCCTCGGCGGCCAGCCGCTCCTCGGCCAGGACCACCGCCCGCCTGCGGGTCACCATCGGGCGCAGCAGCCGCGCGAACAGCAGCCCGGCGGCCAGCAGCGGCAGCACGACCAGCGGCAGTACGGCAGGTGCGAGCAGCGCCAGCCCGATCAGGGCGGCGACCAGCGTGACCCCCACCCCGCGCAGCGTGCGGAGCAGGGTGGCGGTCAACTGCCGTGCGGACTCCACCTGCTCGGTGAGCCTGGCGACCTCGGCCGGATCGGCCGACGGCCGGGCGAGCGCACTGCGGACCACCCGCTCGACCAGGGCGTCCCGCAGGGGCTCCACCACCCCCGCCAGGTACGGGAACCCGGCCCGCGTCGCGTACGCCCGGACGGCCATGGCCGCGCCGAACCCGCCCAACCAGGCCACCCCGACCCCGGGCCGCCCGATCAGGAAGCCCTGGTCGACAGCGGCCGAGACGAACAGCCCGGACACCAACGGCGGTAGCGCCTCCACCCCGGACCACAGGAGCATCCGCACCAACGGCCGCCGCGTGACCGCCAACTGCCGCAACAGCAACTCCCACCCGGGCGAAACGCCGAACGCGAGAAGTCGGCCGGGCCGACTTCCCGCGCGGGCGTGTAGGCGCGGCCCCGGCGCCGGACCGCGTGCGCGGTGGTGCCGGTGTGGGGCTGGTGGCGTGAGAGGTCGATGCCGTCGACTTTTCGCGCGGCCGGGTGGGGTGAGGGGGTTGCGTGGTGGCGTGGACTGCACGGTGGCCTGTCTCTCGGCTGTGGGCGGGCTCGGGCGTTGCGCGAGAAGTCGGGCCCGTCGACTTCCTGTGCGGGCTCGCTGTGCGTGGGGCTCGTCTCTCGGCCGCGGCGCGAGAAGTCGGGCCGGTCGGCTTTCTGTGGGGGCCGTCACCCGGCGGCCGTCGCCTGGAGGGCCGTGTCCGCGAGGGTGGCGCGGTAGTCGGGGTGGGCGAGCAGGGTGTCGTGCGGGGCGAGGGCGCGGAGGAGGCCGGCGTCCAGCCAGGCGACCAGGTCGGCGCGGGCGGCGATGGTGGCGCGGTGGGCGATCACCAGGCGGGTGCGGCCGTGGGTGGCGTGGTCGAGGGCTTCGGTGACCTGGTACTCGGTGGCGAGGTCCAGGCCCGAGGTGGCGTCGTCCAGGACGACCACCCGGGTGGGCCGGGCCAGCAGCCGGGCGAGCCCGAGGCGCTGCAACTCGCCTCCGGAGAGACGGAGTTCGTCCAGCGGGGTGTCCCAGCCGTGTGGCAGCCGGCGCAGGAAGCCGTCCGCGCGGGCCGCCGCCGCCTCGGCCGGGCCGGCGCCCGCCAGCGCCTCGCGGACCGTACGGCCGACCAGTT
>NZ_JAHSQD010001042.1 GCF_020103755.1 Streptomyces sp. LS1784
CGGGCCGCGTCCTCTGCGCGCTTGGCCGGGTCGGCCGCCAGTTGGCGGGTGCGCTGGCTGCGCGGCGGCAGTTCCGTCACGGTGTGCACCGGCCCGTCGGCCCACGAGCCCGCGTGCGGGTTGCGTCCGCCCCGCCCGTCGCCGAGGACCTGCCAGCCCGCCGGGGTGAGTCCGATGTACGCGCCGCAACGCAGCCCGTGCAGCACGGACGCGTCCCGCAGCGCCCACATCCAGGCGCCGTCCTGCTCCGTCCAGCCGGGTGCGCCGTCGCGGCAGCGCAGCAGCACGGCCGTCCGGGTCGGCTCGGGCAGCCGCAGGTCGTGCGGGATGATCCGGCGCAGGTGTGTCAGCAGGGCGTTGCGGTGCTGCCAGCCGTCCGTGTCGTGCGGCCAGGGGGTGAACGAGGCCGAGGCGACGAGGCGGTGGAGCGCGTCCAGGACGGCGACCGCGACGGTGCCCGGCTGGGGCAGGTGGCGCTGGTGCAGTTCCAGAACGAACTCGCGGGGGGCGCGCAGCAACGGGATCCCCGAGGCGGTCCAGGCCTCCAGATCCAGCACCCGTCTGGGTTCCGGGCTCCCGGAGAAGGGATTCTGACCTCGGCCGATACCGTTGATCACGATCCTCCTTCCTGGCCCGTGGGCAGGCGGGTGCCTGGGTACGCCGAAGGGCGGGTCCAGCGGACCGGGTCTCGGGTACCTTCCAATTCTCGGGGCATCGAGGGCAGAGCGGCAACGATGAAATGATGAACGCCATCCGATAGCCCATGGTCTGCCGGATATGTTCCACGGCGGGTCGAACGCTGCGGAGGCGCCTCCAGGCCTTGATCCACAGCGCTCGGAGGGCGGGGCGAACCACCACTGACATGGTGGCCACTCCTTTCTCGGGTCGGTCCACCGGTGTGATCGAAATCGCTTCGCTTGATCCTTTCCGTTAGGCCGTTCGGGTGAACAAGAAGGCTCCTTCGGCGGCCTTCCGCTGGCCCGTCACCCCTGTACGGCCAGCACCAGAGGCAGCACCGCGCTCGCCCCCGCCCGGCGCAGCAGCCGGGCGGCCACGGTGACCGTCCACCCCGAGTCGACGAGGTCGTCCACCAGCAGTACCGGCCCCCCGGCGGCGGCCACCGCCTGCTCCACCTCCGGCGGCAGGACCAGCGAGCCGGCCAGCGAGTGCAGCCGCTGGGCGCTGTTGCTGCGGGCACCGTGCGGGGGCAGCCCCCCGGCGTACCCGATCCGGCCGAGCAGCGGCAGCCGCCCGATCTCGGCGATCCGCGCGCCCAGGCTGCCGACCAGTTGGGGCCTGGTCGAGGAGGCCATCGTCACCACGCCGACCGGCCGCTCCAGCCGGGCGCCCTCCGTCGTCGCGGGCCCGGCCCAGCCGCCCGGGCCGCGGGCCCAGTCGGCGAGCACCGCCACCAGCGCGTCCACCGCCTCG
>NZ_JAHSQD010001043.1 GCF_020103755.1 Streptomyces sp. LS1784
GTGCCCGTGGCCGCGGCGGTCCGGGAGGACCGCGCCGTGCCCGGCCGTACGGAGACCCCGGGTGGGGCGGGGCTCGGTCAGTGGCAGCCGCAGGTGGCGAGGCGGGCGGCGACGCGGTCCATGGCGGCACGGGCGGTGTCGGCGGCCGCGCTGCGGGTCATGACGGCGAAGGCGAGGAGGCGGCCGTCGGCGTCGACGACCGTGCCCGCGAGGGTGTTGACGCCGGTGAGGGTGCCGGTCTTGGCGCGGATCAGGCCGGCCGCGTCGGCGGCGCCTGACCCGGAGCCGTAGCGCTTGTTGAGGGTGCCGGTGAAGCCGGCGACCGGGAGGCCGGTGAGCACCGGGCGCAGGGTGGGGTGCTGCTCGGAGGCGGCCAGCACGAGGAGTCGGACCAGGACGGCGGGCGGGATCGCGTTGCCCGGGTGCAGGCCGCTGCCGTCGTTGAGGAGCACGTTGCCCATCGGAACGCCGAGCCGGGCGAGTTCCTGGGTGATGGCGGCCGCGGCGCCCTCGAAGCTCGCCGGCTGGTGGGCGGCGATCGCGACCTGGCGGGCGATCGCCTCGGCGAGCTGGTTGTCGGAGGTGGTCAGCAGACGTTCGACCAGCCGGGCGACGGTCGGTGAGTGGACCTCACCGAGGGGGGCCGTGCCGGAGACGGTCGGGGCGGGGGCGGGGGCGGCGGCGGGTCTGGCCTTGCCCGTCACGGTGATGCCGCGGGCCTTGAGCAGCGCGGCGAAGGTCTCGGCGGCCGCGGCCGCCGGGTCGGCGACCCGGTCCGGCGCGTCCTCCCGGCTCTTCGGGTCCACCCTGCCCTCGTCCACCATCAGCGGGACCACCAGGGCGATGTTCTGCCCGTCGTGGTTCTTGTGCTGCGGGCTGCCCGTGTACATCGACAGGTCGTAGTCCAGCTGGACCGTCGCGGTGCCGAGGCTCTGGAGGGTGCCGGCGGTCTGCTGGGCGAGGGCGTCCAGTGAGGCGGGGGCGGTGTCGGCGTCGGCGGGCTGCCCGCCGATCTGCACCTGGTCGGCGGGCAGCGCGGTGAGCGTCGGGTCGCCGCCGCCGACCAGGGTGATCGTGCCCGGGTCCATGCCCCGGACCACCCGGGTGTGCAGCCGGGTGTCGCCCGGGACGAGCGACAGGGCCGCGATCGCGGTGGCCAGCTTGGTGGTGGAGGCGGGGGTGGCCGGTGCGTTCTCCCCGGAGCCGTACAGGAGTCGGCCGGTGCCGGCGTCGGCGACGGCGAAGGTGACCTCGCCGAGGCTCTTGTCGGCGAGGGCGGCGGCGAGCGCCTGCTGGAGGCCCTGCGTGGTGGGGACGGCAGCGCCCGCGCCGTCCTCGACGGCCGCCAGGACGGCGCCCGACGCGGGGGCCGGGCGTGCATCCGGGGCGTCGCTGCCGCCACCGGTGGGCGCG
>NZ_JAHSQD010001044.1 GCF_020103755.1 Streptomyces sp. LS1784
GGCGCTCGCGCTCTGGCGCGGACCGCTGCTCGCGGACGTCGCCGACGAGGCGCTGCGCGGGCGGCTCGGCCGCCGGCTGGTCGAGCTGCGGCTGTCCGCCCTGGAGCAGCGGGCCGAGATCCTGCTCGCCATGGGCCGGCACGAGCAGGTGCTCGCCGATCTGGCCGCACCCTCGGCCGGGGCGCCCGGCACCGCCGGGTCGCCCTCCGACGAGAACTCCGCGTCCGCCGGGGCTTCGGGCGGCTTTCCCGCCGACGACCTCCTGTCCCGCGAGCGTCTCGTCCTCGCCCTGATGACCGCCCTCTACCGGGCCGGCCGGCAGGCCGAGGCGCTCGCCCTCTACCGCCGCACCCGACGCGTGCTGGTGGACGGCCTCGGGGTCGAGCCCGGCGCCGAACTCGCCGCCCTGCACGACCGCATCCTGCGGGCCGACCCCCGGCTGGACCGACCCGCGGCGCCGCTGTACGCGGTGCGGGTCGGTGAGCAGTGGCTGCCGTGGAGCGCGGGCGGCCATCCGGCGCTGGAGTTCTGCAACACCTATGCAGGCTGGGGTGCCGCGCCGACCGTCGCGCCGAGCCCCGGGTCGGACTGGCTGCGCGGCTACCCCACGCTCGCGGTCTGGGCAGGCCATCACGACCTCGCCGACGAAGGGGTCGTCGAGGCGCTGCTCCGCCGGGCGGCGGAGCGGCCCGAGGAGTCGGCCGCCGTGCTCGCCGACGCCCGTGTGTTCCGGTCGGCCCTCTACGCGTGCCTGACCGACCCGCAGGACGGCGCCGCCTTCGGCGCGGTGGCGGCGGTGGTGCAGGAGGCCGGCCGATCGGCGGTCTTCACCCGGGGTGAGGACGGCCTGGCGTACTGGCGACTGCCACCGGCGTCCGGCCTGCGGCTGCCGCTGTACGCAGCCGCCCGGGCGGCTGCCGAACTGCTCGCCGACCCGCGCCGGTTCACCGTCCGCCGCTGCCCCAGCAGTGGCTGCGGCTGGCTCTTCCTGGATGCGAGCGGCCGGCGGCGCTGGTGCAGCCTGGCGACCTGTGGGACCCGCCAGGCCTCCTGAGTCGCGGTCCGGCCTCCTGCCCCGCCCGTGCCTCCGCGCGCCCCTTTCCCCGACCTTCCCCATGCCTTGACGAACCCATGACACTGGCGGACCATCATGCTGGCGCGCGCCTCACCTCCTCCACCGTTCCGCCCCCACGGACCCCCACAGGAGGACAGTCATGCGACTGCCCCGCCGAGGGAAGCCCGCCGCGGCCACCGCCGTCCTGCTGGCCCTCGCCCTCGCCACCCCGCTCACCGCCCAGGCAGCCTCCCCTGACCGCCCGTCGGCGCCCGCGTCCGCCACCGCGGACACTGCCGCCGAAACCGCGCGGCAGTACCGGCTCGACGGCCCCCGCACCGGCGCCGACCGCACCGCCG
>NZ_JAHSQD010001045.1 GCF_020103755.1 Streptomyces sp. LS1784
CGCCGGGCGGGCCGCTGACCCGCGGAACCCGGCTGCCCTGCACCGGGCCGCCGTGGCCCGGTGCAGGGCAGCGGCCTGCGGGGCCCCGGTTGGCACCGGCCTCGCGGGGTAGGCGGAAAACATGGAGGACATCGGACCCCCGGCGGGCGATCCTGCCGGCGACGACGCGCGAGCGCTCGACCTGTGCGACCACTGCGGACGAGCCGTCGCCAGTGCCGACCTGCTCGGCGCCCTGGTGCCGGACTCCTCCGCCCTGCACTCCACCAATCCCGACCTGGACGGCAAGCGGGTCGTCCTGGCCTGTTCCGTGGACCACCTGGCCACCCTGATCGAGGACTACCGCCACCGCCCCTTCGTCCCCGAGGAGCAGTGGGCCGCCAAGGTCTGCCGGACTCTCGCCGAGTGTGACGAGCCCGTGCCGTTGAGCGTCGTCGCCCGACTGAGCGGCCTCTCCGAGCGCCAGGCGGCGGACGGCGTGGAGTGGCACAACGCCCGTGCCCGGGAGTGGCAGCGGCGCTACGGCGACCGGCGCGACGGCTGACCGGACCGAGGGCGAGCCGTGCGGGGGCGCCGGCTGGCGTAGGGGTCGGTGCACAGCCCGCCCGCCCCCTTCGCGGGTGTAGCCGCCGCCTCTCCACGCGGGTGGGCATCCCGGCCCGGCCCCGGTGGTCGGCGGGGAAGTCCGCCTGCGGCGTGGGGCCGCGGCCGCCTACGGACCCAGCAGGTGCTCCAGCACCCGGCCGAAGACCAGCCGCCCGGCCCGGGAAAGGGCAGGATCGAGCAGCCGGGGCAGGCCGGCCACCGTCAGCTCCTCCGTCCAGACCGCCGCACTGCCGCCGCCCACCGCCCGGACCCGCAGCTCGGCCCAGCCGTGCACCGGGTCGCCTCGCTTGACGAGCCGGCACTGCCCGTCCCGGCCGGGGCCGGGGGCGACCAGCGCGGCGATCTCCATCGGGTCGTCGAAGCGGAGCGGGCCGAGGGCCGTCCGGGCCAGGAGGACGTCGCCCGCCTCCCGGCCGGTGCCCCGGACCACGCGGACCCGGGTGAAGGGCACCCGGTCCCCGTGCCGGGGCCAGGCCGTCAGCCGCTCCCAGCACTCGGCGGGCGGCAGCGGCGTACGGCGGATCAGGACGAAGCGGGCCACGCGGCCACTCTAGCCACGCCGGAGGCCTCAGCGACGCCGCGGCAGGCCTCCCAGCAGGCCTGCCACCGCCGTCGGGTCGACGGCTTCGTCGAGCAGCACCACCAGCGGTGGGTGCGTCGGCGCCCCCAGCCGGGCGATCTCGCACGCGGTGACCCCGAGCCCGGGCGGGGCGACCAGGGCGATCGGTGCGCGGGACTCCACCAGCGGGCCGAGCACCGGGCGGTACGCGGCCGGGGGCGGGTCGTCCCCGGCGGGGCGCAGCA